>JAKAVN010000065.1 GCA_021827495.1 Deltaproteobacteria bacterium | reverse complement strand
CATGATCTGTTCCTGACGCCCACTGTAGGTCAGCCGCCGCTCCGGATCGGCACTATCGACTTCATGAGTCCGGCCACGACGCTGCTCGACGAAAAGATGACGAACTTTGCGGGGGCCTGCCCCGTCTACAACATCACCGGGCAACCGGCGATCTCGCTGCCGCTCTATTGGAATCGCGAAGGCTTGCCAATCGGAGTGATGTTCGGTGGGCGCTACGGCGCCGAAGCGACGCTATTTCAGCTCGCAGGCCAGCTCGAACAGGCGCAGCCGTGGATCGGTCGTAAGCCACCGGTTTGGGATTGAACGAACCAGTAGTGATGTTCGTGGCCCGGCAAAGCCGATCTGCTCGGTTCCGTCATTCATGCGGCTAATCCCCATTTTCCGCAGGCAGCGCCAGTCAGGTTCCCAGCATCCTCGCGCGTCCAAGGCTGCCTACGCGAGGCGGCGGACGATAGATTTGGTTATCCGTCGGTAGGTAACATCAGCCGCCGCCGGATCGCGCGCGCTCGCCAATCCGCGCCAATTTGCTTAAATAGCGGCATGGCGTGGGTCTATATCGACGAACTGGGCCGCCACTCGGGCGAAGAAGTGACGCTCAAGGGATGGCTCTACCACCGCCGCTCGAGCGGCAAAATCCACTTTCTGCTGGTGCGCGACGGCACCGGAGTATGCCAATGCGTCGCCTTGCTCAATAAGGTCGGCACCGACGCGTTCGCCGCCGCCGACCATCTGGGACAGGAGACCTCGCTCGAAGTGACCGGCGCGGTGCGCGAGGACCAGCGCGCGCCCGGCGGCTTCGAGCTGACGGTCAAGCGGTTCAAGGTTTACGCGCCCGCGATCGACTACCCGATCACCCCCAAGGAGCACGGCGTCGCCTTCCTGCTCGACCTGCGCCATCTGTGGGTGCGCTCGGCGCGCCAGCATGCGATCCTGCGCGTGCGCGACGAGGTTGCCGCCGCCGCGCGCGAGTTCTTCCACGAGCGCGGCTTCGTGCTGTTCGACGCGCCGATCCTGACGCCGACCTCGTGCGAGGGCACCACCAATCTTTTCGAAATCGACTACTTCGGCGAGCGCAAGGCCTATCTGACGCAAAGCGGCCAGCTCTACGCCGAGGCCGGCGCGCTCGCCTTGGGCAAGGTCTATTGTTTCGGGCCCACCTTCCGCGCCGAGAAGTCCAAGACGCGGCGCCATCTGACCGAGTTCTGGATGGTCGAGCCGGAGGTCGCCTTCTACACGCTGGCCGAGGACATGCAGCTCGCCGAGGACTTCGTCGCCTACATCCTGCGCCGCGTGCTTAAGCGGCGCGCCGCCGACCTCGCCACGCTCGAGCGCGACCTCGAGCCGCTCAAGCGCGCGGCCGAAACTCCCTATCCGCGGATTTCGTACGACGAGGCGATCACGCGGCTTACGGCCAAGGGCCTGACGGTCAAATGGGGCGACGACTTGGGCGGGGACGAGGAAACCGCGCTATCGGCCGAGTTCGACCGCCCCGTGATGGTCCATCGCTACCCGGCCGAGTGCAAGGCGTTCTACATGAAGCGCGACCCCGAGCGCCCTGCGGTGGCGCTGTGTGTCGATATGCTGGCGCCCGAGGGCTATGGCGAGATTATCGGCGGCGGCCAGCGCGAGGACGACTATGCGACGCTCCGCGCGCGCATTGTCGAGCACGGGCTGCCGCTCGAGCCGCTCAACTGGTACCTCGATCTGAGGCGTTACGGCTCAGTGCCGCACGCCGGGTTCGGGATGGGCCTCGAGCGGGTGGTGGCATGGATCTGCGGGCTCCATCACATCCGCGAGACAATCCCTTTCCCGCGGATGATGGAGCGGCTGGAGCCATAGAAAAACGCTCACGCGAAAGGGTTCCGCGCTGCTGTGTGGGGCACGGCTCCGACCGCTCATTGCGCGGGCTACGCCGCGTCCGGGCGGCCCGCGGCGGGTATCGCCGGCCAGTCCGGAGCCAGAAACCGTTCGCGCAGCGCCGCATCCGCCTCGGCCATCACGTCAGCGACGATCCGTCCAGCCGGCTTGACCGAGTGAATCAGCGCGGCGCTCTGCCCGCAGGCCATCCCGCCCTCCTCGACCTTGCCCTCGTAACGCGCCTTCTGGGCCGCCGGGAATCCGACCCGCATCGCCTGCAGCGGGAACGGCAGGATTTCGCTCTCGCGCCCGACCCATGACTCGGTAAACTTGTTGCGGATGAGCCGGCAGGGCTTGCCCGACTGGCAGCGCGTGATGGTGGTGCCTTCCTCGTCGGTCTCGACGATCTTGTTCTTGTAATTGATGTGCGCGAAGGCCTCGACCGAGGCCACGAACCGGCTTCCCATCCAGATCGCCTGCGCCCCCAGCGCCATCGCGGCAACCAGCCCCCGCCCGTCGGCGATTCCGCCCGCCACCAGCACCGGCACGCGCACTGCGTCAACGATCGTCGGCACCAGCGACATCGTGCCGACGCGCCCGGTATGGCCGCCGGCGTCGTAGCCTTGGGCGATGAGCGCGTCGACGCCGGCGGCCTCCAGGCGGCGCGCCTGCCTGACGTTGCCGCAAAGCGACATCACGAACACTCCCTGGCCGTGGGCGCGGCCAACGATTCCAGCCGGGTTGCCCAGCCCCGAAACGATGACCGGGACCCGCTCTTCAAAGGTGACCTCGATAAGCTGCTCGACGTTGGAGCTGTAGCGCACCACGTCGGAGTTGGCCTTGTCGGCCTTGACCTCGGCAAAAAGAATATCGACGCCGAAGGGCCGGGTGGTCAGCCCGCGGCAGCGTTGGATTTGTTCTCTTAATTCACGGGCGGACATCGTGCCCGCCCCGATACAGCCCAGGCCGCCCCCGTTGGAGACCGCCGCGGCGAGCTCGGCATGTGCGACAAAGCCCATCCCAGCTTGCAGGACTGGATACTCGAGGCCGAGCCGCTGGCAGAGCGGAGTTGCGAAGGCGGGATGGATGTCCATTAGTTCACCTCATACACGGTGGAGAAGGACGGGTCAGATCGAAGCAAAACAGACCACGTGCGTTGCTTAATGTCAAGTTGAAGATCACAGATCGATTTTTCATCGCACCGTTGCCCATCACGCGTTCGCGCGCTAACAATTTCCTGTCCGGCGGCAACTTGACGATGATGTCGCCGTACAGCCTGTAGCAGACGCACGGCCCTGGCGAACGACGCGCACCTGTGGCGCCGGTTGGCCCGAGCCGCGAATAGATGCCATCGGGTCGCCGCTCGCAGGATGAGTGGACGGGCGGAGGCGGTTGGGAAGTTGAGCGGGCTGCTGGTATGATGAAAAGAGCCTCGTCGCATGGCGCGAGACAAAGTCGGCACTTTGCCGCTATCGGACCCTGCGGTTTCCGCCGGGCGTAACCCCGGTTATTTGACGTCGTGTTGGGCCCTCGGCCATCGCCGAACGGTAGCACGGGGACCGGCGACGCTTTATCAACGATATCCTGGTGGCTTAAAGGACGGCTGCGGCTGAACTCCGCCGGGCGTCGGTACGTGTGTTGGCCGCCGTTGAAGCCAGGGCTTACGGCGCTACAGTCATAGGAGGTTGGTACCTTGCGGACCGGACCTTTGGGACGTAGAGAGGCACACATCTCGCGGTTCATCGAAGGCTTTCCCTCCGGCTTCTTTCGGCCAGCCTTCATCGATCCCCTGGGCCGCGAGCGAGTCTTCAACCGCCGCGCCCGCCCCGCCCGACTTCGTAATTCGACTCGCAAGTCACTACCCGACCCGCCGCCGTTAAATCTCAAATGCGCGTTGCCGATTAACCTGCGCGAGTTCCTCGCCGACCAGTTCGCGGGTGGACTGCGAATCGACGAGGACGGCGTTTTCACCCTCGGGACGGGCGCGGGTGAGGCGACGCTCAGCCACATCGCACGGGCCATCCGCCGCTATTCGACCGAACGCGCCCACGAGCAATGGGCCGAATACGCGATGCCGCTCGCCCGCCTGGGTAACGACCTTAAGTGGACCGCCGAATCGGGCGGGCAGGCCGTGCTGTGTCTCAGATGCGCGGCGCTGGAGACGGGCGCCGATGCGATCGGGCGCCATCGGGAGGCCGGATGCGTCGCGGTGGAATTGAGCGCGCAAGCCGCCGGCCACCTCGAGGAGCCGCAGGGGCTGCCCGAGACGCTACTGCACGTGATCGAGGGCTTCAGGCTGGGGCGCGCGGCGCTCGGCCTGCCCCATTACGACCTCGACTGCTACGTGGCCCGCGGCCAAGTGATCTTCACCTGGCGGCCGCTGCCGGCTTAAGCGGCCATCAGAGCGGCCCGCGTACGGCGGGCCGCACCATCGCGCAGCGCGAGGCCCCGCAGCCAGACGGCGCGCGGTATGCTGTTCGTCAAGTGGGCGCTTAGAGAGCGGAGGCGCGGCGGCGGCGCTGTTCTTTGCGGCGGCGGCGTTGGGCTTCGGAGCGCTTGCGCTTGCGGCGGACACTGGGCTTCTCGTAAAAAGCCCGCTTCTTCATCTCCTTGAACACTCCCTCTTTGGCGAGCTTGCGCTTGAGCACCCGCATCGCCTGATCGAGCGAGCCTTCAACTCTGATTTCCATAGACCTCCAACTGCCTTTCAAATCAAGCCCTTGAGCTTAAGTCCGCCCCGTGGGCCTGTCAACCACGGTTGGGAACGGTCCGCGCCCGGGTCGTGCGGCGGCAGGTGTAAAGCACTGCTGCGTTTGACAATCCGGGTTGGCCCACTTCGATGCTTACATGGGGCCGACCCTCGCGGGGTTGCGTTTGCTTGTTCCTGCGCGATTGTAATGGTCGGGTTTTTTCACCCGCTGGGCGCTGGGCGCCGCAGGGACCATGCGCGCGCGGGGTTACTAGCGCGCTGCACGATCCTCGGCCTCCGCTTGGCTTTTTCTCCGCCGCCGCTGGCGAGACTGTCGATTTTCGATCATCTGAGGATTGCGGCGTGCGGGGGGCGTTGATCTAATCGAAGGGGCGGCGGAAAAAGGCGCGCGGGATGGAGCGGGAGACGCGGCGGCTGGAGGGGTTGGGACAGCTCGGGTTTGACTTTCGTACCGCGGAGGAATCGGCGGGCCAAGTTCAACAGCGGGCCGGCGAAGATGATTTGTTCCTCGACCCTGAGCCGCACGAGCTGTTCGTCGGTTCGCAGCGTCTGGATGATTACCTGCGTGAGGCCGGTTTGGGCAGGGCGCCCAGGCTGAGCGCCCTGCTGGCCGAGCTGGATCTCACAGTGTAGACCGCTCGCTATCAAACGATCGGGCGCAAGGCCTTCCATCCGCGCCCGCTGCTCGGTCTTATCGTCTACGGGATTCTCAACCGGCAGTGGCCGCTGCGCGAGCTTGAAGCACTGGCGCGCCGCGATGTAGGCGCGTGGTGGGTGTGCGGCGGCCATCAGCCCGACCACAGCACCATCGGCAAGTTTATCGTCCTGCCCGCCGCGGTCTTGACCGAGGAGTTCTTCGTGCAACTGGTCAAGCATCTGGTCGCGCGCCTTCGGCTGGGGCCCGCGCGCACCGCCGGCGACAGCACGCTGATCGATGCGGCCGCGCGCCGTTTTCGCCTGCTGTGGAGCGAAGCCGCTGCGCAGGCGGCGCAAGCGGCGCGGGAAGCGGCAGCGGCCGCGCCCGATAACATCCGACTTAAACGCAAGGCGGCGCTGGCCTGCGCGGCGGCCGAACTGGGTGCGCCGCGCCGCCGCCGCCGTTGCTGGATGGCGGTTTGTGGGCGGCGCTGGTTGAACAAGACATCGACGTGCTGTGCCCGTCGGGACGCACCGCCAGCGATGGCGAGTGGCAAAGCGCTCGTCGCGGCCGGGCAAGTTCGCCAAGCGCGACTTCCGTTATGATCCGGCGCGCGATGCATCCCGCTGTCCGCCCGGCCGCGAACTCACTTTTGCCTACCAGCAACGCGCCGCGCGCGGCCGCGACTACCGGGAGTACTGGGCGGGGCGTCAGTGCGCCGAGGGTCCGCTGCGCCAGCATTGCACCGATTCAGCGCGTGGTCGTTCGCGCAAGCGCTACGACGGCGAGGAACTCAGGGGAAGGATGGCCGAGCTGCTCCGCCATCCGCTGGCGCGCGCCAGATACCGGCGCCGCAAGGCGATCGTCGAGCCCTGTTTCGCCAAACTGCGCGAGCGGCAGGGGCTTAAGCGCTTTCACCGGCGTGGGCTCAAAGCGGGGCGGGTTGAGTTGGCGCTCCACTGCATCGCCTTCAACCTCAAGCGGGCGGCGGGCGGGCCGTTCCGCGCGGTTATTTTTGTCCTCATGCTCCGCTGCCCTGGTCGGCGCCGTCAGGCGCCGTTTTTCCGCCGCGCTGCCCGCCACGCTGCCTAAAGCATCTGCATGACAGCCCATTTATCGACAGTCTCGCTTCAGCAGGAGGCTCCGGCGCGCGGAAAGTGGGCCATTGCTGAGCATCGAAATCATGCGAGCAGCGGATCACGAAAGTGCCGGGCGAGCGGCTTCAAGAACCCGAGCACTGCCACGGAATTGAAGTTCTGATCGACCAGCAACTGAAAGTACAAGCGCACTTCGCGCCGGTCAGGACTGACGCACAGGCCGGCGCTGGCGGAAACCTTCTTCAGGTTACGACCGACATGCCGGAGCACCGGAGTTTGTCCGCACGGCTCCAGGTGCGGCGCACCACCGGCAGCAGGAGCAGCCCGCGCTCGTCGAGGAAAACCAGCCACCCGCTCAGGCCGCGGGCTTTTTTTAATCCGCAGCCAGCCCCGCTTGATCCAGCGCTGGAGGCCTTCCTCATCCCGTTCCAAAGCCCGGCGGTCCAGCCCAGCGAACGCAGCAGGCAGCCGCTATGATCGACGTGATAACCAATCCCAAACCGGCGTCGAATGACCTGCGCTACTCGCGGACAGATCCACAGATCGCTCTCGAAGCCGCTCGCCGCCGCTCCGCGCAGAAGAATAATCTCCAACTGCTTGCGCTGGCGCGCACTCAGCTTCCAAGGACGGCCCGGCACCAGCCGCGCCGCCAGCCCGTCCACCCCATGCCCGCGGTAGGTGGCGCTCCAGCGCCGCACACTGCGCCGATCCACTCCGACCAGCCGCGCCACTTCAACCCGCGCCCCCCCTTCCTTAAGCAACGTGATTGCTCGCTGCCGGCGCCGCTCCAACTGTTGGCCATTCCCTACCGGCCACATCCTCAACCTCCACCGGCCTGTAGTATAGGACATTATTTACGCAGGTATCAATAGCAGGGGTCCGTAGTTAACGCTGTCGGGGGGCTGTTCGGGATGGCGTGGGTGCAGATGGCGGACCTGTACCTGGGGCCGATGCACATCGGCGGTTATGATCGCGGTAATCGATCTTACGAGCGACTCTTCGCACACGCCGCCGTCATCGATTCAGCCGATTCGGTTATCCGAATCGCGGCACCGCTAAAGCCGCGGCGCGGCACGCGATAAAGGAAGAGCTGGCCGAAGGATTGGAAGGCGCGCCGGCTTGCGCCCGCGTAGCCACGGGTTCCGGGGCGCGCGGCGTGCTCAGTGTTCGAGCAGGCGTGAGAGCGTCCGCGCGATGTAGCCGACCAGCGGGATGACCCGCTCATAATCCATCCGCACCGGGCCGACGATCGCCACGCTCCCCAGCGGCATCGCGCCGCTCTGATAGGAGGCCGCGACCACGCTCAGGCTCGCCAGCCGCGCGTCGAAGTTCTCCGAGCCGATCGACACGGTCAGCCCGCTGTGCCCGAGGCTGCGCTCGAGCAGGTCGAGCAGAGCGCTGCGGTCCTCGAGTGCGTGGAGCAACTCGCGCAGGCGGCCATGGTCGGCAAACTCGGGCTGGTCGGCGACCTTGGCGCTGCCTTCAACGTAGACCTCGGCCGCACCGACGCTCCCGGCCAGCGCGCCGCCGAGCGCCAGCGCGGCGCGCATGAAGCGGTCGTAGCGGGCGCGATCCTCGAGCAGGCGCGCCTCGATCCATGCGCGCGCTTCCTCCAGCGTGCGCCCGTGCAACGCCTCGTTGAGGTAGCGCGCCATGCGGTCGAGTTCCTCCTGGCCATGGTCCCTTTCGGTCTGGACGACGCGGTTGTGCACTCCGTCGGCGGCGGCCACGAAGATCGCGAGGACCTCGCATTCGCGCAGGCGCACGAAGCTCACGCGCTCGAGCTTGATCGACTCCAGCCGCGGCGTCATCACCAGCGCCGCCTGCCCGGTCAGCAGCGCCAGCAGGCGCGAGGTCTCGCGCATGACCTCGCCCAGTTCGCGCGGCCCGGCCGAATAGCACAGCTCGATTTGCGCGCGGTCCTCGAAGCCGATGTGCCGCATCGCCATCACGTGATCGACGTAGTAGCGGAAGGCGCGGTCGGTCGGGATCCGGCCGGCGGAAGTGTGCGGCTGGCGCAAGTACCCTGCGCACTCCAGGTCGGCCATCAGGTTGCGCACCATCGCGGCGCGCACGCCGAGCGGATAGCGCACCGCCATCTGCTGTGAGCCGACCGGCTCGGCCGTCGCGATGAACTCCTGCACCGTGGCGAGCAACACCGAGTGCTGCCGATGGGATAATTCGCCCTGTGCTACCGAGCCGTCCATCGCGTCAAGAACTTCCGGTTAAACCCCATTTGTTGAGCGGCCTTTGCCGGCCCCGGCCTGATCGCGCTACGAATACCCGCTTCCCAATCTTGGTTCGAGCGGCAGGCGCGGCGCAAGGGCTCAGCCCATCGACACCTCTGTATTTTAGCATAGCCGGCGGGGCTGATAGGCTCTGTGAAGGAGCGCGCCTGTGGCGCCTGGGAGTTGCGATGGCGAAAAAGGCGGCCAAGCGACGGCGCTTGCATATCCCCGTCGTGCCGGGCGGCGCGTCGTGGATCGAAAGCGACGGCTACGATCGCCGCGCTTGGAGCGATATCGGGCTGGGCGCGCCGGCGATCGGCGATCTGGTCGAGGCGGGCCGCCGGCTGGTGCCGCATTTCGACGCGCTGCTCGGCGATCTGTTCTTCGCCCTGTTCAAATATAACCTGGTCTGGCTCAAGACCGACACGGTGCGCCACAGCGCGATCCTCAATCACACCATCCTCGAGCGCCTCCTCGCGTCGCCCGCCTTCGAGGCGCTGAAGAGCCGCACGCTGCTGGAGGAGGACAAGGCCGCGATCGCTGCGGTCGCGCTCGCCGAGCAGGCGCTCGAGATGGTGCGCTCGGAGCGGCTGCTCAACCGGCGCGAACTGCTCGACCTCTGGGACCTGCACCATCAGGAGGAGGACCTGGCCGCGCGCGCCGACGAGCTTAAGACCACGGCGGCGGCGGCCGCGCCCGCCGAAGGCGAGACGCCGCCCGACGAGGAGCTGAAGAAAAAAATCGAGAAGCTCATGGAGGCGGCCGCGCGCTCCGCCCAGGTTTCCGAGGCACGCCTGAACCAGAAGGCGCGCCAGGTCGAGGATCAGATCGGCCATGCCGGCCGCGGCGAGCTGCGCCGGATGGAAGTCAAAAGCTTCGAGCTGGCGCAGGAGATCGACCGCGTCGCGCAGGACAGCCATGACTTCGGCCTGGAGTTCGGACAGGGCGGCCGGCTCTCGGCCGGCGAGCGCCTCGAGCTCGGGCGCCACCTCGCGCGCAACCGCAAGCTGGGCGAATTGGCGCGGCTGGTCGGCCGCTTCAAGCAGGACGCGCGGGCGCTGCGGCGCAAAACGATGGAGCGCGGCGTGGCCGAGGCCTACGACATCGAGCGCGGCGCTGAGCTGGGCCGGCTGATCCCGGCCGAGCTGCTCGCGCTTCATCATCCGGGCCTGCGGCGCGACTTCGGCCGCCGCCTGCTCGAGGGCGAGTTGCTCCAGTACCGCCTGCGCGAGGAGGAGCAGAAGGGCAAGGGCCCGATGGTCGTGTGCATCGACGTGAGCTCCTCGATGGAGGGCGACAAGGAGCTGTGGGCCAAGGCGGTAAGCCTGACGCTGATGGATATCGCGCGGCGCCAGCGCCGGCTGTTCCGCGCGGTGTTGTTTTCCGCAGGTCCCGCGAGCCTCAAGGTGCTCGACCTCAATCAGGAACGCCGCTATCGGCCCGAGCTCAAGAAGGTGATGGAGTTGGCCGAATATTTCCCGGGCGGCGGCACCGATTTCCAGCAACCGATCGATGCGGCGCTGGAGTTGATCGAACACAAACGCCTGCGCCGCGCCGACATCGTGATCATCACCGACGGCGAGAGCCAGGTCGCGCCCGAATGGCTGGCCGAGCTGCGCCGGCGCAAGGAAGCGCTCCAATTCTCGATCTTCGCGGTGCTGGTCGATGTCGGATCGAGCGAGCTTTCGACCCTGGCCCAGCTAAGCGACCGCGTCACCTCGGTCAAGAAGCTCAGCACCGAGGGCACGCGCGAGATTTTCCTGAAGATCTAAGCCCGCGCCAGCCGCGGAACGACGGCCGCCCTGGATAGCGTAACCTCTGACCAGTAAGTCGCATCCAAGAGCCTGTCATCCTGAGCGCAGCGAGTTCGCGAGCGGAGTCGAAGCGACCGTATTGGAAGTAAAGGGTCGCGCGCTATCCAAGCCACCCTCCAAAGGTGTTTGGGAGGGTGGCTTGGATAGCGCTTTTGGTTTCATGCGGGACATGGCGGCCTCCACGCGGTCTTGGTCTTGAGCATGAGGATGGTGAGCAGCTTGCGCATCACGGCGACCCGCGCCACCTTGGGCTTTTTGCCGGCCGCGCGCAGGCGCGGATAGAAGGGTTTGAGCAGCGGATTGCACCGCGCCGCCGCGACCGAGGCCACGTACAGGACCCGCCGCAGCCGTGGCCGGCCGCCTTGGATCTTGCGCTGGCCGTGCAGGGTGCCGCTGTCCTGGTTGAACGGCGCCACGCCGGCCAGGGCGGCGATTTCGCGGCGGTTGAGCCGGCCCAGCTCGGACAGGTCCGCCAGCAGCGCGCCGCTGAGCCCCGGGCCCACCCCGGGCACGCTGCTGAGCAGTTCGTACTTGTCCCACAGGGGCGAGTTGCGCACCGCGCGGTCGGGATCGTCGTCGGCCTGCCTGATCTGTTTGCGCAGGTAATCGATGTGCGCCCGCAGGCCCCGGTGCAGCGCCTTGGAGGCGTGTTCGAGCCGGTTCTCCTCCATCACCAGCATCTCGATCAGCTGTTCGCGCCGCACCCACAGCGCCCGCAGCGCGCGGGTCTGCTCGTCGGGCAGCTCGCGTACCGGCGGTTGCAGCCGTTCGCCGTACAGCGCCAGCACCCGCGCGTCGAGCGCGTCGGTTTTGGCCAGCTGGCCCATGCTCTGGGCGAACTGCCGGACCCGGCGCGGATTGACGATCACCACCGGCAACTGCGCCGCGCGCAGCGCCCCCACCAGCAGGTTCTGATACGACCCGCCCTCGATCAGCACCCGCGCGCAGCCCGCCCTTGCCAGCCGCTGGCACAGCCGCGCGATGGCGCGGGACTCATTGGGCTCTGAGAACAGCTCTCCCGCGGACCCCAGAGCCACGTCCAACTGGTGCTTGCCCACATCGATTGCCGCATTCACCTCGCCCATCGCCGTGCTCCTGACCCCGGCCGGAGCGCTAACCCCGCCTTGCCGTCTGATTCGAGCTCGCGCCCGCGCGGCTCCCTCGACCGTCCGGGTTTTGCTCCGCGTTGCGGGGCGCGGCGAACCCCGCTTCGACCCGGCCTCTGTCGGCCCTGGACCTCCCGGTCTGCCGCGCCCTCGTCCTAACTCATCAGCTCGCGCATTTTCAGATATACAAGACCTCGCGGCGCACGGAACGAAGCGCCGTTCGGCGCCGAGCTACGTGTCGACTCCGGCAATTATCACGAGCACTCAGGTGCCTGCGCAGCCGCGCACACCGAGGCCTCCCAGCCGCTACGCGCAGTGGGCGGAAGAGAAGTACATGAAGGCGCTCGAATCGCCGCAGATGGTCTCCGCGTTCCACGGAGGCGGGACGCTGGAAATCGTCCGCTCGAACACGTTGCGTGGGGCAAGCGGCAAGTCGCGGCGAACGAAGTGTGGCTGTTCGGTTTCAACGATCGGCGGAGTTGGGACTCGCGCTACTTCGGCCCGGTTCCGCTCGCGAACGTGCGCGGAAAACTCGCACCGGTTCTTACGTGGTGAGCGCCATGAGCAACAGCACCAACGCGATTCAAAATGGAAACGATAATGGGCATCACAGCCACGAGCAGGGGCTGAGGGTTCATCACCTTGCTAACCTAGGCGGACTGATCGCCCTTGCAGGTCTTGATCTGGAACCGCCCGGCTTCCTGCTCAGCGTGGCCGAGGAGGCGCGGAAACTTCGCGCCGAGGAACGCGCACAGGTCGCCAAAATCGGCCGCACGAAACTCGACGAACGGGCGACGGGAAAGCGC
Organism: Deltaproteobacteria bacterium; assembly: GCA_021827495.1. Taxonomy (GTDB): domain Bacteria; phylum Desulfobacterota; class Binatia; order Binatales; family Binataceae; genus JAKAVN01. Next base: position 5,075 of record JAKAVN010000065.1, on the reverse strand, counting down.
GCGTGGAAGTCATGGCAACGCGCGCGGGACCTCCACGCAATCACGCTCAGCACGACCCAGCTTCGCGACATCATCGAGGCGCTCGGCGGGCAGGCACCGGAAAGTCCGGCGCATCTGATGCTGGCGCTCAGCCAGGCGCTGACGGAGGCGACCGATGAGACGACTTAGATCCCTCCGCCAGAAGGAAGTCGATATCAAGGTGCGCCACGAAGCCGCCGAGCGCCCGCGCAAGCTGATCCCGTGGTGGGCGCGTGATCTGCGGGAAGGACTTGTCGTAGGGCGTGCGGTTGAGCAGCACCGGCATTTTCTCGGGTCCTTCGGGCCGATAGAGGTCGGCCTTCAGCACGCATCCGTCGCGCATCGGGCCGTCGATGTCTTTCTCGATGATGATCCTGGACATCAGCTGAGGCTCCTTAATGCCGGTCCGGCGCTGGCGCGCCGTTTGCGCTGGCGCGCGGCGCCGTTTAAGGTCGCGTGTAGTCCGACGATCCCGGCTCTTCAAGCCAACACCCGCGCCTGTGCGCGCGAAATCGACAAAAACGGACGGAGAGGATGCGATGGCGACGGAACGGCAACGTGAGATCAAGCGGCGGCGCAAGCGGCGCGAGAAACGGCTCAAGGCAAGCGTCCGCGAGGCGCGCAAGCACAAGAAAAAGCGCTAAGGGGGGGCCGGCAGCGGTCCCCGCAGCGCCACTTGCACCGCTCGCGGGCTGAGGCTATAAAAGAATACCTAGTGGGTCGGTTTTATCTTTAATTGATTCGTCGTGGACTCGCGCTGGCTGATGATACGGCGCGCGTCGGCGTTAGGCTCGGGGCGCCCGGCCTGCGGGCGCGCGTCGGAATCGGGCGGCGTGTCGGCGGTGCCGGCAAATAAATCCACAAAATGAGGTAGCTGCTATGGCATTACATCTAGGAAGCGTGGTTCCCGACTTCACCCAGGAATCGACCGAAGGACCAATTCATTTCCATCAATGGATCGGCAATCACTGGGCCGTGCTGTTCTCGCATCCCAAGGACTTCACGCCGGTATGCACGACCGAGCTCGGCATGGTGGCCAAGCTCAAGGCCGAATTCGACAAGCGCAACTGCAAGGTGATCGCGCTCAGCGTCGATGACGTTAACTCGCACAAGGGCTGGATCAAGGATATCGAGGAGACCCAGCACGCCGGGATGAACTTTCCCATCCTGGGCGACGCCGATCGCAAGGTCTCCAAACTCTACGACATGATCCATTCCGAGGCCAACGACACCCTGACGGTGCGCGCGGTCTTCATCATCGATCCGAACAAGAAGCTGCGGCTTTCGATCACCTATCCGGCCAGCACCGGGCGCAACTTCCAGGAGATCCTGCGCGTGATCGACTCGCTCCAGCTCACCGATCAACACTCGGTGGCGACGCCGGTCGACTGGAAACAGGGTGACGATTGCGTAATCGTTCCCTCGCTCACCGATCCCAAGGTGCTCAAGGAAAAATTTCCCAAGGGCTACCGCGAGCTGAAGCCGTATCTGCGGATGACCCCGCAGCCGCCGCATAAGTAGGCTCCGCGGCGCGCGCCTAAGTTCCCACGCGCGCCCGCTGCCGCCTCAAGGGGCCGCGGCGGGCGCGTGCTTGCCCCCGCAACGCCGCGCTTGCCTGATCCGCGAACGCGGCGTTACATTTAGGGGGGGCGGCTAATCGCCCGTCAATTTTTTCTACGCCACTCGGGCGCAACCGATTTCGTATTCGAGCGAGCAGCTCAGCCCGATGGAACACAAGGCGAGAGAGGGTTCACCCCAGCAGCCTGTGATCACGGCTGGCCAACCGCATCGGCTCCGAGCGGGCCGGCTGATCGTGATGTCCAATCGGGCGCCGATACGGGTCGTGCGCGAGGCCGGCAAGCAGCGAATCGAGCCGACCGTGGGCGGCGTCGGCACCACCTTTCTGCGCCTGCTCGAGCATCAGGGCGGCCTGTGGATCGCCTGGTCGGGTACGCAGAAGAAGACGCCCGGACGGCTCATGATGCCGCCCGGCAGCGACCCGCCGCGCTTCGAGGTCGTGTTCTGTCCGCTGAGCGAGCGCGACATTTCGCACTACTACTACGGGATGTGCAATCGCGGGCTGTGGCCGTTGATGCATTTCATGACGGCCAACTGCCACTTCAACGCGCTGAACTGGCGCTACTACGAAGCCGTCAACCGCAACTTCGCCGCGCTCGCCGCCGCCGAGTCCGCCGACGACGACGTGGTGTGGGTGCAGGACTTCCACCTCGCGCTGGTCCCGCGCCTGCTGCGCGAGCAGCGTCCGCGCATCCCGATCGGGCTTTTCTGGCACGTCCCGTTCCCGCCGGAGCAGATTTTCCGGGTCTTTCCGTGGCGCTCGGAACTGCTCGAGGGGATGCTTGGCGCGGACCTGATCGGCTTCCATACGCGCTCTTACGTCATCCAGTTCCTCAACTGCTGCGAGCGCATCCTGGGCCTGCGCGTCGATCGCGCGCGCGACAAGGTCGCCACCCGCCGCGGCCCGGTGCAAGTGGGCGTCTTCCCGCTCGGCATACCGGCCGATTACTTCGCCAACCTGGCCGCCAGCCCGCGCGTCCAGGAACGCACCGAGCGCATCCGCCGCGCGTTGCGCACGCCGCACGTCGTGCTCGGCGTCGACCGGCTCGATTACACCAAGGGCATTCTCGAGCGTCTGCTCGGCTTCGAGCGTTTCCTGGAGGCCAACCCGGCCTACCATCGGCGTGTCACCCTGGTGCTGATCGCGGTGCCCTCGCGGACCAAGGTAGCCGACTACGCCATGCTCAAGCGCGAGCTCGACGAACTGGTCGGCCGCGTCATCGGCCGTTTTTCTTCCGAGGGATGGGTCCCGATCCGCTACCTCTATACCCAGTTCGGCGCCGAGGAGCTGGTCGCCTACTACCAGGCCGCCGACGTCGCGCTGCTCACCCCGCTGCGCGACGGGATGAACTTGGTCGCCAAGGAATATATCGCGGCGCACCTTAACGACGATGGCGCGCTGATCCTGAGCGAATTCGCCGGGGCCGCCGAGGAGCTGACCCAGGCGCTGCTGGTCAATCCGTATGACATCGACGCGATCGCGGCGCGGCTGCGGCAGGCCTTCGAGATGAGCCCGGCCGAGCGCGCGGCCCGGATGCGCGCGATGCGTATCCACGTGCATCGCAACAACCTCGAGCATTGGTCGGATCTCTTCCTGCGCGCCCTGTTGCCGGAGCGGACGCTTGCCGCACAGGCCTCCGCCAGCGCTTAAGCCGCCGCCGCTCCTGCCGGCCGCGATGCTCGAGGAACTCGCCGGCCGCGGCCCAATACTGCTCTGTCTCGACTACGACGGCACTATCTCCGAACTTGCCAGCCGGCCCGGGTTGGCGCGTCCGGTGGAGGGCGTGGTGGCGGCGCTCAAGTCGCTGGCGCGGCATGGCGATCGTGTCGCGGTCGCGATCGTCAGCGGCCGCCCGGTTGCGGAACTGCGCCGGATGACCGGGCTTGGGCATGCGGTGATGTTCGCCGGGGTCCACGGGCTCGAAATCGTCGGCCGCGGCGGTGAAGCCGGCGGCGGCGACGTTCATGTGCCCGAGGACGCGGCGCGCTGCGCCCCTGAGCTGGATCGCGTGCGCGAGTGGCTGGCGCAAAATGTTCCCGCCGGCGCCGGCTTCGAGGTCGAAGACAAGCGGCTGGCCGTGGCGCTCCATTACCGCAACGCCGAGCACGCTGCGGCCGCCGCGCTGTGCGCGCGATTCGAGAAGTTCATCCGCGGCAACGCGCCGCATCTTCGCGCCGCGCACAACAAGATGGTGCTCGAAGCGCTGCCCGCCGCGGCCTCCAAGGGCCACGCGCTCCACGCGCTCAGCCGCGAAGCTGGCCCCGCGTTCCTACCGGTCTACTTTGGCGACGACCGCACCGACGAGGACGCCTTCGCCGAATTGGTTTCGCGCGGGGTCGCAGTGCTGGTGGGCGAGCCGCGGCCCTCGCTCGCGCGCTGGCGGGTCGCGAGCCCCGCCGACGCCGCGCGCATCTTAACCGCGCTCGCGGCCGCGCTCGGATAAGTTACGGCCGTGCCGGCGGCGTGGCCACGCAAGCCTGTGCCAGGGGATCATGGGCCATAAGCGTTAACCTAAAATCCAGCGCTTCAAGAGTTTGCAGAGGCGGATGGGCTGCGCGACGCGAACGCGGGGGCCGTCGTCGAGCACTCGGTGAAGCTCGCCACAGGCGGTGGCCTGAATGAAGGTGAGGAGCCCGGGGGAAGGACACAGCGCTTGTCGAAGGGCGTGAATGACCACCGCGGCCCCTCGCCACAGACTGGGCCTGAGCTCGCGATGCGGACGGTTACGGAGTTTCGAGGCGGTAGCCCCGGGGGGAAAAAATCCGGGCGTTTCGATGCGGCGGTTCAAGCAGCAGCGCGACCACCAGCTTGGCGAGGATCCACGTCCGTGCGATGTCGGGCGCCTTGTGCGGAAGGCGGCCGAGCTTGAGCAGTTGCTGGAGCCGCTTGAACGCGAGTTCAATTTGCCAGCGGTAGCGGTGGAGTTCGAGCACGCCGCTTGGGCTGAGTTGCGTCGCGGGCAGGGTCGTAAAGACCATCACCAAGTGCGCGGCCTGGAGAGTGCGCGGGTCGAGTTCCTTGCCTTTCCTGCCGGCGCACTTTATAACCCGCCGTTCTGCCTTCGCGGCCAGCGGGGCGGGAAGTGTGGTCGCAACCACCCGGCCCGCAACGGCTTTGCCCGCGGGAACGGGCAGCTTGACCGGCCATGCCCCGACTTGGCCAACCTTGAGCTTTGTGGCGTGTTGGAGAGCGTTGAAAGAACGTTCTCGACGGTCGACCATCGCGGAATGAGACCAGCGCAGCCGCACCAAGACATAGGCGCCAACCGCGGCCGCAGCGCGCACCCCGGCCGGCCGCAGATAGTTTCGATCCGCAAGCAGCACATCCCCTCGTCGCATCGGAGTCCGCTCCAGCAGGCGGTTGATAAACGCTCGAATTTCATTCCGATATAATTCGTCTGATTGGCTAATCGGATGGCGCTCCATACCGTGCGCGGCGAACGGCTGTTCCGCGAGCAACTGGACTACAATCTGTTGTT
>JAKAVN010000246.1 GCA_021827495.1 Deltaproteobacteria bacterium | reverse complement strand
AACAACAGATTGTAGTCCAGTTGCTCGCGGAACAGCCGTTCGCCGCGCACGGTATGGAGCGCCATCCGATTAGCCAATCAGACGAATTATATCGGAATGAAATTCGAGCGTTTATCAACCGCCTGCTAGGTCGCCCATTCCCTCTGAAGGAATGAACTTGACCTCCGATTTGTAAGACGCCGTTATCGAGGAGAAGATGTAGCCATCTTCGTTATCGATGATGTACCTCACGATGTCTGGAACGCGCGACCGATTAAGCACGCGCTGCGCTCTCAGCTCCGGCGTACACTGTTCCCAGTCGTTGAACCTAACAGGTTGCGGAAAAAGGATTTTTGACCCCTAACAACATTAATCCAAGACCCACTTTCATGATCGTAGTAATGCTTACCCTTCGCCGCAATCGTCTTTCGCCGGGTTTTTCCGCAAGCTGCTAAAGAGCCGGGGTATTTCAGCCATCGACAGGACCGTGGCGTAGTATTGTCGGCCGCCCATCGAACTCCGCATCGCCGGAAAACTTACTTTCATCGATCTCACTCCGCGAGCTCGACAGTAGATGCCAACGAGCTCCCTGTCGATTTTTATAAGAGCTGTTGGTTTTATTGTTAAGAGCTGTGAGATTCAGATATCGACAGCTCGCACCCTGGAACCGGACAGGTCCCACCGAAGGCTCAACCTAAGCTCCGCCTTGGGTCGGCGGGTTCGCACCGGCATCTCTCCTTAACCGGAAAAGATGCCACATATGCAATCAAAAATTATGTAAGGCGATCACGGGACGTTGGACTCGGCGGCGGCGCCCGCGTAAGCCGTAAGCGGCGGCGTCCGGCGCGGCGCCGCCTCGGCTCGGCGAGGCTTCGTTTGGTCGAATTTGGAGTCGAGCTTGCCCGAGCGCGCGCGGGCAGGCTAGCCTTCACTCAGTACGTCCGGTGAGTCTTCCAATCGTCAACGTGATCGGCGCGGGGCTGGCGGGCAGCGAAGCTGCTTGGCAACTCGCCCGCCGCGGTGTGCGGGTGAGGCTTTACGAGATGCGCCCCCTGCGCATGACCGAGGCTCATCAGACCGCGCTCTGCGGCGAACTGGTATGCTCGAATTCGCTGCGCAGCGACTCGATGGACGCCGCGGTCGGCGTGCTCAAGGAAGAGATGCGCCGGCTCGGTTCGCTGGTGATCGCCGCCGCCGACCGCACCCGCGTCCCCGCCGGCTCGGCGCTCGCCGTGGACCGCGATGAATTCGCGCGCGCGATCACCGGCGCTCTTACCGGCCATCCGCTGGTCGAGATCGTGCGCGAAGAAGTCACCGCGATTCCCGGCGGCGTAACCATCCTTGCCAGCGGTCCGCTCACCAGCCCGGCCCTGGAAGCCGATCTTAACCGCCTGGTCGGCGCACGCCATCTCTATTTCTACGACGCGATCGCGCCCATCGTCAGCGCCGAATCGATCGACATGGAAATAGCGTTCCGCGCCTCGCGATGGGGCCGCGGTGGCGAAGATTATATCAACTGCCCGATGAACGAGGCGGAGTACAACGCGTTTGTCGCCGCGCTGATCGCGGCCGAAAAGGTGGCGGCGCATCCCTTCGAGCGGCCGATCTATTTCGAGGGCTGCATGCCGATCGAGGAGATGGCGCGGCGCGGGCCGCAGACCCTGGCCTTTGGCCCGATGCGTCCGGTGGGACTCGACGACCCGCGGGGCGCGCGCCGCCCGTTTGCGGTGGTCCAGTTGCGCCAGGACGATCGCGCGGCGCGCCTGTACAACATGGTCGGCTTTCAGACCAAGATGATCTATCCCGAGCAGCACCGCGTGCTGCGGATGATTCCGGGCCTGGGGCGCGCCGAGTTCGTGCGGCTGGGCTCGCTCCATCGCAACACCTTTATCGATTCGCCGCGGCTGCTGCGTCCCACGCTCCAGCTTCGCGGACGCGACGACCTGTTCCTGGCCGGCCAGATGATCGGCGTCGAGGGCTATGTCGAGTCGGCGGCCGCCGGCTTGCTCGCGGCGCTTAACGCGGCCAATTTTGTGAACGGCCGCCCGCTGGCCGTGCCGCCGCCCATAACCGCACTGGGCTCGCTGGTGGCCTATATTACTGATCAAGGCCGGCGTGATTTCCAGCCGATGAACGCCAACTACGGCCTGATGCCGGAGCTGGGAACGCGGGTGCGCGGCCGGCAGAAGAAGCTCGATATGGCGGCGCGCGCGCTCGGCGCGATCGACGAGTTCATCGCACGCAGCGCGGTCGGCGTATCCGCCGCACCGCCGCCGCTCCAGGGGACTCCGTGAAGATTGGCGCGCTCGACGTCGGCACCAACACGGTCCTGATGCTGGTGGCCGAGACTGCGGCCGACGGCGGCGCGCGCCGGGTGATCGACCTCGCGCGCATCACGCGCTTGGGGCAGGGCGTCGACCACAACCATCGCCTTGACCCGCGGGCCGCGCTGCGCACGCTCGACACGATAGCGGAATTTGCCGATCAGGCGCGGGCGGCGGGCGCGGAGAAGATCGTGGCCGCCGGGACCGCGACCTTGCGCGACGCCGCCGACGGCGAGAGCTTCATCCGCCGCGTGCGCGAGCGCGCGGGCGTGGAGCTGGAGATCGTATCGGGCGAGACCGAGGCATGGCTGTCCTACCTAGCGGTAGTCCGCGGCTTGCGCCTGGACCCGGCGCAGCCGCTGCTCATCATCGACATCGGCGGCGGTTCGACCGAGTTCATCCGCGCCGCGCCCGGCGCCAAGCTCCAGCTGGCGAGCCTGCAAATCGGCTCGGTGCGCCTTACCGAACGGATCCTCCATCACGACCCGCCGACCGCGCGTGAGGCCGCCGACCTGCGCATTGCCATCGACACGGAACTCACGGGGCTTGGATGGAAGTTGGACACCGGCGTGCTGGTCGGAATCGCCGGCACCGTCACCACGGTCTGCGCGGTCGCGCTCCAGCTGGAGACCTACGACCCGGATCGCGTGCATGGCTACCGGCTCTCGCGCAAGGAGGTCGAGCACGTCCTCGGCCGGTTGGGCTCGATGCCGCTGGTGGAGCGGCGCAAGCTCAAGGGCCTCGACCCAG
>JAKAVN010000064.1 GCA_021827495.1 Deltaproteobacteria bacterium | reverse complement strand
CGTGATGCTCCCCACTGGCGCCGTAAACGCCCTTGCGGCCCCGCCTGGTACCTGCGCCTGAACCACGACAACTAAATCTCAGTAGAAAACCTACTTACTGACCGAGTTTTTCCGTACCCTGTTAGAAATAAATTGCCAGGCTTTAATAGCGCCGCGCGCTTTGCTCCTTGGGGTCGTAATAATGGACTTGGATAATCCATCGGACTGTGCGCCGAACCTTCGTAAGGTGCTTTTGCCCAGTGCCGCTAAGTTCATGCAATTCAGGATCGCCGTGCATGAAATCGAGGCTTGGTTGTTGGCAGATAAGGAGCGCTTTTCGGGCTTCTTTAAAGTTTCGAAAGCGGTAATTCCAGACAACCCCGAGGCATTGAAAGATCCTAAGCGCGCTCTGATAGACATCGGCGCGAAATCGAGGTCAAAGAGCGTTCGAGCAGACATGATCCCGCGGCCGGGCAGTGGTCGTTCTATCGGACCCGCATATGCGTCTTGGCTTATGCAATTCGCCTCCGATCACCCGCAAGGATGGCGCCCGGAAGTGGCTGTTAGCTTTTCGGATAGTCTGCGTCGCTGCGTTCAGCGACTCCGAGAATGTGCAGGCGCCTGAGTTCCCAAGCTTCTTCAGTGTGGCTCGCGCGAGGCTTTGCTGGCGTTGGGTGCAACTATCGTCGGCTGCTAGGCTAGCCGACAACGCATGAGTGGAGCCGATCCGACCGCCGAATCCGCCGCCGTGCCGCGCCGCGTCCTTATCATTCTGCTCGGTGCGATCGGCGACGTAGTGCGCGCCCTGCCGCTGCTCGGCCGCATCCGCCGCGCGTGGCCGGCGGCGCATATCGCGTGGGCGGTCGAGCCCAAGTCGCAGGCGGTGCTGGAGGGCCATCCCTGGCTGGACGAGCTGATCGTCCACGACCGCCGGCGCGCGCCCTGGGCGTTCCTGCCCTTCCTGGTCCGGGTGCGCGCGGGCCATTTCGACCTGGCGCTCGATCTCCAGCGCCATCTCAAGAGCGGCGTGGTCTCGATCGCTTCCGGAGCCCGTGTGCGGGTGGGTTTCGATCGCTCCAACGTCAAGGAATTCAATCATCTGTTCTCCACCCGGTACATCGCGCCGCAGCCGCCGCTGCGCCTGAAGCTGATGCAGTACCAGGGCTTCGGCGACGCGCTTGGGCTTGGCCCGGCCCCGGTGGAGTTTGGCCTCACCGCTTCGGCTGCCGAGCACGCGCGCGTGGCGGCGATGCTTAAGGACGCGCCGCGGCCGCTGCTGGCCGTCATCCTGGGCTCGTCCTGGCCGAGCCGGATTTATTTTCCCGACGCGATCGCCGCGGCGGTTCGAGAAATGGCGGTGGCGCGCGACGGATGCCCCGCGCTTTTCCCGGTGCTGATCGGGAGCGGCCGCGGCGAAGTGGCGCTGGCCGAGCAGGTAAGCGCAAATCTCGCGGGCGCGCCGGTGCTCAACCTGGCCGGGCGCACCGCCTTGCGCGACCTGGTCGCGATCTTCGCCGAATGTGCAGCGGCGTTCGGCCCCGACTCGGGCCCGATGCATATCGCGGCGGCGGCCGGATGTCCCGTGGTATCGCTGTGGGGTGCGACCGCGCCTGAGCGCTCGGCGCCGTGGGGCTTCGACGGCCTGGCGCTGCGCGGCGCAATTCCGTGCCATCCATGTTACCTGCGCGAGTGCCCGATCGGCCGCGAATGCATGCGGCGGATCGCTCCGGCCGAGGTCGCGGCGGCGATCCGGCGCGCGCTGGCGGCGCCGCGCTCCAGCCGGGCGCTCGCGGCTGACCCGCCCCCTCCGCTGCCGTTGGCTTCCGGAGCGGGCGGCGCAAGCCAGCCAGCGCGGCAGAGCCAGGAGCGCCGGTGATGGCGGCCGGCCAGGCGCGTATCGAGCGCGACGGATGGTCGCTCCTGCTCCCGCCCGCGCTGGCCGAACTTCCGGCTAAACTGGGCCGCGAGCTTATCGATCGCGCGCTCAAAATCGCGGGCGGTACGGGCGGCGAACCTCTGCGGCGTTCGCGCCATGCTTCGACCTACCAGATCCGGCTCGGCACGCCGCTTGCCGGTGAAACCGAGGTCTTCGTCAAGTTGCTCGATGCGCCGCGCGGGCTCAAGTCGGTTCGGCGTCTGGCCATGCGCTCGCGCGCGGAGCGCATGCTGGCGACCGTCGACGCGCTGGTGGCGGCGGGCTTCGCGGTGGCTCCGATATTGATGCTGGGTGACGAGCACGGGAGCGGGCGCACGCTGATGGTGACCGCGCGCGTGGCCGGCGAGCCGCTGCCGCGTTTTCTGCTGGGCGCGGCAGGAGCGCCGAAGCGCAGGCGTGAGGCGCTGCGCGCGCTCGGCGCCGAGGTCGCGCGGCTCCATCGCGCGGGCTTTGTCCATGGCGATCTCACGCCCTATAACATCTTTGTCGCAAGCGGCACGCCGGCGCGCTTCAGCTTGATTGACCACGAGCGTACGGCGCGGCCGCGCCTGAGGTGGGAGCGGCGGCGGCTGCGCAACCTGGTGCAGCTTTGCCGTTTCGAGCTGGAGGGGATGGGCCGCACCGACCGCATCCGGATTGTCGCCGCCTATTCGCGCGCGATGGGCGGCATGCCGCGGCGGGTGATGCGGCGGGTCGCCGCGATGCTGAGCGCGCGCCGGCTTCGCGATACTGTGAAAGAAGAGATGGAGCCCGCCCGCGGCGGCTCGTGGCGGCGCCCGGTGTGAGGGCCGCGGCGCGGGGAGAGTGCAGGAAGAGCGATGGATGACGCGGCAAAGATTTCCGTTGTGATCCCGGTGTATAACGAAGCCGGCACGATCGGCGAGGTCATCCGGCGAGTGCTCGATTGCGGCTTCGCGACCGAAATCATCGTGGTCGATGACGCTTCGATCGACAACACCACCAAGTACTTGCAGTCGCTCGAGCATCCGCAGGTCCATTGCTTTTATCACGCGGTCAACCGTGGCAAGGGCGCGGCGCTGCGCACGGGTTTCGCGGCGGCGCGCAACCCATACGTCGTGGTCCAGGACGCCGACCTCGAGTATGACCCGCGCGACTACCACCATTTGCTCGAGCCGCTGCTCGACGGCCGCGCGGACATGGTTTACGGCTCGCGGTTTCTCGGTGGGCCGCATCGCGTGCTCTTCTTCTGGCATTACGTGGGCAACCGGATGCTGACCCTGGCCTCCAACATGCTGTGCAATCTCAACCTGACCGACATGGAGACCGGGATGAAGGCGTTTCAGCGCGACAAGCTGATGACGCTCAAGCTCAGCGCCGACCGCTTCACCTTCGAGCCCGAGATAACCGCCAAGGCGGCGCGCGCGCGCTGGCGCATCTACGAGGTGCCGATCTCGTATTCGGGGCGCACCTACGAAGAGGGCAAGAAGATCGGCTGGCGCGATGCGATCGCGGCGGTCACGGCGATCCTCTACTACCGGTTAGCCGACTAAGCGATGGCTTCGCCTCCGGCCGAGGCCGCCGCGCCCCCGGCGGCGGCGCCGCTCAGCGTCGCCGGCGTTGATCCGGAGCGCAATTTCGCCGGCGGCGAGAGCCAGGTCCTCGGACTTACGCTGGAGCTCCGCGCGATGGGCCATCGCGCGGACCTGCTTTGCGATCCGGCGGGCGAACTGTGGCGGCGCGCCCAAGCGGCCGGCGTGGTTTGCCGTCCATTGCGCATCCGCAACGCGCTCGACCTGGCGGCGGCCGCGGCGCTAAGGCGCCTGCTGCGCGGCGGCCGCTACGACGTGGTTCACTTCCATACTGCGCGAGCGCATGCGATGGCGCCGTGGGTGCGCGGGTTGACGCGCGCGGCAGTCGTGACGCGCCGGATGGACTACGTGCCCAACCGGCTGTTTGCGCGATGGCTCTATGGCCGCGCCGTCGACGGCGTCGCGGCAATCTCGGCGGGCGTCGCCGATGCGCTCGCGCGCGCCGGCGTCGCGCGCGAGCGCATCGCGGTGATCCCCAGCGGCGTCGCCTGCGCTCATTTTCGTCCGCCCACGGCCGGCGAACGCGCGCAGGCGCGCACCGCGCTCGGCCTCGGCGAAGCCGACCTCGCCATCGGCGCGGTCGGCGCGCTGGTGCCGCGCAAGGGCCATCGCTACCTCGTGGAAGCGATGGCTCAGCTGGGACGGCAGCGGGCCGCTTCCCCCGCGGCCGTCGCCCTTATCGCGGGCGACGGGCCGCTGCGCGCTGACCTCGCGGCGCAGATTCAGCGGCTTGGGCTGGGTGGCGCGGTCCGGATGGTGGGCCGTGTAGATGACGCGCGCGCGTTCTTGTGGGCGCTCGACATTTTCGCGATGCCCTCGCTCAAGGAAGGTCTCGGCGTCGCGTTGCTCGAAGCGATGGCCTGCGGGCTCGCCGCCGCAGGATCGCGCATCGGCGGAATCGTCGACGCGGTGGACGACGGCCGCACTGGGGTGCTGGCCGCGCCGGCGGATGCGCAATCGCTCGCCGCCGCGTTGGCGCATCTGATCGCCGACGCGCCGGCGCGAACGGCGATGGGTACCGCGGCGCGGGCGCGCGCGCTCGAGCGCTTCTCGATGGCCGCGATGGCGCGCCAGACGGTTGAGCTTTATCGGGCTTGCCTTCAGACTGGGGCAGCGGCGAAAACCGCGGAGGGATGAGAGTTAAATGCGGAGCATGACCGGCTTTGGACGGGCGGAGATCGAACGCGGCAAGGTGCGCGTCGCGGCGGAGGCGCGCTCGCTCAACCAGCGCTTTTTCGAGCTCAAGCTCAATTTGCCGCGTACCTGGGGCGAGCACGAGGCGGAAATCCGCAAGCTGGTCCAGGCCGTCATCGCGCGCGGCCGCGTCGAGCTGTTCGTCCGGTGCACGCCGCTGGGCCCGCCGCCCACGACCCTGCGCGTCAACGACCGGCTGGCGGCGCTCTACGTCAAGGAGCTTGGCCGGCTTGGACGGCACCTCGGACTGACCGGCAAACCGGGTATCGAGGTCCTGCTCCATCGCCCTGAAATTTTCCAGGTGAGCGAAGAGGAGGCGGATTCCCGCCCCGGCGTGCAGCTCGCGTTCACCACGATTGCACGGGCGCTCAAGGCGCTGGAGACCGACCGCAAGCGCGAGGGCAAGGCGCTGCGGGCTGACTTCATCCGTCGAATCAACACGATCACCGAGGCTGTGCCGAAGATCGAGCGGCTGGCGGAGGTCTCGCGAGGCGAAATTGTGGCGAATTTCCAGATCAGGCTGCGCGATTTGATCGCCGACCTGGCCGTCAACGAAAAGCGGCTTTTCGAGGAGGCCTCCGAAGCGGCGCAGCGCGCCGATATCACCGAGGAAGTAACCCGCCTGCGCGCGCATCTACACGGGCTGCGCGAGCTGGTGGAAAGCGAGGGGGCGGTGGGCAAACAGATCGAGTTTCTACTGCAGGAGGTCAACCGCGAGATCAACACGATGGGCGCGAAGTCGCAGAGCGCGGCGCTCTCGCGGGTAACCGTAGGGCTCAAGGGCGAAGTCGAAAAGATGCGCGAGCAGGTGCAAAACGTCGAGTAGGGTGCGAAAACCCTTGTTTGCAAACGGCTTGCGGCTTTTATAGGCTTGGTTATGGAGCATTCGGGGGCGCCCCGCCGCGGGATAATTTTTATTCTCTCCGCCCCTTCCGGGGCCGGCAAGACCACTATCTCGCGCGCTGCGCTCAAGGCGATCGGCGGCTTGGAGGCGTCCGTGTCGCTGACCACGCGAAGGCCGCGCAATGGCGAGGTCGAAGGGTTCGATTACCTTTTCGTGAACGAGGAGGAATTCATCCGGCGGCGCGAGGCTGGCGAATTGGCCGAGTGGGCGCGGGTCTTTGAGGCTTCTTACGGCACGCCCCACGCGGCGCTGGACCGCGCAATCAGCGCCGGATACGACATTCTGCTCGACATCGATATCCAGGGCGCCCGCCAGATCAAGGCCAGCTACCCGCGCGACGCGGTCTCGATTTTTGTCCTTCCGCCCAGCTTCGCTGAGCTCGAGGGGCGGCTGCGCCGGCGCGCCACCGAAAATGAGGCCGCGATTGCCGAGCGGCTGCGCCGCGCCAACGAGGAGGCGCAAGCCTATCCCGAGTACGATTACCTGATAATCAATGCGGACCTGGAGGATTCACTGACCCGCTTAAAGGCTGTGGTGGAGGCGGAGCGGCTTAGAGTAGGACGGCTGCGCGAGGAGTTCGCGCCGTGGAAGAACTAGCCGCCGAAGCCAGCGATCCCGCGCAGCTCGAACACCTCATCCGGCGGGTCCAAGCCTACAATCCGCAGGCCGACACGCAGCTAATCCGCCGCGCCTACGAATACTCGGCGCGGATGCACGCCGAGCAGAAGCGCGAGTCGGGCGAGCCTTACGTCACCCATCCGCTTAACGTTGCGCTCATCATCGCCCAGCTCAAGCTTGACCTGCCCTCGATCATAACCGGCCTGCTGCACGACGTGGTCGAGGACACCATCGCCTCGCTCGACGAAGTGCGCGACCTATTCGGCAGCGAAGTCGCCAGCCTGGTCGACGGCGCCACCAAAGTCTCCAAGATCACCTTCTCCAGCCGCGCCGAGAAGCAGGCCGAAAACTTCCGCAAGATGGTGATCGCGATGGCGCACGACATCCGGGTCGTGCTCATCAAGCTGGCCGACCGCCTGCACAACATGCGCACGCTGTCGCATCTGGCGCGTGACCGCCAGGAGGAGATCGCGCGCGAGACGCTGGAGATATACGCCCCCATCGCGCACCGGCTCGGCATCTATTGGCTCAAGTCGGAGCTGGAGGATGCGGCCTTCCGCTACGTCAACCCAACCGCTTACGCCACGCTGAAGGCCCACGTCGCGCGCACGATGGCTGAGAGCGAGGAGTACATCCGCGCGGTCATCGGGATCATCGCGCAGCGCCTGGAGGAGGCCGGGGTCAAGGCCGAGGTCATTGGACGGCCCAAGAACATCTACTCGATCCATCGCAAGATGCAGGAAGAGGGGCTGCACTTCGACCAGATCTATGACCTGGTCGCCTTCCGCATCATCGTCGGCACGCTGCGCGAATGCTACGAGGCGCTGGGCGTGGCCCACGCCAGCTGGAAACCGATTCCCGGCCGCTTCAAGGACTACATCGCGCTGCCCAAGGTCAACATGTATCAGTCGCTGCACACCACAGTGATTGGTCCGCAGGGGCAGCGAATGGAAGTGCAGATCCGGACCGCGGAGATGCATAAAGTGGCCGAGGAGGGCATCGCCGCCCACTGGAGCTACAAGGAGGGCGGCACTAGCGAGCTGCGCGAGACCGAGCGCTTCGCCTGGCTGCGCCGCCTCATCGAGTGGCAGCAGAACCTCAAGGACCCGCAGGAGTTTCTCTCCACCGTCAAGGACGACCTCTTCCCCGAGGAGGTCTTCGTCTTTACGCCCAAGGGTGACGTGCTCGACTTTCCGCAGGGCGCGACCGTAATCGACTTCGCCTACCGCATCCACTCGCAGGTCGGCCAGCACTTAAGCGCTGCGCGCGTCAACGGCAAGCTGGTGCCGCTGCGCTACCGACTGAAGTCGGGCGACACGATCGAAGTCGTCACCTCGGAGCGCCAGAGCCCGGGCAAGGACTGGATGAGCTTCGCAGCCACCGCGCGCGCCAAGAGCCGCATCCGCCAGTGGCTGCGCGCGCAACAGGCCGAACGCTCGATCAAGTGGGGTATCACGCTGATCGAGCGCGAGCTCGAGCCCCTCGGGTTGACGGTCGCGCAATTGCGTACCGGCAAGCGCTTCGAGCCCGTGCTCAAGGAGTTCTCCTACAAGGAAGTCGATAGCCTGCTGGCCGCGGTCGGCTACGGCATCATCACCTCGGCCCAGTTGCTGGCCAAGCTGCTGACGCCCGACGAGCTCAAGCTCTACCGCGCCGAGAAGGCGCCTGCGCCGCCGGCGCCATCCGACAACGGACGGGTATCGCGCGAGATGCGCCGCGCGGCCAGCGGCAACGCGGTCATCGTCTCGGGCGTGGGCGATATGCTGGTGCGCTTTGCGCGCTGTTGCGGCCCGCTGCCCAACGAGGAGATCATCGGCTTCATCACGCGCGGCCGCGGCGTCACGGTGCACCTGAAGGGATGCCCGCACGCGATGGTGAGCGACCCGCAGCGCCGCGTGCCCGTGGTATGGAAGGACGGCGAGGAGAGCCCGCGCCCGGTCCGACTCGAGGTGCTCAGCATCGACCAGCCGGGGCTGCTGGCCGCGATGTCCAAGACCATCGCCTCGGCCGGGGTCAACATTTCGACCGCCGAGGTCAAGAGCACCGGCAACGACGGGCGGGCGCTATCGGTGTTCGAACTGAGCGTCGGCAGCGCGCGCCAGCTCAACAGCCTCATCCACCAGATCGGCGCGATCGACGGCGTGATGCGGGTCGCGCGCGTCGGCATGGGTAGCAGCAACGGCCATCGCGCCTAGACCGCCGATTTCGCGCAAGGATTTTACGCCAGGAGTCATGGATGAAGCAGGAGATTTCAACTCGCTCCGCGCCGGCGGCGATTGGTCCCTATTCGCAGGCGATAGGCGACGGTGACTGGCTTTTCTGCTCGGGCCAGATCGGCATCGATCCGGCCAGCGGCCGGCTGGTCGAGGGCGGGATCGAGCACGAGGCGCGGCGCGTGATGGAGAACCTGCGCGAGGTGCTGGACGCGGCGGACCTCCATTTCGAGGACCTCGTGAAGACCACCGTCTACGTGGTCGATCTGGGCGACTTCGACATCGTCAACCGGGTCTACGGCGAGCATCTGAGCGCGCCCTATCCGGCGCGCGCGACGGTGCAGGTGGCGGCGCTGCCGCGCGGCGCGCGCGTCGAGATCGACGCGATCGCGCGCAAACGCTCGTAGCGTCACGCCGGCGCGATCTCCGCGAAATCCAGGATCGAATTACGTGGCGAGCGCTTTTCTTTCCTCTTTCGTAGCCATCATCTCCCGCGTTGCCTAACGCAATGGATCCAATTCAGGCAAAATTCAGAATGGACAGCGCGGCGCTATCGAGCAAGCGTCCGTGCGGATCGAGCTTGCGGGCCGAGCGCAGCAGGCGCGCCGCGATCCGCTGGCGGGCGAAGCCGCCAATCGCACGGCCGCGGAGCCGCGCCTTGTCGAGGTCGAGGATGATGACCGCGAAGCTCTCGCCGTGGGGAGTCACGAAG
Organism: Deltaproteobacteria bacterium; assembly: GCA_021827495.1. Taxonomy (GTDB): domain Bacteria; phylum Desulfobacterota; class Binatia; order Binatales; family Binataceae; genus JAKAVN01. The sequence continues at coordinate 8,510 of JAKAVN010000064.1, read as the reverse complement.
AGATTGTCGAGGTTGAGATCGGGATGGTATAGGCCGTGCCGGAGCATCGTCTCGATCGCCTCGCGCGCGCGTTCGAGCACGTGGACCCGCACGCCGGCGTCGTCGTCGGTGCGCAGGAATTCCCATAGCGTCATGCCGGCGGCGGCGCGCGTGATGAAGAAGCCGCGGTAGAGCCCCGGCGCGACCCATCGCACTGCCGCCCCCATTGGTTCCGCCAGCGGCACGCCGCGCCGCGCGGCTTCGGCGGCGACCATTAGTTCGCGCAGCGGCCGCGGATGGAGTCCGAAATAAAGATCGTCGAGCAACAGGCGTATCGCGCCGCCGCGCCGGGAACGGCGCACGAACAACTCCGGAGCGCCCGGCAGCGCGAGCTTGAAGCCGCCTCCGCGATTGCCGGCGCCGGTGGCTCCCGCAGCGCCGAGTTCGCCGAGCGCGGCGGCGAGCGCCGCCGCATGCGGCGCCAGGTCAGTGCGTAGGTGAAGCTGGTAAGGGCCGGCGAAGAGCCGGGAGAAGCCACGCGAAACGGCGGTGCGCGAACCGAGATGTCTCGCGAGGTTCATCGTAGGGCCGCTATGGGCCCGTAATCAGCGCATCCCGCGCGGCGCCGAGCGGGGGCGCGCGTCGCCGTGGGCCCGCCTCACTTCAGCGCCTGCGCCTCCTCGATCAGCATGATCGGGATGTCGTCCTTGATCGGGTAGAGCAGATGGCAGGCGTCGCAGATGAGCCCGTCCTGCTGATCGGTCACGCGCAGGCCGCCCTTGCACTTGGGGCAGGCCAGAATGTCGAGCAGTTCCTGGCTAACGGCCATTTCCGCCAATAACCTCCTTTGCTACCGGGTCGAGATTGCCGCCCGCGGCAGCACGCGGATGAACGTGTTGCGCAACGATCATCTCGATCAGGCGTGTCTCGTCGTCGGGATCCATCACGACTTCGAGGCGTAGAGCGTACAGCGAATCGCGCTCGAACGGAAACCGCTCGAGTTTGACCAGATCCTTCTCGGTGGTCACGGCCACTGCGCCGTCGCGCAAGGCGGCGACGATGCTGTGCCAGTCGGCCACCGTGTACACATGATGGTCGGGATACTCAAACACGCCCACCAGGTCGGCCTCGAGCTCGCGCAGCATGCGGTAAAACCCGCCCGCGTCGGCCAGCCCGCTGACCGCGACCACGCGCCGCCCCATCAGCGACAGCGGCATTTCGGTCCATCGCGCCGCCGCGCCGGCGGGAGCGACCAGCGCCCGCGGCCTGAGCGCCGCGCGCAATACGCATGGATGATCCTCGATGGAGCGCGGGATCGCCGCGGGGGCGCGGTTCGCCGCGGCGGCGCCGCCGGCCTGGATTACGATCAGCGCGTCGGCGCGCCGCGCGGCGCGCAGCGGCTCGCGCATCGGGCCCGCCGGCAACAGCCATCCGTTGCCCACGCCGCGCGCGGCGCTCATCAGCAGCAGATCGACGTCGCGGCCCAGGCGCACGTGCTGAAAGGCGTCGTCGAGCACCACGGCGTCGAGCGGCCCGAGCCGCCGCTCGATAAGCTCGATGCCATCGATGCGCCGGCGGGCGACCGCGATCGGACCGCCGAACGATTTCGCCATCATCACCGCCTCGTCGCCGGCTTCGTCGGGGCCGGCCAGCAGCCGTTCGCCGTCAAAGACCAGGGTCGCGCGCGCGGCGCCCGGCGTGCGGCCCCATCCGCGGCTCACGATCGCGACCCGCATCCCACGCATGCGCAGGCGCGAGGCGAGGAACAGCGTGAACGGCGTCTTGGCGTTGCCGCCGACGGTGAGATTGCCGACGCTCACCACCAGCGGGCGCGCGCGCCGTTTCATCCTGCGCCACCAGAGCGCGCGCGCCGCCAGCGCAACCCGATAGGCGCCGGCCGCGGGCGCCAGCGCGGCCCATAAGAGCCGCTCGTGGAGCGCGAGGTCACCCTGCCACAGCCTCTCCAGGCGCGAGCGATTGGGCGGTGCTGGGGTGGAACCGGGCATGACTCAGGCGACGCTAATCAGCGGCCGCAGATGCATCAAGGTTGCGCCGACACCGCCGGCCATCCGCGCGACCACCGCGCGCGCCCGGTGTCCCGCCGCAAGCCGCTCCGCCTCGTCGCCGAGAAGGGAAGCTGCGGCCCGCGCGAGTTCGGCGGCGTCGCGCACCACGGCTCCCGCCCGCGCCTCCAGCAGCGCCGAAGCAACAGCGCGCTGGCTCTCATGGAAAGGCCCGAACAGGACCGGCACGGCCGCGGCGGCCGGCTCGGCGAGGCTCTGTCCGCCGCGTCCGGGCAGCAGACTGCCGCCGACGAAGGCGATCGCGGCGCGTCCGTACATCGCGCGCAGCTCACCCATCGTGTCGAGCAGCAGCACGCGCGGCGTGGCGCCAGCACCCGCTTCCGCCGCACTTGCCTTTAAGTACTCGAGTTGCGCGGCGCGCAGAATTTCTTCGACCTCGGCGATGCGCTCCAGATGGCGCGGCGCCAGCGCGAGGGCGAGCTGGTCGAAGCGGCCGCGCAATTCACGCCAGGCCGCGATGACGATTTGCTCCTCGCCCGGCGCGGTCGAGCCCGCGACCAGCAGCGGGCATGCGGGCGCGAAAGCCGCGAGCTCCGCGCGCAGCGGCGCGTCCGCGAGGCTCGCGGGGTCGAACTTGGTGTTGCCGGTCACCTTGATGCGGCCGGCCGGCGCGCCGAGCGCGAGAAAACGGCGCGCGTCGTCCTCGGTTTGGGCGAGGATGAGATCGGCGCAGGCGAGCGCCTGGCGAAGCAGCGGGCGAATGTAACGGTAGCGGCCAAGCGCGCGCTCGGAGATGCGGCCGTTGACGATCGCGAGACGCTCGCCGGCGCGGCGCGACTCGATGAAATAGTTCGGCCATAGCTCGGTCTCGGCGATCAGGACCAGGGTAGGGCGGATCGCGCCCAGAAAGGCGCGCAGCGCGCGGCGGCAATCGAGCGGGGCGAGCAGATGGGCCCGCGCGCCGGGAATCGTGCGCCGTGCGGCGTCGCGCCCCGCCGCGGTCATCGTGGTGACGACCAGCGTCGCACCGGGCCGTTCGCCGAGCAGCCCGGCCATCACCGCGCGCAGCGCTCCGACTTCGCCTACCGACGCCGCATGCGCCCAGATTCGCGGTTCGCCGCACGCTGCCGCGCCGTCGTCGGCCCACGCCCTTCCCAGGCGCGCGCGCCGCGCGCTGGCCTCGCCCGCCGCGCCGCTTAGCGCGAGTGCAAGCGGCAGTGCCGGGTACCAGAGCGCGTTGTACAGTTGACGGAGCATCCCACAGCCGCGCAGTCGACGCGATGGTTATCTGGCGGCCGCGCGGCCGCCAGCGTGCGGCGGCGCGGCCAGGGCCCGATCTAAGTCCGTCGCCCGCGCGGGTTTCATGCCATCATTTCCAGCGCGATCGCGGCGACGCGCGCGGCGGCACCCGGCTCGCCCAGGCTGGCGCGCAGGCCCAGCAGCGCGTTTCGCGTCTCGCCGCGCAGCGGCTCGACCATCAGGTTCTCGGCCGCGCGCACCAGGTTGCGCACGTTGACGCGGCCCTGGATAAGCTCGGGCACGATTGCGCGCCCGGCCAGAATATTGGGCATCGCGATGAAGTCGACGCCGCGCACCAGCATCCGCGCCAGCGCATAGGTCAGCGGCGACACCTTGTACGCGACCACCATCGGGCAACCCAAAAGCGCGGTTTCGAGCGTCGCCGTGCCGGAGGCCGCAAGCGCCAGTTCGCTCGCCGCGACGATGCTGTAGGTGTCGCCCTCGATCACGCGGATGCCGTCGAGATTGACCCGGCCCTCGCCGCGCAGTTGAGCAAGCGTGAGCGTTGGCGCGAGCGCAATCACTGCGGTGAAACCATGGTCGGCCTCGAGCACGCGCGCCGCCTCGACCAGCGGGCGCAGCAGGTAGCGTACCTCGCCGCGTCGGCTGCCGGGCAGCAGGGCGAGCAGGCGCGCGTGGGCGGGCAGTCCGTGGCGTTTGAGCGTGGCGGCGCGATTCTGCGCGGGCGCGACGCGGTCGAGCAGCGGATGGCCGACGAAGGTGACGCGCGCGCCGGCGGCCGCGTAAAGTTCGGCCTCGAACGGCAGCACCACGGCGAGCCGGTCGGTGCGCTCGATGATGCGGGCCACGCGGCCGCGCCGCCAGGCCCAGACCTGGGGCGTGATGTAGTAGAGCACCGGGACGCCGGCGCGCTTGGCGGCGCGCGCGAGCGACATGTTGAACTCGGCGAAGTCGATGAGAATGACGAGGTCGGGGCGCTCGCGGCGCACTGCCGCCTTGAGTTCGCGCAGCACGCCGAGCGTGCGCCGAATGGTCGAGGCCAGTTCGGTGAGTCCGAAGCCGGCGATGTCCTCGGTGCGGCTGAGCGCGCGCACGCCGGCCGCGCGCATCCGCTCGCCGGCGATCCCGAACAGGTCGCACGCGGGGTCGCGGGCGAGAATCTGCGCGGCGAGGCCGGCGCCGTGGAGGTCGCCGGATGCCTCGCCGGCGACGATCATCACGCGCCGCTGGGAACGTGGCGGGGCGGCGCTTAGCGATGATTCCTTGGGGTTCGCGCTCATCGGGTGAATTGTGCTGGAAAAGTGCGCCCTGCGCCACTATGGATCGCGAGGGGAGGCGGGATTGGGATGTTCGCGCCGAGTGGTGCGCGCCGCGGCCGCAGCGGCGCGGAGGGCATGCAATTGAATGGCAAACAAAGTGGGTTGCGCGCGAGACGGGGTGTGCCTACTTGAGCCGGTAATTGTCCGACGGCCGCCCCGTATCGCCGGCCGGCGGCCGAGGTCACGCGGACGCGTTTCGGACTAGCCCCGGCTAAGCGTCCGTTCGATATCCGCCACGACGCTGGAGGCCTCGACCTCCAACGGCTGGTACTGGCGCACCTAGTGGCCGTCGATAATGCGTGGCGCCGGCCGCGCGTCAACCGCGCGTGTCCGCCTCGGCGCGCATCACGTCGCGGATGCGCTCGCTCACTTCCATCACGCGCACGCCGTCGAGCGCGGTGACCGCGGGCGCGCGGCGCGTGCGCACGGCGCCCTCGAAGGCGGCGATCTCATCAGCCAGCGGATCGCCTTCGCTGAGGTCGATCTGCTGGGCGGAAATTTCCGGGTAGCTCCCGCCGGGCGGCGGCGGCGACTTGCGGTAGACTTGGATGCGGCGCGCCTCGTAGTCGAGCGAGATGTAGGCGTCGGGCTGGAAGAGCCGGATCTTGCGCTCGCGGCGCGGCGCCACGCGGCTGGTGTTGAGATTGGCGATGAGCCCGTCGCCAAAGCGCAGCCGCGCATTGGCGACGTCGATCTGCCCGGTGAGGACCGCGACGCCGATCGCCTCGACCGCCGCGACCTCGGCCGTGGTCAGGGTCAGGATGACGTCGAGGTCGTGCACCATCAGGTCGAGGATCACGTCGACGTCGGTGCCGCGCTCGGTGAAGGGGGCCACGCGCAGGCATTCGATGAAGCGCGGCCCGCGCACCATCGGACGCAGCTCAACGATCGCGGGGTTGAAGCGCTCGAGATGGCCGATCTGGAGGATGCGTCCGCTGCGCTTGGCCAAGGCCGCCAGTTCGCGGGCCTCGCGCACGCTCGCCGCCATCGGTTTTTCGAGCAGCACGTCGATGCCGTGGGCCAGCAGGTAGGAGGCGATTTCGTGATGGAGGCTGCCGGGAGCGGCGACGCTTGCGGCCGTGACCCGGCCCTTGAGTTCGCGGTAGTCGGCCAGCGCCGCGGCGCCGTGGCGCTGGCCGACCGCGCGGGCGCGCGGGAGGTCGACGTCGACGACGTGGGTGAGCCTGGCGCCGGCCAGCGCCGCGTACTTGAGCGCGTGCAGCGCGCCGAGCCGCCCGGCGCCGACCACTGCCACGCGCATTTCATCCATCGTCTCGTTCCCCGCGATGGCCCCATAGCGTGACCCCGGCGCTGGCGGCGGCTGCCAGCGTGCGCGCGCGTTCGAGGATCAGCGCCTCCCCGGCCTCGACGCCGATCATCGCGGCGCCGATCTCGCTCAAAAGCTCGATCGTCGCCGGGCCGATCGCGGGCCGGTCGAAGCGCAGGTCCTGGCCCGGCTTGGCCGCCTTGGCGACGACCAGGCCGCGGCCGCACAGCGCCGCCGCCCGGCGCAGCGCCGCATCGGTACCTTCGACCGCCTCGACCGCGCCGACCACGCCGTCGCGCACCGCGGCGGCCTGGCCGACGTCGAAGCCGCCGAGCGCGCGCATCACGCCGAACGCGAGTTGCAAATCCTTGAGCTGCGCCGCACTGGGCTCGGGTCCGGCCAGCCGGCCGCGGCCCGCGAGCGCACCGTCGAGCAGCGGCACCGGGTCGATCATCGCGATCCCGTCCGCCTCGACCTCGGCCGCGACCGCGCGCAGCACCGCGTCGTCACTGAAGCGGCCCACCCGTGCGAGCATCGCGAGCCCCCGCGCATCGGGCGCGAACGATTCGCCCAGGCGCGCGCGCGTGATCCCGCCCGCCATCGCGGCCTCGGTGACGCCGGCGCGCTTGAAAGCGTCGATCATGGTTTGCAGCTCGCCCACGCGGATCCAGGTTATCTCGTCGCATAGCTGGGCAAGCTTGTCGTCGGTCTCGCCACGATGCGCGACCGCGACCACGGCGTAGCCGCGCCGCCGCGCCGCCGCGGCGACCTCGAGGGGGAAGACCCCGTTGCCGGCGATGATCCCGAGCTTAGTCACGGTCGCGGCTCACCACGCCGCGCTCGGAGGCGCGGATAAAATCGATCAGCCGGCGGACCTCGGGCAGCGCGCCGTGTTGGTCGAGCACCTGCTTTACCGCGTCGTCGCGCAGCAGCTTGGAGTAGAACAGGGTGCGGAAGGCCGAGCGCAAGGCGGCCACGGCCGCGGGAGAAAAGCCGCGGCGCTCGAGGCCGACGGCGTTGATTCCGACCATGCGCGCGCGGTCGCCGGCCACCATCGCGTAGGGCGGCACGTCCTGCGCGACCTTGGAGCCGGCCGCGAGCATCGCGTGCGCACCGACCCGGCTGAACTGATGGATGCCGCACATGCCGGCCGTGACCACCCATTCCTCGAGCACGCAGTGGCCGGCGATCTCGGTCGAGTTGGCGAGGATCGAATGGTCGCCGACGCGGCAGTCGTGCGCGACGTGCACGTAGTTCATCACCAGCACGTGGCTGCCGATGCGCGTCAGCATCCCGCCGCCCTCGGTGCCGCGGTGGATGGTGGTGAACTCGCGGATGCGGTTGTCGTCGCCGATTTCCAGGCGCGAGGGCTCGTCGTGGTACTTGAGGTCTTGCGGCGCGGCGCCGATCGAGGCGAACTGGAAGATCCGATTGCGCGCGCCGATGGTGGTGTGGCCCTCGATTACCGCGTAGGGGCCGATCCGCGTGGCGGCGCCGATGCGGACTTCGGGGCCGATGACGGTCCCCGGGCCGACTTCGACGCTGGAATCGAGCTCTGCGCGCCGGTCGATCACGGCGCTGGGATGGATGCGGCCGGTTATGGCGTTGACTCCTCGACTTCCATCGCGGACAACTCGGCCTCGGCTACCAACTCGCCGTCCACCCGCGCCTCGGCCTGCATCTTCCACAGCGGGCGATGATGCTTGAGCAGACGCACTTCCATCCGCAGCTGATCGCCGGGCACCACTGGGCGGCGCAGGCGGAGCTTGTCGATGCCGGTGAGCATGAACAGCGCCGCGGGGCGCTCGGCGCTCATCATGCCTAGCGCGAGCAACGCGCCCGATTGCGCCATCGCCTCCACCACCAGCACGCCCGGCATTACCGGGCGCCCGGGAAAGTGGCCGCTGAAGAAGGGCTCGTCGATACTCACGTTCTTGAGCGTGAGCACCCGCCCGCCGCCCAGCTCCAGCACCCGGTCGACCATCAGGAACGGGTAGCGATGGGGAAGCCGGCGCAGCAGGCCGGCAAGGTCCGGCGGGGGGGAATCGCCGCTCACGGCGTGCGCGCTACTTCGAGATGCTCGAATGCTTGCGGACAGAAACGCCGCCGCCGCTCGTCCCCGTGTCGGCGGCCGGCGCTCCTGGGGCTTGCGCTCCCCGCGCACCTGCCCCCGCCCATCGCGGATCGGCCGCGAGCGAGCCGGCCTTGACGTTCATCGAATCGTAGGATCGGATGACTTCGTCGGTGATGTCGGCCGAGGGGATGGCCCACAGCAATCCGCCCTTCTCCATCACCACCGTGTAGCCGCCCTTCTCGCCAAGCTGGCGGACCACGGCGGCGAGGTCGCGCACGATGGCGGTGGTGGCCTCGTTGTCCTTCTGGTGCAGCTCGTCGCGTTCGTTCTTCACGTCATCCTGGAAACTGCGCGCCTTCTTGGCGAGCTCGTCCTCGAGGTTCTGGCGCTGGTCGGGCGGCATCAGCATGCCCTTCTTGTCGAGTTCGTCCTTGAGCGCCTGGGCCTCGGCCTGCTCGCGCTGCAGCCTGGCCTGCACACGCTCGGCCTCGCTGCGGATGTTGGATCGCGCGCGCTTGCCCGCGTTGCATTCGTTGAGCGCGCGTTGGATATCGACGTAAGCGATCTTGACCTCCGCGCGCGCCGGG
>JAKAVN010000063.1 GCA_021827495.1 Deltaproteobacteria bacterium | reverse complement strand
TAGCAGGTTGCGGAAAAACCCGGCGAAAGACGATTGCGGCGAAGGGTAAGCATTACTACGATCATGAAAGTGGGTCTTGGATTAATGTTGTTAGGGGTCAAAAATCCTTTTTCCGCAACCTGTTAGTGCAGTCCGAGATACCATGAATCCTCGCCCCATGAATCGGCCGGCGGCGTCATCGTGGCGGGCAGCGTGCCGCCGCTGGTGGCCGGTCCAGCCGCGTTGACCGCGAAGGAAGCTGACGAGCCGCCGTTGCCCTCGATCTGCGCGGTGGCCGCGGCGCCGCATCCGAAGGCCATGTAGTATTTGCCCGGCTGAATGGTGACGGATCCCCCGCCGGCGATCGGCAGGCTTTGATAACCAGTGGTGCTCAAGTTGATCGGCCCGGTATGCGCTTGAAGTGTCCCGGCGGAGTTATACAAACCAATGTCGTAAACGTCGCCGCTGGCGCTGTCAGCGGTGTTCGTAACGATGTCAAAATGTCCGAAGGTGACCGACGCAGGAAATACGATACCTACAAGCCGTGACCCGTCGGCGGTGCAACCCCAGTTACTTACTGTTCGATGGCCGGTGAAATAGGCAGTCACGGGCCAGCCGCTGGGAGCGCTTGAGCTGGCGATGGTGCCCACGATCTGCCACGCGCTGCCATTGCACAGGACGTGGCATACGTTGGCGCCGCTGCCGGCCAGGCTATTGCCCGCGGAGCACGCGTTGGCGCTGTCGGTCACGGTGTCGATAAGCCCCTTCGCGGAGGTGTTGCACGTGGGTAGCGCAGCGACCGTGGTGGGCGACGCCGCGCCGGTGCCTCCGCTGCCCAGGCCCAACGGCGATGAGAGCGTGAGCGCGCTGAGCGTCGCCGTCGAGTTCGCGGTTACATAGTTGGGGGCGGTGTTCGGTTCGTAAACGTCCTCATACCAGACCGCGTTCAAATAGATGAAGCCGAACAGATCGCAGACATTGGCGCCGGTCGAGAGCGTGGGCTGCGATCCCGAGGCCAGCCAGTTCAAGCTCGCGCCGGAGGTGGCCCATGCCAGGGTCCGGGTGCCGTTGGCGTCCTGGCAGATGTGCAGGACTGTATGCTGGCCGTCCTGCCCGGAGGTGAGCGTCAGCGTGACGTTGTTCGAGAGTATCAAGTCGTACTGGACGACCGACGAAGCGCCGGAGCCGGTGGCGGTATAGGCCGTGCCGCTGATGGTGGCTCGCGTGGGCGCGATTGGAGCGCTGTTGATGGTTGAGCCGGAGATATTGATGCCGGAGCCGGCGCTGTAAGTCGCGCCACCTGCGCCGCCGCCACCTCCGCCGGGATTGCTCAGCGAGGTAGCGTGCGCCGTGACGCTGCCGCAGAACAAAGTTGCGGCGAGCGCAAGACCGAACAGGCGATTCGTCATGGCCGCACCACCTCCGCGCAATTGATGGTCGTGCCGCTTGCGCTGTAGGCATAGAGCGCGCCGGTAACGTCGAAGGTCACGCCTGCGCCATTCGCATAAAGCACGGTGCCGCGGTTGGCGCCGACGCTGGCGTCGCCGATTCGCGCCGTGTTGGCCGTGCCGGTGTTCTGGCATACAGCGGTGACTCGTCCGGAATTCGCGGCGAGGACCTGGACTGCCGCGGCGGCCGCCGTCAGCGATACGTCCGCATAGGACATGTAGCTCTGGGCCGCGACACCCTGCGCCTGGGCAAAGTGTTGCGCGAGGGCCGGTGACGCGGCGGCAACCGCCGCCGCCGCGAAAAATAGCATTGCGAGCCGTTTAAGCATTTTGAAAAGCTCCTTTACAGCAGTTGCTAATCCCGCGTCGTGCCGCTGACAATTCGGCGCCGCGCGTCATGACACCATTCTCAGGTCGGCCTCGGTAATGTAGCCGGTGGCGCGCGAAAGGTGATGTTGCGCGCGCTCGATTATGTAGGTGCCGTCCATCGCACCCCATCCCGAAAGCGCCACGTTGTTGCCCGCCACCAGCAGCGTCGTGCCGGGCGCGACGACCCGGCATGTCACCAGGAGGCGGTTGGCCTCGTGCAGCGCGGCACTCGCGCGTTCTAAAGCCTGTTGCCCGTTCTCGCAGCGTGCCACGAGCTTTAGCGTGTCGCCGGTCGCCACCGCGGGATTGGCCTGCGCAGTTTGCGTGTAAAGCTGCTTGGCATGCGGATCGAAGTAGGCGGCCTGCGCCTGTTTGTAGATGCGATGGGTCCTGGCCACGAAGCTGAAACGCTCGATGGCGTTGCGATAAAGTGTCAGTCCCGCCGGCTGCGCTTCCAAACGGGCCCGCGCGTAAAATACCAGCTGATTTCCGCGCACTGTGAAGTCGTAGTCATGCTCGACCGCGACGCGATGCAGAAACTCGAGGTCGGTCTCCTGCCGCTGAGTGATACGCAGGTAACTTAGGTTGTTCTGATTCGGCGCTCCGATTACGGTCATCCCGTGACGCGCCGCGATCGTGGCCGCGATTTGAAGCAGCGTCTGGTTCTCGTATCCGCAACTGTTCCGGGTGCGTAGCGAGGGCGTGATCCAGGCCGGCAAACAGCGGAGATGAAAAACGTCGGGCGGCCCCTCGACCTCTAGGTCATCAACCTGGAAGTCGCCGCACGGCAGCAGCAATTCGCCGCCATAGCCAATCAGCAGGCTGACGGCATCGCCCTGCTGCGGGAACCATCCTCCCTGCCAGCGCTTTTCGCGATCCTCCAGCTCGATTTCTAGTTCCCCGGAGCGTCCGCCCAGCTCATCGACATACCTGATCGACAGCACCATACGGGATATGTCCGCGGTGATATTCACGCCCCGGTAAGTTAGTATCCAATTAGGGGATCGGATTGGATATGCAATCGCGGCACTCACGTTCTTACGTTCTCCGCAGTCGTTCGAGATGGTGTGGGCATCCGTGGCTTCAGGGCGGCGTTGATGCGGCCGGTAACGCCGTGGCGGCGGTTTTCCAGGGTGGCAGGCCGCTGGCCAGCACGCTCTGCTGCTGAATGATCGGTATCGCGACCGCGATTCCGGCTTCGAACACCGGCTCGATCGGCAGCCCCGGGTTGGCCATTATTATAATGCTGTAGTTCGTCGGGTCACCGTAGTATTGCCACGCCAGCAGATCCCATCGTTCGCCAGCGTAGGTGAGGTGCTGGATGAATTGCGGCGCGCTCATCGTGCGGACCTCACGATCGCCGGGACCGGCACGTCGACGTATGAAAGGTCCGGTCCGCCGGGTCCGCCCGGCAGCGGGTTGTCGACCAGCGGTGAGACCCCGGGCTCGGTGAAGGTCGGCGCTGCATAGCTCGCCGCCGCCGGAGCCGCGCCGAGCGCGGAGGGCGGCGCACTATAGCTGATCGCGACCGGCGCGAGTCCGAGCGGCGCGCTGGAGAGCCGCGGCGGCGCGGCTGGATCGAACTCGGGCGCCCACTCCCGCAGCAGGACGCGTGCCCGGATCGCGATTGGACTGCCATCGGCGGCGAGCTGGATGTCACTGGTCGCGAGCTCCACCAACACGAAAAAGCCGCGGAAAATGCCGTTGCCGAACACCAGCGGAAGTGGCTCATGAATTTGCGCCGCCACCTGCAACGCCTCCAACTGTAACAGCGGATTTGTGAACGAGGCGTGAAAGAGCATCGTGAGGGTAATGCTTTCCAGTCCGTCGGCGAGCCATTGCAGGCGCGGCCGGTCCTCGACCACGCGATGCTCGGCGTAGTCGAAGCGGCGGCTCGACTCGAAGATCTGGGGCGAGCCGATCGCCTCAAAGGAAATGTCACCAAATAGCGCGAACATGGCTATTGCCTGAAATAAATTCCTGCTCGTAGTGGGATTGCGTTCAGAAGTCTTGACGCTGTTGTCGGACGATCTCTCTCGCCAGTACCTGGTGCAGCTCGCGGCCGTGGCGCTCGAGCACTTCCATTACGCGGCGCTTAAGTGCAACCGAGTCGACGGCCTCCTCAGGATGGATAATCACATTGGGCGCGTAGTTGATTACGATCGGCGCCCGGGCCGGCCGCATTTCGGAAGGTCCGGCGGCGAGACTCGCTGTTTGGCTCACCAACGTGGACGGCGCCGCGAGGGCGCCAGCGGGCGCGCCCGCCAGCATCAGCGGCGCGGCGAAAGCGGCGGCCGCAGTGGCCCGCCGCACCGCGCGCAGCATCGGCTCCGGCCGCGCCCCGGCGCCGGCGTGTTCGATGGCTTGCGCGCGGTTTACGCCGCGCACTGTTGTCGCCGCGGTGGTAAGTAAGTGCAACGCGTCGCGAGGTGTCGCCGCGAGACTAGCGATCGAATTGCCCGCGTATGCGGCCGCGGTCCTGATTTTGTCGGCCATCCATGTCATCAAGCGGGCAATGGCTTTATGCGCCGACTCGATCCATCGCGAGAGCAGCCGTTTGGCCGCGCCCCAGTGCCGATACAGTTCGTATCCAGCAACGCAGAACCCGGCGGCGATGACTACATACCAGCCGAGCGAGAGATCGGCTAACATTGTAACGAATTCTGCTACAGTGCCCAAGTTGCGCAGTAGCCACACAACGTCCTGCCATCCTCTGATAAAGGCTGGGATGAACGTATTTTGAAAAGCAAAGTGCGCCGCGCCCACAAGGGCTGTTGCAACAAGCGTGGCCACTATAGCTCCGATACCCGCTGATATGAACGAATGGCGTCGGGCAACTGCCGTCAGGCAATCTATAGCGTGTGCCGTACCGCGGAGTGCTCGGGTAAATACAGGCACTGCAAAGGCTAGCATCGCTTGCCCAAGCCGCCAAAGGCTGGCCAGAGCCTGCGCGTAAGCGTCGCTCAGACTCGGCGTCTGCGCTGCAGGTTCCGGATGTTTTCGTTTGGTGCTCTGCTTGCTGGCTGTAACCGTGCCCCTGAGCAGGCTCACAAGTTTATGGAAGAGCCCAAGCACTCTGCCAGCATCCGGAGGCGCCTGATGGGGCAAAGTGCCAGTTCCGGTGCGTCCCCCAGGTACTCCTGTTCCACCCTCGTTCGTCACGCCCGATGAATTAGTCGAGTTCTCTTGTCTAGAGATACGAGGTAGCGCGCCAGTCGTCGGCACAGCGGACAGAATGTTCACCGCCCGTATGCCGTATTGAACGTGCGCCCAGTCGATATCCGAGTGCGCTAGGGATGCACTAATATCGAATAAATGCACCGCCGTGGCCCCGCGCTGGACGACACTTGCCAGCCGGCTTATGTGTGCCACCGTCCTGGGTAAGCCAGTTGCCGCCCTGAGAAGGGTCTTCATAGGGTTGGGGGTGTTGCCAATGGGGAGCATCGCGTTTAGGCTCTGGAATAGGAGTTCAGTCTTGAGAAAGTCATGTGTGAAGTTTTAATAACATTGCTAATCTGCTATTTCGTGCTCTCTTCCCTTGTTTTTCTGCTGGTACTCGCCTTGAAAGGCCTCAGGCTAGCTCTGCTGTGGGCTACTGGGATCAAGGACCCGGAGGAATTCGGCACCCGGTTCCACAGGTGGATAGCCGAGTCACGCGAACGTCGGATCGCACGTGGCGGGCCCGCCACACTGAGAGGCGCGCTCAAGCTGTTGTGCTGGCGGATTTGGAAAGTGTATGTGCATCCGATACGGTCCTGGCGAGGTGAGTTTGTCTACCCGCCGAAGAAGGAAGCTCCGCCCGCTGGGCATTCGTGAGGGGGTTTCGTTGAAGAAAGCTCCCCGCTTCCGGGCATTGTTTGAGAGCTGCTCGGTCATGGCCGCCGTAGTACATGCGTTCCGCGGCGGCGCTTCGCCGTCGCGCCACTGGTCCGTCGCCGCATTCGATTCAGATCTCTTGTCCACAGGGATCACCAAGAATATGCTATCGCTCATGTTCCGAGAGAGGCACGTACATGGCTGATGTCGTCGCCACGGTTTTCGTCTGTCTTTTCTTGGTATCCTTGTTGATACTCGTCTTCGTCGTACTGCCGTTTCAGGGCTTGAGAGCGGCTGTGCTGTGGGTCACGGGAGCCAAGGACTTCGCCGAACTCGGCGTCCGCTTCGACAAATGGACGACCGAACTCGGCGTCCGCTTCGACGAGGGTACCGCAAGGCTTCAGAAGGCCAACGTTGAGCGGCGGGAGCGGCGGCTGGAGCAGCGGTGCCAGTGCGGGTTTCCACCGACTCTTCGAGGAAGGCTCCGTCTGGAATGGTGGCGTCTGAAGAAGGGGTTTGCCCATCCAGTACGCTATTTGTTGCGTGGCGAGTTCCGGTTCCCGCCGAATAAGCACGATTCATCCGCCGAAAATCTCCAAAAATAGGTAACCTATCCATTGGGTCACGCGTGTTGTGAACGGAGTTCACTGGTTGACGCACGCTCCGTAACGGCGCTTAGGTGTCGCGCTCGCCCTTCGTTTCATTGGCCGCGCGGTTGTAAGCGGCCACCGCCGCCATCCAGAACCCGACCTCTTCGAAATCCATAGCCGCTAGTTCTCCGGCGCCGAAGCCGAAACGGACGAGGCCTGCGAAACCGCCGGCGCTGGGGAGATTGGCGCCGGCTCCGGAAAATTTGCTCCCGTTACCTCCGCCTGCAGGACCAACACGTCGCCCAGGTCCATTTCAATCACGTCCTCGTACACGATTGGCGCGCCGTCGATCTGGGCCAGCTCGGCGATCAGTGCGAAGACCACCGCGGTCGGGTCGGGATTGCCAGCGACGGCTCGTTGCGCGCGCATCAGGTCGCGTCCCTTACCGCCGCGGATGGCAGCGGTCTTGCCGGAGGGCAGCGTAACGCTGCGCGGTTGACTGGTTGCCGTAGGCTGCGCGGGCAGTTTTGTTTCGGCCATGGGGATCTCTCCGGCGAGCCGTGATTGAGCGTTTAAGAGGGCCGCCCGTCGAGCGGCCGCGGCAAAATCCGGCGGGTTTGCTAGCCACCCAGGTTGGCGCGGAAGTTGCTGAGCTGGTCGATGCCGTTTACCACGTAGATATTCGCCATCACGTCGAACAGGAATATCTGCGCGCCGCCGATATACAGTTCGGAGTGATAAACCGAGATTAGCGACGTGGTATCCACTCCCTCGTGCAGCTTGAAGGTCATCGCGCCGGCGTCCTTGAATATCCCGGTCATCAGGTATACCAGCGGCTGTTCCTGGGTCCGCCCCTGGCTGGTGTAAGTCTCGAGATTGCTCCGCACCTGGAAGTAGTGGGCCTGGAAGGGACTGTTGAGCACAGCTTCCGCCTCCGGGTAGATTGAGGCCCACTTGATTTTGGCCTCGAGCTTATCCACTCCGGCCCAGAACTCCGCCGAGCCGGCCATGCCCAACCCCTTGTGGTCGACCATCTTGTGCTTGGGCTTGGCGACCTCGATTTCTTCGGCGCGGCCCAATAGCCCGATGCCGTCGATGTAGACGTTGGCGTTGGTGATTCGATTTACGGAAAGGTTTGGCATTGCGATGAGCCTCGTCCTGCCCGGGCGCGCGCGGCGCCCGTGGCCCCGATTGATGCGCCTTAAGCGTTGAGGGTGGCCGCAGTCAGCGCGCTGGTGTTGCCGAGCGCGCTCAGCAGCGTGGTATCGATGAAGACGTTGAAGGTCAGGCGCTCGGCCGGCGGCGGCGGCATCACGTCGATGTCGAAGACCAGCTGTCCGGCGGTGATCTGGCTGGGCGGGTTTTCGGCAGGGTTGTAACTGGCGGAGCCCGCGACCAGCGCGCCACGCCCGATGAGGCCGCGGATGAAGGCGTTGACGCTGGCCAGGATCGCCGAGATGAGCGCGTTGGTGATCGGCTGGTCGATGAACTGGAGCATCGACAGTTCGACGGACTCCTCGATCACGTCCATCGTGCGGCGCACGCTGATAAAGTTGTTGGGCGTGGTCGAGGAGGGATAGGCGGCCGAGCGGTTGCCCCATACTCGCAGGCCCGTGCCGAAGGCGTTGAAAACGGTCAGGATGCCCTGCGCGTTGAGGTTGTTTACGTCGCTCGCGGCATCCAGCACCGAGGCGTAGAGCGTGACGTCGGAGCCGAGCGGGCCGACCATCTGGGTATTGGAGGGCGACCACCAGTAGCCCTTCCGCAGGTCCTTGGCCGCGATCGTTCCAGCCACCCATTGTGAGTAAGGTCCGACCGCATTGACGTTGGCCGCGTTCTGCACCGGGGCGCCCGCCGAGTTGAGAGTGACCCCGGCCGGCATCAGCCCCGCGTCGAAGAACTTCTCTTGCGGATAGCAGAGCACGGCCCGGTCCGAGCTGGTGTCGAACACGTTGCCGGCGAGGCCGCGGTTAGCGATCGCGGTAGCCGGCGCGGTCGCCGGGGGAGAGTCGATGAGCGCGATCGCCCGGATGGCCTGCGCCGTCGAGATCAGCGCGTTGGCGGTCGCGGCATCCTGCGAGTAGCCCGGCGCGATCAGGATCTTGGGGAAAAACCCCATCGTGCCGTAGGTCGTGCGCAGCGCCTGGATTCCCATGTAGGAGGTGCCGGTGACCGAGCCGGCCAGGTCGCTGTCCTGCACCTTGCTGGGGTCGGCGTAGCTGAAGGAGACGCTGAGCGCTTCGCCGACGGTGATCGCGCCGCCCGCCTTCTGGGTAACGATTCCGTTTATCGCATCCAGTGTATAGTCAGTCCCGTTTATATAGGTAGTAGAGCCGGCCCCGTTTTTTACTACCACGTTCCAGACGCCCATGTGCCCCAGGTTCAGCACCTGCGGCCCCGACGCCGGCATCGCCAGCGGCTGCGCGGTGACGGCTGTGTAATGGAGGTAAGGATTGAACACGTTGACCACGATCACCTGGCCCGCGCCCTGGGCCTGGATGGCCGCGAGCGCGTAGGGAATCGTGTAGCCCTGGATCAGCGGCCCGAAGGCGGCGGCCGAGCCGGCGATATTCGGGTTGGAGGTGAAGTTGACCAGCGTGGGGGTTTGCAGCAGGGTCCCGCCGATGGTGACGAGCTTCCAGGCCGCGGTGCCGTCGGCGGTGGTGGTGTTGAGCACAGCCGACCATGTCGGAGCGGCCGCACCAGTGGTGCCGGCGGCCGAGCACTGCTGGATGTTGCCGTTGGAGTCGACCGCTTGCTGGCCGGCCGCGACCACGCTGTTGGGCTGCCACAGCGCCGGCGCGCCGATTGCCGCCCACAGCGGCGCGGAGCCGACCAGGCCGATCACGGCCGACTTGACGACCGTGATCGGGACCGGCCCGGTGGCTATTTCGATCGTTTCAATTCCGTGTAGAAAGCTGGCTGGCATCTTCTTTCACCTTCTTTTAATGCCTGGGGAGTTCGCCGCCCGGTTGCGTCTAGTTGGTCGGAGCCGTGGGAGATGAGGAGCCGCCGGCCACCGCGGTGACGGTGTCGGCATAGGTGTAGGCAACGTTGACCGCCGCACCCGCCGCGATCGCGCCGCCGGCCACTCGCGTGATAACGCCGTTGACCGCGTCCAGTGTGTAGTCGGTCCCGGCGAGATAAGGATTGCCGCCGCCGGCCGGAGTCACCACGAGGCTCGTGACATTGCCCGCCGGCAACTGGATCAGATCCTGCGCGTTGAAGGTATAGACGGCCTGCGCGGCGGCCGTGACGGTCTGTCCGCCTTCCTCCAGCGCGGTGCCCTTGATGAAGAGCGGGAAGTTGTCCTGCGTCGACGCTTCCAGCGCCATCGTCTCGAGTGCATACGTCGTCTTCCAGGTCCATACTCCGCCCTGCGGGTCGCGGCCCAGAAACTGTTCCCGCAGCGGGTACATCTTGCGGCAGCCGGGAATCCGCAGGCCGGTCAGCGCGGCGCGGATGGCCTCGAGCAGCGCGTAGGCGCCCGGGTTCGGGCCCGACGGGTCGCCACCGAAACTCCATCCGAGGTCGCGCACCAGCAGCGTTACCCTGAACTTCAGCAGGCGCGTCTGCACAACCGCGGCCGTATCGTCGAGTGTTCCGTAGGTCGCGCTGTGCCAGGCCACCAGGGCCGCGCCGATGCGATGGGTGAGGCGGTAGGCGGCGGCCTTGTCGGGAAATTGGGCGATCTCGATTGCGCTTACCTGCGCGCGAAGCTGTGCCGCGATCGCCGACTCGATGGTCGCGATATCGAGCGGCGTCGGCGGTGCGAAACTCTGCCCCGCCCATGCGCTGTCCAGCGTCACGCCCATCGTCAGAATCCCTTCAGGCTGCCGCGCGAGAACATGCGCTGCGGCAGCACGCCCGAGCGATCGCCGCCCGCCTGCGTGACCACGGCGCCCGCGGCCTCGGCCGGCTCTTGGTTGTCGACTGCGAGCCCTAGCGTGAGGCTGCCGTCGGCGACGTGCATCAGGAGCGCGCACGCGTCCTCGTAGCGCTGCCGCGCCTCGGCCAGATCGTGCAGCGGGCGCAGGGCCTGCAGCCGGTACATCGCGATGTCGCAGGCCAGGCGCGCGAGCACGGCGGGCGGATCGCTGAGCGGCAAGGTGAAGCGGCTTTCCAGGTAGCCGTCGATCTCGGCCGACGCGTCGGCGAGCGCCTGTTGCAGTACCGTCTGGTTGACCGCGGTCTGGGTCGGATCCTCGTTGGTCAGTTGCACGAGGTCGCGGTTGGGGTAGCGGGCGATCATGTCGGAGGGCTGTGCGTAAACCATGGCCGATACTTCCTTGTCGTTTGCCTTGCCCGCGTGCGAGGCGGGCGGCCCGGGACGGGGCCTTGCGGCTCCCGTCCCGGGCTCGCATCGGGAGGAGGGGCTAGGCGAGATACTCGCTGACGATCAGGTCAGCGCTGTTGCGCCAGATATTGCTGGTGGGCACGGACGAGCTGGCGCCGGCGCCAACCATGAACTCGGAGTTGAGCAGCTGGCGGCCGACTTCCTCGAGCGACGGTGGCACCAGCAGGTAGACGCCCTTGCGGCTGGAGAGCGCGCCGAACGGCAGTCCGCCGTCGGTTTTGATCGAGCGCATCGCCGCCCGCGCCGCGCCATAGTTGGCCGGGTTGCTCAGGTCCATGTTGCTCGCGTAGCAGAGCTGCCACAGCCCCACGCCGGTGTTGGCGCGGCCGTCGACGCCGTAGCGGAATTCACGCCGGTTGAAGACCGCCTCGTCGGTAAGCGTGTTCATCCGCGTAACCGCATACTCGCGGCGCAACTGGAAGATGAAGGGCCGGATGGGGCGCGAGGCGTCGACCACGAACCAGTAGGCGCCGCTGCCGCCCGAGTTGATATTGGCGACCTGACTCTGCCCGCTGCCCATCGGACCCACCGGATGTGAGCTCGAGAAGAAGGCCTGGCCGTCGTAGCCGAGCACTGCCGAGGGCGTGTTTACGGCCGTCTTGATGGTCGAGAAGAGCAGCATGTCGGGATGCACCTTGGTGTCCCAGCCGAGCTGCTCGATGACCGGCTCGTAGACGCCGTAGGTGTCGTCCTCGACGTCGTTGCGGTCGATGCCGACGGTGTCCTCGAAGTTCTTGTTGACGATCGCGTAGGCGTGAGCCTCGAGCGCCTGGACCACGCGATTGCCAAGCCACTCGCGGAATCTGGTGGTGCGGCCCAGCCACGGGTAGGTCGTCTGCCGTGAGCCCGAGCGCACGATCGAGGCGATCTGCTCGTAGTAGCTCGGCGGTTTTTCGAACCCGCGCTGGAAGATAACGTCGAAGCCGGTGAACAGTGCGGTGAGATTTGCTGCGCTGATTTCCATCTTGTTTCCGTGTGGGCTCGCGGCACGCGCCGCGGGCGACTAGGCGTTTGTCCTAGGCGGCGAGGGCCGACTGATGCCAGAAGTCGACCCAGACCTGGCCGCTGGAGTCGAGGTTGATGATCGTGCCGGCCACGCTGCGCGCCGGCGCGCCCCAGTTGTACGAGACCAGCACCGTGGCGGCGGCCGCGATTGCGCCGCCGCTGGGCGCCAGCATGATCAGCCCCGCCTGGTAATCGACCACGTAGTCCTTGCCTTCGACGTAGGTGGTGCCGGCGGGCGAGGAGGTCACCACGGCCTTGGAGATGTTTTCGTGGCCGACGCTGACGATCTGCGCGCCGCCCGCGGCGGGAAACGTATGCGACTCCGCGCTGACCGCGGTGGCGCCCGCGCCGTCGCTGAGCGATACCGAGTTGTCGTCGACCGCGAAGCACAGCATCCCGACCTGGGGCTGCACGATCGATCCATCGTTGACCGCGTACAGGAAGATGCCGCGCGCGCAAATCACGGAAATCGCGCCTGCCGCGCCGGCCGGCAGGTTGGTCCCGGGAATGGCCGCGGACGGCATGTTGACCGCGTCCTGGCCCGGCATCCCCTGGTACAGCCGCTCGGCGCGCCCGACGAGCCGCAGTCCCGCGGCGGACGCGGCGGGCACCGCGTTGCCGTTGGCGTTGAGCGCCACCATCGATCCCAGGTAGACCGTGGTATTGGCCTCGACCGGGTAGATCTGCATCCGCCCGAAGTCGGACATCTCGGGCGTGTTGCGTGAGCTGGTTAGAGCCGCCATTTCGTCACCTCTTTAAATCCTGCCTTTGCCTGCCCGGTCGCGGCGCGCGCGGTGGGCCTAGTCGTTGCCGCGGTTGAGCCGCAGAAAATCGCCCCGGCCGCAGCGCTTGCGCCGCGAATAATCTTCCGGGCTCAGCCCGAGCTGTGCGCAGATCGCGGTCTCGGTGGCCGTCAGCGCGGCCGCCGCGGCGAACGCCGGAGGCGGCGTGAAAGTCGCCGCGGAGCCCTCGAAACCCGGTCCGAAGGCGGCCGGCTGGCGCGCGGCGAAGGCGGCGAAGCCCTTAAAATCCGCCTGACAGTAGGAAATTGCCCATTGGCGCTGCGCCGGAATCAGCTTGCCGGCCTTGATCGCGTCGTCGACCGCGCGCTCGGCGCGCTCGCTTGCACGCTCGGCGCGCAACTGGTTGAGCTCTCCGAGCACGCGCTGGAACTGCGCTACCGCGACGTAGCGCGCCGGATCGGCGGCCTCGCCATGAAGGCCGGCGCCGTGCCGCGCCTGGGTCGTGTCCGCCTCGCCGCCGTCTCCGCGGTCAGCGCTCTCCGTGGGTTCGTCCCCGCCGTCATCGTCGTCGTCGTCGTCGCCGGCGTCGTCGTCGCCGGCGTCGTCGTCGCCGGCGCTGGTCAGCGCGCGTACCGCGGCGAGCACGTCATCGGCCGAGCTGTTGTGGTCGAGCCCCAGCATCGCGCGCAACTGTTGCAGCAGCATGTCCATCGCTTCGTCCCCTTCGCGGCGCCCGGCGCTGGCCGCGGTGGCGGTGTGGCGTCCGGGCTGGCCGCCCGCGCTCGCCGAAGCCACCCCAGCCACCGCACGCGCCGAGATCGCGGTCAGATAGAGATTCGGATTATTGGTAAGTCCCGCGCGTAAGAGCCGGGTGACTCCGCCGTCAGGAGAGTACTGAAAAACCGGCGAGATGTAGCGATACTCGCGCGAGGTTATCGCCTGCGCGCCATGTGGAGTCCATTCCACGCGGCCCCACAGAGCGCCGGCGCGTTGCTGGAGCTCCCGGATCCATCCCGCCGCGGGGGCCGGACGTCCCTTGGGCGCGGCGAAGTCGGTCGCATGGTCGTAATCGATCGGCACGCCGGCGGCCATGCCGAGCGCCTCGGTCGCTGCGATCACACGCTGCGGGTCGGCGAGCCGAAACGGCCCGCGTCCGTCGCGCCCGCTGAACTCACCCGCCGGAATCAGCATCACCCACTGGGGCGGCGCGCTGGATGAAAGCTCGGCGTCCTCGATCGCGGTGCCGTGGACCGCCAGCGGGCCGCCCCGTTCGATATGCTCTGTGGCCTTGAAGTGCATCACGTCCATCGCGCGGGATTGTGCCCGAGTTCGCGAATCCGCATAAGGGTGAAATATTTCACCCCCACGTGCATGCGCGGCCTCGGCGCCGCGGAACTCGGAATGGTGCGGCGCGGCCTCGGAGCGCCGGCGCGAGCGATGGGTAAAAAAAGGCGCGTTAGCGCGGCGCCGCCGCGGTTGGTGAAAAAGCGAGTGGCCTGAAGAGAATCAGCGCAAATATAAAAAGCGCAGGCGCAGCGCGCGAATCACGCGCCGCCGCCTGCGCCCCGCGAATGGCCCGCAGCCGTTGGCCGCCGGCCTCGAATCAGATCTGGTCGCTCACCGCGTCCTCACGCATCGTCGGCGCGGGCCGCTTCTCGATCGGCGTCCACTGCCGAATGTTCTCGCCGATGTAGATCTGGCGCGGACGCGCGATCTTTTGCTCCGGGTCACGCACCATCTCGGCCCATTGCGCCATCCATCCCGAGGTCCGTGGAATCGCGAACAGCACCGGGAACATGGTCATCGGGAAGCCCATCGCTTGGTAGATGATCCCGGTGTAGAAGTCGACGTTGGGATAGAGGCGATGCGAGACGAAGTAATCGTCCTCCAGCCCGATCTTCTCCAGCTCCAGCGAAATGTCGATCAGCGGGTTGCGCCCGGTGACCTCGAAGACCTCGTAGGCGAGCCGCTTCACGATCTTGGCGCGCGGGTCATAGCTCTTGTAGACGCGATGGCCGAAGCCCATCATCTTGCGCTCGCCGGCCTTGACGCTCTTGATGAACTCCGGCACGCGTTTTACCGAGCCGATCTCGGCCAGCATCCGGATCACCGCCTCGTTGGCGCCGCCGTGCAGCGGCCCGTACAGCGCCGCGGTGGCCGCCGCCACCGCCGAGTAAGCGTCGACCTGCGAGCTTCCCACCGAGCGCATCGCGTTGGTCGAGCAGTTCTGCTCGTGGTCGGCGTGCAGGATGAACAGGATGTCGAGCGCGCGCTCGAGCGTTGGATTGGGCTTGTAGCGCAGCTCGGTCATCTTGAACAGCATCGAGAGGAAGTTGCCGGTGTAACTGAGCTCGTTGTCCGGGTAGACGTAGGGCAGGCCGCGCGTGTGGCGATAGGCCCACGCCGCCAGCGTCGGCAGTTTGCCGATGAGGCGGCGGGTCTGCAGCCGGCGCGACTCGAGGTTCATGATCTCCTTGGCATCGGGATAGAAGGTCGACATCGCGCCGATCGTCCCCACCAACATCCCCATCGGATGGGCGTCGTAGCGGAAGCCCTGCATGAACGCCTTGAGGTTCTCGTGGACCATCGTGTGGGTCTTGATGTTCTCTTCCCAGGCGCGGAAATGCTGCTCGTTGGGCAACTCGCCCTTGACCACCAGGTAGGCGACCTCGAGGTAGTTGCTGTGCTCGGCCAACTCCTCGATCGGGTAGCCGCGGTAGCGCAGGATGCCCTTTTCGCCGTCGATGTAAGTTACCTTGCTCCGGCACGAAGCGGTGTTGGTAAAGGCCGGGTCGTAAGACATCAGGCCAAAGTCGTCGGGGCCGGTCTTGATGTCGCGCAGCCTGACGGCGCGGATCGCGCCGCCCTCCTCGATCGGAATCTCGTATTGTTTTCCGGTGCGGTTGTCGGTGACGGTCAGCGTGTTCTTGGCCATGAGCATTCCCTTCTTCGCGCGAAACTTCTCTCCAATCGGCAGTCTTGCCCGATCGGGCGGCCAAGACAAGTCCGCTAATCGACATATATACAGTCGATAAAATCGCCCGCTCCCCGCCCGCCGCGATCGGCGGCGCGCCGGCGCTGGCGTCGCCCGCCCCCGCGTGGCACCCTGTTCGTTCATGAATCGCGCCTCCGTTCGCCGATCGCAAGCCGGGACGGCATCGCCATGATCGATCGGCTGATGACCGCGGTCTCCGTCTTGATCGTCGCGGCCATCTCCGCGACGGGCTACGGCGGGATCGTGCTGCTGATGGCGGTCGAGAGCGCCTGCGTGCCGCTGCCCTCGGAGGTCACGATGCCGTTTTCGGGCTATCTGGTCTCGACCGGCCGCTTCGATCTCAATCTGGTCGCGATAGCCGGGGCGGTGGGATGCCTGCTCGGGTCGTATGCCGCCTATTTCGCTGGTGCGCGCGGCGGTCGGCGCTTGCTGCTCAGCTATGGGCGTTACATTTTGATCGCGCCGCACGAAATTGAACTCGCCGACCGCTTTTTCGATCGCTGGGGCCCGCATGCGGTCTTCATCAGCCGCCTGCTGCCGGTGGTCCGCACCTTCATCGCGCTGCCCGCGGGGGTCGCGCGGATGCGCCTGGTGCCGTTCACGATCTACACGCTGCTCGGTTCATACATCTGGTGCTTGGGGCTGGCGTCGGCCGGGATGAAGCTCGGACAGCATTGGGACCGTCTCGGCCCCTACTTTCATCGTTTTGACGGCGCGATCGCCGCGCTGCTTGCCGTGGGCGCCGCCGCGATGCTGTACAATCGGATCAAAGGAATCGTCGCCGCGCGCGGTGGCTCCGCCGCCGGCTGACGATCTCAGCCGGGCCGCGCGATGCGTGCCGCGCGGCGCGGCAGCGGGCTTGCGGAGCAGAGGAGCGGCTTACGCCATGGCAGATCAGTTGAATCCCGACGACTTGACCGAAGTCTTCACCAGCATCGATCCGATGCAGGTACGGATGGCGCACGACCTGCTCGACGGCAGTGGAATCGAGACCTTCGTCTTCGACGACGACTCTTCGCGGATGCTCGGCAGCACCGCGGCCGTGCCGTCGCGGCTGATGGTCCACGCGGGCGATGCGACTGAAGCGCGCGCGCGCCTTCGGGAACTCGGCTTCACAGCCCCTGAAAAGTCCTGGTTCATGTAGAAGGCGGTTCTGGCGCGTGTACTCATCGGCGATTCCTTGACCCCTCAGCTCGGATGTGCCGGTACGCAACCCGCATCGCCAGCGTTAGGGAGATTCGATCATCGCCGCGAAGCCGCGTAGCGCCGCTGCGATGAACGCGCGCACGCGCGCCGGGTCCTTTTTTCCACGCTGTCCCGCCACGTCGGTATGGGTGAACGAGTCGACGCCCCACGGCCGCACTGCCGCGATCGCCTGGGCGACGTTGTCCGCCGAGAGCCCTCCGGCAAGAATCACCGGGATCCGTGAACGCTCGACCACCGTGCGGCTTACCGACCAGTCGTGCGTCTCGCCGCTTGCGCCGAGCACCGGCAGCCCCTTCGCGCCCGAGTCCAGCATCAGGTAGTCGGCGGCCGCCTGATGCGCATCGGCCTCGGTAATCGTTTCGCCGGCGCGCACCGCAATCGCGCGCAGCAGCCTGACCGGCGCGACCCGCTGGCGAATCCATGCGCAGTCCTCGGGCTCGATCCCGCGCGCGGCGATATGCACGATATCCGGCCGCACCGCGTCGACCATCGCGCAGATTTCATCGCGATCGTCCGTGAGCGAGAACGCCACGCCACGCGCGCGCGGCCGCCCCGCGGCCAGAATCCCGCGCGCCGCGGCGGCTTCGATTCCCTCGGGGACAACCCCCGGCTCGGCCACCACCACGCCTATCAGGTCAGCGCCGGCCTCGGCAGTAGCCACCGCGTCGGCGATCGAGGTCATGCTGTAGATTTGAATGATCATCTATTTCACCAACCCTCGCGGCGCCACTCCGATGTCGCGTTGATGGGCGCCCTTGCCTCGCGCGGAAGCCCTCCCATTTCCTTACCACTTGCCCCTGAAACGAGGCGAAAGCAACCGAAAAAAGCGGCGAAGCCAAAGAAATAACGCGGTGGCAAAAGAGCCGCTACAGAGGCCGCACGAGCTGGCGCTCGAACGTCCCGGTCAGCGCCGCCAGCGTGTCGGCCTCCGCGGCCGGCTTGTCGTCGCGGATCCGCACGATCCGCGCAAAGCGCAGCGCCATCCCGCCCGCATACTGCGGGCTGCGCTGAATATCGTTGTAGGCGACTTCGACCACGACTTCCGGCCGCACCAACACGGTGGCGCGCGTCTCGCCGGTCTTGAGCGCGAGCAGCCGCGCCGTTATCTCTTCGAACTGATCGTCGGTCAATCCCTTGAAAGTTTTGCCGACCTCGACGAAGCCGCCGCGTTCCGGATCGCGCGCCGCCAGATGGTAGTTCGAGAGCCATCCGTGGCGCCGCCCGTAGCCCCAGTCG
>JAKAVN010000245.1 GCA_021827495.1 Deltaproteobacteria bacterium | reverse complement strand
GAGCCTGTTCTCCGGTGAGAAGGCCGACGCCGATCCGTGGGACGCCCGCACCCTGGAGTGGTCGACGCCCTCGCCACCGCCGGCCTACAACTTCGAAATGATTCCGCCGATCCGCGGCCGCGATGCTTGGTGGGTCGAGAAGTACGGCGTGATGGTCGGGGAAGGCCTAGGGCACGGCGTGCCAGCCCGCGGCGAGACCTCGGGAGCCGGTGCGCCGGCCACGGCCGAGCATTATGACAGCACCGGGCCCTCGACTCCTCATATGCCGGCGCCTTCGCTCTATCCGCTGCTGTTCGGGCTTGGCTTGGTGGTGGGCGGGATTGGCGCGATGGTGCACTGGGTGAGGGTCGATATCCTGGCCGCCGTTTTTCTGTTCTTCGCGATTCTCGGGATGGCTTTCGAGTACCCGGACCACGGCAAGGAGCACGTCCACCAGGATCCGCCGACCTACGCCGGCATCGACAATCGCAAGGCCGGGATGTGGGCCTTCCTCGGTTCCGAGTGCGTGTTCTTTGCCTGCCTGATCTCGACCTACATGGTCTACAAGTCGCGCAACGTCGGTCCCGGCGCCGAAGTGCTCAACATCCCTCTGACTTCGTTCAGCACCTTCATCCTGTTGATGTCGAGTTTGCTGATGGTGTTGGCGCTGGCGGCCAGCCAGCGCGGCGATCGCAAGTGGTCAACCATATGGCTGTTCGGAACCGCCTTTTTCGGGCTGATTTTCCTGGGCGGCCAGTACTACGAGTTTTCGACGCTATATCTGCATGATCATCTTTCGATGCAGGGCAACATGTTCGGCCAGACCTTCTATACCCTGGTTGGCACGCATGGCACCCACGTCGCAATCGGCGTCATCTGGCTGCTGGTGATGGCGGTGGCTTCGGCCACCGGCCGGGCGGGCAAGTCGAGAGCACTCTCCGTCGAGATCGTGGGACTCTACTGGCACTTCGTTGACGTGGTGTGGATTTTGATCTTCACTCTGATCTACCTGATGAGGTCGGTGGCTCACGCATGAGCGAGAACGTAGCGGCGGCTGGACACGGGCACTTTGAGGCAGACGAGCACGAAGCCGGGCATCCGGGGCCGGGGCTCTATGTGATCGTGGCGGTCGCCCTGGTGATTCTGACCCTGATGGAACTGACGGTCTTTTATGTGGCTTTTCTGCAGCCGCTGCTGGTGCCGATCCTGATCCTGCTCGCGATTGCCAAGTTCTTGCTGGTGGGCGGCTTTTACATGCACCTCTACTACGACCAGAGAATCTTCAGCACCTTTTTTGTCTTTCCGCTGATGCTGGCATGCGCCATTGGCGCCGCTCTGTTGATGATTTTCTCGGCGCTTGCGGGCCGTCTGGCTATCTGAATCGGCGCGGAGCCAGCTCCGCCACAAGATGTTGCAAATGGATCTCTCTTCCGCCATTGGTATCGCCTCCCTGGCGGCTTTGTATATGCTGATCGCCTGGCGGTTTAAGCGCCGCCCCACCCAGCGCCAGGTGTTTTTCTTCTGCCTGCTCATCCTGGCGATGCTCATAACCTTTGGCCCGGTCGATGAGCTCGCGGACGACGGGTCCTTCTGGGCGCATATGCTCGAGCATTCGATCCAGAGCTGGGTTATTCCCCCGCTGTTCCTGCTCGCGGTGCCGGACTGGATGTTCCGGCCGATCGTGATGAGCCGGCCGATCCTGCCGCTGGCGCGTTTTTTCAGCAAGCCGGTGGTCGCATTCCTGACTTTCACCGCGGTCTACGTGTTCGTCCACGATCCGCCGGTCTTCAACCTGATGATGGCCCACGAGAACTTCCACATCGCCGTGCACATCGCCTTCATGGTTGCAGGCACCATCCTGTTCTGGCCGCTGCTTAGTCCGATGCCGGAATTTCCGCGGCTCAGCTACCCGGTGCAGATTCTCTATCTGTTCCTCCTGATGATCCCGATGACCGCGGTAGCGGCGCCGATTACGCTGGCGGAGTCGGTCACCTATCCGTGGTATGCGGTTGCGCCGCATCCGTTCGGCCTTTCGGCGCGGGAAGATCAGGTGATCGGCGGAATCCTGATGTGGGTCGCGGACAGCTTCTACCTCATGCTGATCACCACGCTGATTTTTTTCCGCTGGGCGCGCGACGAGGAAATCGAAGTGCCGGCGATCAACCTGCGCCGTTCGCCCGAAGTGCGTGTTCTGCGCCAGCCGCGCAACGTGCGGGCTTAGGCGTGGCGCCGCTCGATGCGCTGGGATTCTGGAAATTACTGGCGGGCGGCGTATTGGCGATGATCGCGCTGCTGATCTGCTTCGAAACCCGGCATCGAGCATGGATGCCGCGGCTGCGCGAGCGATGGGATCTGCCGCAACCGCGGCGCAGCGAAAAGAAGGGCGCGGCGGTTTTACAGCCCCAGCACGTCGCGCATCGAATACAGTCCCGCAGGCTGCCGCTCCAGCCATGCCGCCGCGCGCAGCGCCCCGCGCGCCAGCGAATCCCGGCTCTGCGCCCGATGGATGAGTTCCAGCCGCTCGCCCTGGCCGCCGAAAACGACAGTGTGATCGCCCACCGCGTCGCCCGCGCGCAGCGCCATCACCGCGATTTTCCCGGCTGGCCGCACGCCGGTTATTCCCTCGCGTCCGTAAACAGCGTTGGCGGCGAAGTCCTGGCCGCGCGCGGCCGCGATGATACGTCCCAACGCCAGCGCCGTGCCGCTGGGCGCGTCGACCTTGGTCCGATGGTGGATCTCGAGCACTTCCGCGTCGAAGTCGGGCAGAATCCTGGCGGCTTCGGCGACGATCTTCATTAGCACGTTGACGCCGACGCTCATGTTGGGTGCGATCACGGTCCGGGTGCGCGGTGCGAGTTCGCGGGCCCGCGCTGCCATTTCGGGCGTGAGGCCGGTGGTGCCGAGCACGATCGCGGCGCCGGCCTCGGCGGCGGCTTCGAGATGTTCGAGCGCGGCGCTCGCCACGGTGAAATCGAGAGTGACCGTGTCAGGTCTGGCAAGCGCCGCGTAGTCGGCGCTTATCGTGACGCCAAGCGGTCCCACGCCCGCCACCGCGCCCGCGTCGCTGCCGATGGCGGCGACGCCGCGGGCCTCGACCGCGCCGACCAGGCGATGTGCGCGGCCTTGGGCGATG
>JAKAVN010000062.1 GCA_021827495.1 Deltaproteobacteria bacterium | reverse complement strand
GGCTCAGCCAGCGCCGCGCGCAGGTGCGGCTTGGGCCGCAGCCGCTGGCCGAGCTGGAGGCGGTCGCGCGCGAGTTCAACGGGATGGCTGAGCAGCTCGAACAGTATGAGAAGCTTAACGTTGAGCGCCTGCTGTACGAGAAGCGCAAGACCGAGGCGATCATCGAAAGCCTCGAGGACGGCGTGGTGCTGATCGACCCGGCCGGGATCGTTACGCATATCAATGAGATCGCCGCGCTCATCATGGATCTCGAGCCCGCCGACGCGCTGGGCAGCCCGTTCGACGACCTCAGCAGCAACTCGCCGCACTACCTGCGCGTGCGCGACGCGCTGCGCGGGCTGCGGCGCGCCGCGCCGGACGGGCGGCGCACCGAGGTGCAGCTGCACGTGCGCGGGCGCGACCATTCCTACGTGCTCAAGCCGATTACGCTCCATCGCACCGAGGGCGCTGCGTTCGGCACCCTGCTCATTTTGCAGGACGTCACCTATCTGCGCGATCAGGACCGCGCGCGCAGCAACCTGGTCGAGACGCTGTCGCACGAGCTGCGCACCCCGCTCACCTCGCTGGCGCTCTCCGCGCAGTTGCTGCAGCGCGAGCAGGCGGCGTTGGAACCCAGGCAGCGCGAGCTTTTGCGCACGATTCTCGAGGAATGCGCGCGGATGAAGCAGCTCACCGACAACCTGCTCAACCTCGCGCGCGGCGAGCTGGCCTCGATCTCGCTCGCGCGCGAGCGCCTCGACCTCGCGCGGGTGGCCCAAGATGTGGCGGAGCGCTTCCGCCTCCAGGCCGAGGAGAAAAACGTCGCGCTGGAGCGCAATATCGGCGGGGTCCCGCCGGTCAGTGGCGACCCGGTCAAGCTTTCATGGGTGGTGTCGAACCTGATCGGCAACGCGCTGCGCTATACTCCCCGCGGTGGACGAATCGAAATCATGACCGGATGCGCGGGCGATACGGTGCGGCTGGAGGTCGCCGATTCCGGGCCGGGCATCGCGCCCGAGCTGCGCGACTACGTCTTCGAGCGCTTCGCGCAATACGGCGACGGCGCTGAGAAAGGATCGGCCGGGCTGGGACTGGCGATCGTGAAGGATATCGTGGTCGCGCACGGCGGGCGGATCTTCGTCACCGGCAATCTCCCGGTGGGCAGCCGCTTCGTGGTCCAACTGCCGGCGTCGCGGGAGGCCTGATGGCGCGGCGGTTGATCATCGGCGACGAGCGGAAGATCCGCCGCGACGGTCGAAAACGCCGTCGGCGCGGTTCCTGATCACGGTTGCTGCTAGCGGCCGTCCTCGCGCTTGCGCGGACCTTGCCCCGCGCGTTCCTTGAGCTTTACCGTGGCGCGCGGCTTGCGCCCCATATCCGCCAGCGTGCGCCGGATCGCCAGGTTGTCCGGCGCCAGCTCGCAAGCCCGTTCGAGGTAGACGACCGCCGTCGCGATCCTCTCCATCGCGGCCGCCGCGCGGCCGAGGTCGTGCAAGACTTCGGCGCTGTCGCCGCCGGCCTCGCGCGCCTTGCACAGTATCCTGAACGCCGCCGGGTAGTCCTCGCGCGCCGCCAGCAGCGCGCCCATCCCGCGCAGCGCGGCCACGCTAAGCGGGTCGAGCGCGAGCGCTTCCTTGAAGTGCGCCATCGCATTGCGCAAAGCGCCCTTGCGCCGCAGCCCTTGCGCGGCTTCGGCCAGCCGCGCCGCCTCCGCACCGAAGCGCCGCGGGCCTATCTCGATTTCGATCTGCTCGGCGCCGATTTCGGCCTTCAAGATCCTGACCCGCGGGCCGAGGTATTCGCTGAGCCGCGCGATTATCGCGTCGTGGTCGCCGCCGTCGGCTTCGAGAAAAATAAAGCCGAGCCGGTCGCCGATGTGGTCCTCGCGCCGGATGACGATGCGCGCCGTGGCGCCGCGCCCGTGCGCCGCAAGGCGGCCCTTCGCTTCGGGTCCGCTGGCCGGTCCGTCAGACACGCTCATCGGGGTCGAACAGTTTGCGGTACTCGTCGAGCGCGAAGCGGTCGGTCATCCCGGCGATATAATCGGCGACCACGCGCGCGAGCGGCTCGCCGTCGGCCTCGATGCGCCGCAGCACGTGGTCCGGCATCTGGCGCGGCTCGCCCAAGTAAGTTTCGAACAGGCGCTCGAGCACCCGGCCCGCCTTGCCGGTCATCCGGCTGACGCGGTAATGGCGGTACAGCCGCTCGCGCATCAACTGCTTGAGCTCTTCCACCATCGGCGCGATCGCGGGGCCGAAGCTCGCGAGCGCCCGCCCGGCGCGCCGCACGTCGTCGACGCCGCGAATCGAATCGCGCTCGAGCTCGGCGCTGATGTTGGTGAGCAGGTCGCTCACCATCGCGTCGATCATCCGGATCACGGTCTGGTAGCGCGCGACTCCCGGCTCGGCCCGCGGGCTCGCCGCGCGCGCGGCGGCGGCCGCCTCGCGGAACAGGCGCGAGCGGTTGAGATCGTCCACCGTGAGCATCTGCGACTTCAGCCCGTCGTCGACGTCGTGCGCGAGGTAGGCGATTTCGTCGGCCAAGTCGACGATCTGCGCCTCCAGGCATGGGAACAGCGACGGGTCGAACTCCGCCGCCGCCGGGCGCGGCTTGAACTCGGAGTGCTTGATGATTCCTTCACGCACCTCGAAGGTCAGGTTGAGCCCGCGGAAATTCGGATAACGCACCTCGATCCAGTCAACCGTACGCAGGCTCTGCGCGTTGTGATCGAAGCCGCCATACGGCTCCATCAGCGCGCGCAGCGCCCGCTCGCCGGCATGGCCGAACGGCGTGTGGCCAAGATCGTGCGCGAGCGCGACCGCCTCGGCCAGCTCCGAGTTGAGCCCCAGCGCCTTGGCCACCGTGCGCGTGATTTGCGCGGCTTCCACCGTATGGGTCAGGCGCGTGCGGTAGTAGTCGCCCTCGTGGTTGACGAAGACCTGGGTCTTGTATTCGAGGCGGCGAAAGGCGGCGCAATGGACGACGCGGTCGCGGTCGCGCTGGAACGCCGTGCGCAGCGGATGCGGCGGCTCGGGGAACCGCCGGCCGCGGCTCATCCGCGACAGCATCGCATAGGGCGCGAGCGTGCGCGCCTCCAGCTCCTCGAGATCCTCCCTGTTTCGCAGCATCTTCGGCGCGGCCGGAGCGGCGGCGCTGCTGCAATGCTACCACGCGCGGCGCGGCCCGCGACACGCGCGGGCCCCACGCGCGACCCATTGACTGTCAACAGCGCCACTCGCAAAGTCCGGCCGGGCGTGCTTCTTAAGTCGCAATCCGCCATCTATAATCGTCCCCCACTGGGGAGGTGGCGGCCGTGGCCGGGACGGCCAGGCGGCTGAGGTGCGCGAGATGCGGACGATGTGGCGGCGGCGCGGGCTCGTGATGGCGATATGCGCGGTGGCGGCGGCCGGATGCGCCTCGCGCCAGCCGGCGCCAGCCGTAACGCCGTCTGTCCGGCCCGCGCTTGCCCCGATCCGCTCGGTTGTAGGCAAGGCTTCGTGGTACGGGCCGGGCTTCAACGGCCGTTCGACCGCGGCCGGCGAAATCTATAACCAGGACGACCTGACCGCCGCGTCGAGCATTTTTCCGCTGGGCGCGCGCGCGATCGTGACCGATCTCGCCAGTGGACGCGCGGTCGAAGTGCGAATCAACGATCGCGGCCCGTTTCGCAAGGGGCGCAAGATCGACCTCTCCTACGGCGCGGCGCGCGCCCTCGGGATGATCGCGCCCGGCACCGCATTGGTGCGGATGGACTTGGTGGCGACGCCGGCGGCCGATCCCGCGGGCGAGCCACAATACTTCGTCCAAGCCGGATCGTACACCGACCGGGGCAATGCCGAGCATATCCGCGCCCGCCTCGCCGCCTACTACCCCGACGTCAGGCTGAGTGAGCTTGATACTGGCGGCGGGCGCTATTACCGTGTGCGGATGGGCGGGTTTGCGACCCGCGAGCAGGCCCAGGCGCGCGCGGCGCAGACGGTGCGCTTGGGCCTGCCGGTCATAATCATCAGCGAATGAACTTCTCCGCCCGCCCCTTCCCGATCCGCCTGCTGTTTGCGGCGCTCGCCGCGGCGCTGCTGGTCACGGCCGGCACCGCGCCGTGCGGGTGCGCGCAGGCGGAAAACGGCAAAATCAACCAACGCGAGGCGGCCGCGGTCGAGCGGAACATCCAGGCCGTGCGCCAGCTCAAGCTCAAGCACAAGGTTCCGATCGTTGCCCGCACCACGGAAGAGGCGGGCAAGCTGCTGGAGGCGGAACTGGAGCGCGAATACACGCCTGAGATCATCGACACCGACGGCCGCGCCGGCGCGCTGATTGGATTGTATCCACCAGGAATCAATCTCAAGGCCGCCAACATGAGCCTGCTCGAAAGCCAGGTGATCGCGTTTTACGACTTCAAAAAGAAACGCATGGTGGTGGTCAGCGGCGCGCTCGAGCGCGAGTTTCCCGGCCAGCCGCCCGAACTCCAGACCAAGCTGGACTACATGATCCTGGCGCACGAGTTCACCCACGCGCTGCAGGATCAGAACTTCGACTTCGGCGCCAAGGACGAAAAGCTCAAGAGCAACGGCGACCGCGCGCTGGCGCTGCACTCGGTGGCCGAGGGCGACGCGACGATCGCGGGCTACGCCTATATGCTGGGCGGGATGAACCCGGTGATTCTCACAACGCTGATTGGAAATCTGCAGAGCTTCTCGCAGGCCTTCACGGGCGCGGCCGCCGGCGTGCCGCGCGGGGTGGCCGAGCCGCTGATTTTCCAGTACATCGACGGGGTCAAGTTCGTCGCCGAGGCCTACCGGCGCGGCGGCTGGACCGCGGTCGACAAGCTCTACAGCGATCCGCCGCAGTCCACCCAACAGATCATCGATCCGTCGCTCTACTTCGACCACCCTGCCCCGCCCGATACGGTTACCGTCGCCGGCTACCAGTCGCGCCTGGCGGCCTGGCATAAGTCCGACGAAGACACGCTGGGCGAGCTTGGCCTGCGCATCATCCTGCAAAACACGCGCGGCATGGCCTCGCCCGATTTGGCGCTGGCCACCAGATGGGCGGGCGACCGGATCGTGATGCTGCGCAAGGGCCAAGCGGTGAGCGTGATTTGGCTGCTGGCGTTTCGCAGCGCCGATTCGGCCGCTCGCTTCGCGGCGCTCTATCGCAAAGTGCTTGACCACCTGCACCGCCGTCCGGCGCCGCATCGCATCGAGCGCAAGGGCGACGCCGTGCTGGCGGTGATCGGCGAGCCGGCCGCACATTTCGACACGCTGGGACCCGCGGTGTGGAAGGCCAGCGCGATCACGGCTCCGCCGCCCGCAATCACGCCGGGCGTTCCGTCGCTGCACGCCGCCGCGCCGCTTGGCCGACTCGCCGCCGCCCGCTGATGCGACCGCGTCATCCACCACGGCCCCATCGAATCGCCGCGCTGGTGCTGCTCGCTTTCGCCGGATGCGCTTACGCGGTGGTGAGCGGCGGCCAGATCAACCTCCAGCGGGCCGGGCAGGTTTTAGTCGACGTGCAGGATTTGCGCGAGCTCACCTTCAAGACCGACGTGCCACTGGTGCTGATGGACCAGGGCCAGGCCAACCGCGTGCTGGAGCGTGAACTGGCGCGCCGCCACGATGAGGCTGAGCTGCAACGCGCGGCCGAAGCCGGCGCACTGACCGGCCTCTACGCGCCGGGCACCAATCTGAAGGCCCAGACCATGCGGCTGCTGAGCAGCCAGGTCGCGGGCTTTTACGATCCCCAGGATCGGGAAATGATCGTGGTCAAAGGCAAGTCCGAGCGCGGCCTGTGGTCCAAGCTCACAGGATTTTTCACCCGCAGCGATTCGGCTGGCGAGATGCTGCTCGCGCACGAGCTGACCCATGCGCTGCAGGACCAGTATTTCGACATCCATGACGCGCTCGATCAAATCAGCGACAATGACGATCGCGAGCTGGCGCTGAAATCGGTGGCCGAGGGCGACGCGACGCTGGTCGGCTACGGCTATATTCACGGAACCCTCGACGCGAAGACTATCGGCACGCTGCTCACCCATCTCGAGGACATGCCGAAGCTGTTCGACGTTGAGTCGCCGAACACCCCGGCGGCGTTGCGCGACTCGCTGATCTTCCAATACACCGACGGAACCCGCTTTGTCGGCGAGGCCTACAAGCGCGGCGGATGGAGCGCGGTCAACGCGCTCTATCGCAATCCACCGCGCTCGACACGCCAGGTGATCGATCCGGCGCTGTATTTCGACCATCCCTCGCCGCCACTGGCGATAACGGTCGCCGGATGGGCGCCGGTGCTCAAGGGATGGCATGAGGTTGCGGAAAATACGTACGGCGAGTTGCTCCTGCGCGTCGTCCTGACGCGCAATCCGAGCGCCCAGGCCCAGGTCACGCTGGCGCGCGGATGGCGCGGCGATCGGATGGCAGTGCTGCGCAAGGGCGGTGCGCTCACCGTCATCTGGATCGTGGCGCTAAACGGCGATACGGCCGCCGCCGCCTTTGCGCGCGTCTACGAGGGGATCCTCGAGCGCCTCGCGGTCGGTGGCGCGCCGGCGCATCACGTCGAGCGCCGCGGCGCCGCGGTGCTGGCGATTATCGGCCTGGGCGCCGCGCACTCGGCTGAACTCGCGCCGGCTGTATGGCGCGCGAGCGTGATCGGCGCCTCGGCCGCGGGCGGCGGCGCCTAGGCGCCGAGCAGCGCGCGCGCCTTGGCGATCAGCGCCTGCTCGCTCGGATGGGTCGCGCGGGCGAGCGCTTCGTCGAAGCTCAGCCAGGCGACCTCGTCGGTCTCCGAGTCGTGCGCGGAAGGGTCGCCGCCGGCATGTTCCATCAGGAAAAAGTGCACGCGCTTGAAAATCCGCGTCAGCGCCGCGCCGTTGCGATCGCGCGACGAATAGACATAGGAAATCTCGCCGAGCGGCTCGACCACTCCCACCGTAAGCCCGCTTTCCTCGCGCGCCTCGCGCATCGCGGCCCGCACCACCGTCTCGCCGGCCTCGACGTGCCCTTTGGGCAGCACCCAGCTTCTGCGCCCTGCCGGGCGCACCAGCACCAAGCTTAGCGAACCGCCGGGCTGGCGCCGCCAGATGAGCCCGCCCGCGGAGAGCTCGTGCCGGCGCTTTATCTTTGGCTCCGCGGCCGGCCGTTTTGCTTTGGATCTCGCCCCCGCCATCAACCCTATCCTATATCTCCAAGGCTGAAGCCGAAATCCAGCATGCGCAAGAGCGCGACGCGGGCCCCGGCGGATTCAGGCAGTTCGAGCGGCGGGTCGCGCTTAAGCCAGATCTCCGCCAGCGCGCGCGCCTGCTCGATCAGCCGGCCGTCGCGGATGAAGCCGGCAAAGCGCAGCGGCAGCGCGCCGCTTTGCCTGGCGCCGAGCAGGTCGCCGGGGCCGCGCAGCTCGAGGTCGGCGCGCGCGACCTCGGCGCCGCTGGTGGCGCGGACCATCACGCCGAGCCGCGTGTGCGCGCGCGCGTCGTCTTCGCGCGAGACCACCAGGCAGCATCGCGACGCCGCCGCGCCGCGCCCGACCCTGCCGCGCAATTGATGAAGCTGGGCCAGCCCGTAGCGCTCCGCCGCGATCACCACGATTGCGCTCGCCTCGGGCACGTCGATTCCGACCTCGACCACGGTGGTCGAGACCAGCACCTCGAGCGCGCCGTCGCGAAACCCGCGCATCGCGCGCTCCTTTTCCGCCGGCCGCATCCTGCCGTGCAGCGTGCCAATTTTGAAGCCGCAAAGCGGCCCCTCGCCCAGCCGCCTGGCCGTCGCCGCCACCGACAGCCGCTCGTCGCCATCCTCCGCGCCCTCGATCAGCGGAACGATATAATAGGCGCGCCGCCCGGCCTCGAGTTCCGCGCGTACGATCGCGTCGACTTTGGCGATCTGCGTCTCGGGGAAGATTTCGGTCACCACCGGCGTCCGCCCCGGCGGCAGCTCATCGAGCGCGGAGATATCCAGGTTGGCGAGCAGCGTGAGTGCAAGGCTTCGCGGAATTGGCGTCGCCGTCATCAGCAACACGTGGGCGCTGGGCCCGAGCGCCTTTAAGCGGGCGCGATCGAAGACGCCGAAGCGATGCTGCTCGTCGATAACCGCCAGGCCTAGGCGCTTGAGCGCGACGCCCTCCTGAATGAGCGCATGGGTGCCGAAAACCAAAGGAATCGCGCCCGCGGCGAGCAGCCTGAGCGTGCGTGCGCGTTCGGCCGGCGGTGTTTTGCCGAGCAGCAGCGCGGCTGGCATGCCGAGTGCGCCGCACAGCGCCGTGAAGCTGCGATAATGCTGCTCGGCGAGCAGTTCCGTCGGCGCCATCATCGCAACCTGCCATCCCGACTCGGCCGCGCGCAGCGCCGCCCATAGCGCGACCAGCGTCTTCCCGCTGCCGACGTCGCCCATCAGCAGGCGATTCATCGGATGCGCCCGGGCAAGACCGGCGCCGATTTCATCGATCGCGCGGAGTTGCGCGCGGGTCGGCGTAAACGGCAGAGCCGCGAGCAGGCGCGCGGTCAGACTTGCCGGCGCGTCCATCCGCGCGCCGGTGCGCCGCGCCGCGCGCATCCGATCGATTCCCATCGCGAGCTGAAACGCGAACATCTCGTCGAAGGCGAGCGCGTAATGGGCGGCGCTGTCTCCCGCTTCGAGCTTGGCCGGCTCGGCGCCGGCGGGCGGCTGATGGAGCATGCGCAGCGCCTCGCCCAGCGGCATCACGCCGGCTTGCGCGCGCAGCGCGGCCGGCATCGCGCCGCCGATTCGGCCGCCCAGCGCCGCCAGCGCCTGCGTGACCAGCCCGGCATAGACGCGCTGGCCGATCTCGGATGGCAGACCGTAGACAGGGCGCACCGCCGGCGGCTCGCCGGAATCCAGCGGGTAAACTTCGGGATGAACGATTTCCAACCCGCCGTCGGAC
This sequence comes from Deltaproteobacteria bacterium, assembly GCA_021827495.1. Lineage (GTDB taxonomy): Bacteria > Desulfobacterota > Binatia > Binatales > Binataceae > JAKAVN01. The sequence continues at coordinate 9,041 of JAKAVN010000062.1, read as the reverse complement.
GCCACATTTACGCGGCCGTGCATCACCACGCGCTCGCCGCCCGGCATGCGCCCCTTCATGTAGGCCGGCAGGTTAAACCAAACGACACGGACCCGCTCGCCGCCCGGGCCTTCGAGCCACCCGGTCGCCATCCGCCGCCAGCGCAGCCCGCGCATCGGCCGCTCCTTGAGCTCGACGAGACGCCCTTCGACGACCGCCGAGGTTGCGGGCTTGAGTTCCGCAAGCGGCGTGCGCGCGCGCCAGTCCTGGTAGTGCAGCGGCAGATTGAACAGCAGGTCGCCAACGGTCGCGATACCGCGATCGGCGAGCGCCGCGGCGCGCTTGGGGCCGACGCCGCTCAGCGCGCTCAGCGCAGTTTGCATCTCAAGCGGCATCGCACGCGACGATGAAGCGGGGGGCGGCGGCGGAGCGCAGCGGGGGCTATCCGCGGCGATTTTCCGGCGCGCAATTATCCCGATAGTGGTCCTGATGATAATCTTGCAGCGCGCGGACCTCGAAGCGCCCCTCGCGGAGCGCCGCGATTCCCTCGACTGCGGCCTGCGCCCCCGCCATCGTGGTGCAAAACGGCAGCCGCATCTCCAGCGCCGTGCGCCGGATCGAAAATGAATCGGCGGTGCCCGATGCATCCGGCGTGTTGATCACCATCGCGATCCTGCCCTCGCGCATCAGGTCGACCACGTGCGGCGAGCCCTGGGTAACCTTGTTCACGGTGGCGCACGGGATGCGCAGGTTGTGGATATAACGCGCGGTGCCGCCGGTGGCGGCCAGCTCGAAGCCCATCGCGGACAGTCCCTGCGCGATCGGCGCGAGCGTCGCCTTGTCCTCGTCGCGCACGCTGATGAACACGCACCCCTTGGCCGGCAAGTCGGTCGCGGCGGCCAGCTCGGCCTTGGCGAAGGCCATCGCGAACGAGCGATCGATCCCCATCACCTCGCCGGTCGATTTCATCTCGGGGCCTAGAATGGTGTCGACGCCGGGAAAGCGCACGAACGGAAACACCGACTCCTTGACCGAGACGTGGCGCGGCACGCGCTCGGCGGTGAAGCCCAGCGCGGAGAGGTTTTTGCCCGCCATCACCAGCGCGGCGAGCTTGGCCAGCGGCACGCCAATCGCCTTGCTGACGAACGGAATGGTGCGCGAGGCGCGCGGATTGACCTCCAGGATGTAAACCTCGCCCTCGAAGATCGCGTACTGCACGTTGATGAGGCCGATGACGCCGAGCTCGCGCGCCAGCATCCGCGTCTGCCGCATCAATTCTTCCTGCAGCGCGGGGCTGAGCGTGCGCGGCGGCAAGGCGCAGGCGCTGTCGCCCGAATGGATCCCGGCGTGCTCGACGTGTTCCATCACGCCGCCGATAACCACTGTCTCCCCGTCACCGATCGCGTCGACATCGACTTCGATCGCACCCTGGAGGTAGCGATCGACCAGCAGCGGGCGATCCTCGGAAGCGAGCAGCGCCTGCTCGAGGTAGCGGCGCAGCCCCGCCTCGTCCGCGACGACTTCCATCGCGCGCCCGCCGAGCACGTACGACGGCCGGATCAGCACCGGGTAGCCTATTTCCGCGGCGCCGCGCACCGCCTGGGCCAATCCGCGCGCCAGTACGCCGCGCGGCTGCCGCAGGCCGAGCTTTTCGACCAGAAGGTTGAACCGCTCGCGGTCCTCGGCGCGGTCGATCGCGTCAGGCGCAGTGCCCAGGATCGGCACGCCTGCGCGTTCCAGCGGCAGCGCGAGCTTCAGCGGCGTCTGCCCGCCGAACTGCACGATCACGCCGGCCGGGCGTTCGCGCTCGGCAATCGCCATCACGTCCTCGAAGGTCAGCGGCTCGAAGTACAGGCGGTCGGAAATGTCGTAATCGGTCGAGACGGTCTCCGGATTGCAATTGACCATGATGGTCTCGAAGCCGGCCTGCTTGAGCGCCAGGCTCGCGTGCACGCAGCAGTAATCGAATTCGATTCCCTGCCCGATCCGGTTGGGCCCGCCGCCGAGGATCATAATTTTGGGCCGCGCGTCGGGCGGCGCCTCGTCCTCGCCCTCGTAAGTCGAATAGAGGTACGGCGTGAAAGCCTCGAACTCGGCGCCGCAGGTGTCGACGGCCTTGAACACCGGCGCCAGCGCGGCCTCGCGCCGCTTGAGCGCCACGGCCGCCTCGTCGAGGCCCGCCAGCTGGGCGATTCGGCGATCCGAAAAACCACTCTCCTTGGCCTCGCGGAGCAACGCCGCGTCAAGCGGGCCGTTCTTGATTCGCCCTTCGGCTTCGACGATTTCGGCCACCGCGTCGATGAACCACGGGTCGATGCCGGTGAGGCGATGGATTTCTTCGCGCGCGAGCCCCAGGCGCACCGCGTCGCCGAGGTAGTACAGACGATGGCTGTTGGGCAGCGAGAGATGGGCGCGGACGGTGGCGAGCGCGGCCGCCTCGCGCAACCCGGCCACGCGGCTCTCCAGTCCCCACGAACCGATTTCCAGCGAGCGCAGCGCCTTCTGCAGCGATTCCTTGAAGGTGCGTCCGATCGCCATCACCTCACCCACCGACTTCATCTGCGGGCCGAGTTCGTCGGCCGCGCCGCGGAACTTCTCGAAGGCGAAGCGCGGAATCTTGGTCACCACGTAGTCGATGGTTGGCTCGAAGCAGGCCGGCGTCATCCGCGTGATGTCGTTGGGAATCTCGTCGAGCCGATAGCCGACCGCCAGGCGCGCCGCGATCTTGGCGATCGGAAACCCGGTTGCCTTGGAAGCCAACGCCGAGCTGCGCGAGACGCGCGGGTTCATCTCGATCACCACCATGCGGCCGGTGCGCGAATCGATCGCGAACTGGATGTTCGATCCGCCGGTGTCGACGCCGATCTCGCGGATGATCCTGAGCGCGGCGTCGCGCATGAGCTGGTATTCCTTGTCGGTCAGCGTTTGCGCGGGGGCCACGGTGATCGAGTCGCCCGTATGCACGCCCATCGGGTCGAAGTTTTCGATCGAGCATATGATCACGACGTTGTCCGCCATGTCGCGCATCACTTCCAGCTCGAACTCCTTCCAACCCTCGATCGATTGTTCGATCAGCACCTCATGATTGGGCGACATTCCCAGGCCCCACTCGACCTTGGCGTGGTACTCCGCCGGGTCGCGCGCGATCGAGCCGCCGCTGCCGCCCAGCGTGCGCGAGGGCCGGATGATAAGCGGCAGGCCGAGGCGCCTGCGGATTCCTTCGGCCTGTTCCTGCGAGCGCGCGAGTCCGGAGGCCGGCACTTCCAGCCCGATACCGATCATCGCCTGCTTGAAGAGCTCACGGTCCTCGGCCTTTTTGATCGCGCCGAGCTTGGCCCCGATAAGCTCGACGCCGAAGCGCTCGAGCACGCCGCTCTCCGCGAGTTCGATCGCCAGGTTGAGCGCCGTCTGGCCGCCCACCGTCGGCAGCAGGGCGTCGGGCCGCTCGCGCTCGATAATTTGTTCGAGCGCCTGCACGGTCATCGGCTCGATATAGGTCCGATCGGCCAGCTCCGGGTCGGTCATGATGGTGGCCGGGTTCGAGTTGACGAGGATGAGCCTGAGCCCTTCCTCGCGCAGCGCCTTGAGCGCCTGCGTGCCCGAGTAGTCGAACTCGCAGGCCTGGCCGATAACGATCGGACCCGAGCCAATCAGCAGCACCGATTTAAGATCTTTGCGAAGCGGCATCTAAGCGCCCACGCCCATGCGGTTCATCGTGCGGCCGCGCCGCCCTCTTCGGCGGCGATCCGGTCCAGCGCCTCCGCGCCCCATCGCGGGAACGCCTCGACCAGACGGCGAAAGCGCGCGAACAGGTAGCCCGCGTCATGCGGTCCAGGCGAGGCCTCGGGATGGTATTGCACCGAGAAGAACGGCACGCCGGCGCCGCGCAGCCCCTCGACCGTTTTGTCGTTGAGGTTGAGATGCGAAAGCTCCGCGCGTCCCTCGAGCGAGCCGGCGTCCACCGCGAAGCCGTGGTTCTGCGAGGTTATCTCGACTCTCCGTGTGCGCAGGTCCATCACCGGGTGGTTGGCGCCGTGATGGCCGAAGCCGAGCTTGTAGGTTCGTCCGCCGAGCGCGAGGCCGAGAATCTGATGGCCGAGACAGATTCCAAAGATGGGCTTGCGGCCGAGCACGCCGCGCACCGCCTTGTGCGCGTACGGCAGCGCGGCCGGATCGGCCGGTCCGTTGGAGAGAAAGACGCCGTCGGGATTGGGCGCGAGAATCTCGGCGGCGCTCGCCGCCGCCGGCATCACGCGCACGCGAAAGCCGCTCGCCACGAGGCGATGCAGGATGTTGCGCTTGATTCCGTAGTCGAGCGCGACGACCAGCGGCGCATCGCGCAATTCCTCTTTGGACGGGCGCCGGTAGCCGGCCCCGAGTTCCCAATCGCCGAGCTCCCAGTCGTAAGACTCGGCGCAGGTGACTTCCTTGACCAGGTCGCGGCCGACCAGTCCCGGCGAGGCCTTGGCGCGCGCGGCCAGCACGCCGGGGTCGAGCGTGACGCTCGAGATCACCGCCTGCTGTGCGCCGTGGGCGCGGATGTGGCGCACCAGCGCGCGGGTTTCGATGCCTTCGATTCCCACCACCCCGGCGCGTTCGAGGTATTCGCCGAGCGCCATCTCGGAGCGCCAGTTCGACGGCCGCGCGCGATACTCCTTGACCACGAAGCCTTCGACATGGACCCCGGCCGACTCGGCATCTTCGGCATTGATCCCGACGTTGCCGATCTCGGGGTAGGTCATGCAGACGATCTGCCCCTTGTACGACGGGTCGGTGAGCACTTCCTGATAACCGGTCATGGCGGTGTTGAAGACGGCCTCGCCCACCGCCTCACCGGTCGCGCCGAAGGCGCGGCCGCGAAAGATGCGGCCGTCGGCCAGCGCCAGTATCGCCTCGCGCCGCGCGCTCACGCCGGCCTCCCCGTCCTGCCGTCGTAAACGATTTCGCCGGCCACGATCGTCAGCATCGCCCTGCCCCTAAGCCGCCGTCCGCCAAACGGGCTGTTGCGGCTTTTCGAAATAAATTTCTCCGGGTCCACTGTCCATTCCATATTTGGATCGATAAGCGTGATATCCGCGCGCGCTCCCAACTCCAGGGTGCCGCCGTCGATTCTCAATAGCTGCGCGCCCCGAAGCGACATCATCTCGACCATCCGCGCCGGGCCGATCACGCCGCGATGGACGAGTTCGAGCACAAGGCCGAGCGCGGTTTCCAGCCCCACCACGCCGTTGGCGGCCTGCGTCAGCGCCGCAGCCTCGCCCTCGGGCAGCCGTCCGCAGTCGCGCGCGGGTCCGAAAAAGCCGGCCAGCCGTTCCATCCGCTTGGAGTGCGGATCGTGCGGCGCATGGTCTGTCGCAATCATATCAATCGTGCCGTCGGCGATCGCCGCCACGACCGCCTTGACGTCGCGGGCCGCGCGCAGCGGTGGCGCCATCTTGGCGTTGGGGCCCCAGCGCAGCACCGCGCGCTCGTCGAGCGCGAAGTGGTGCGGCGTGGCCTCGCAGGTGATCTGCGCGCCGCGCTGGCGGGCCATGCGGATCAGATCGAGCGACCGCGCCGTCGAGACGTGGGCGATATGGACCGGCGCCCCGGCGCCGATCGCCAGCGCCAGGTCGCGCCGGATGCGCTCGGTCTCGGCCGCCGCCGGCACGCCGGCCACGCCGAGACGTTTCGAGACCTCGCCGGCGTTGACCGCGCCGCCGGCGGTGAGCGCGCGGTCTTCCTCGTGCAGTGAAACCGCAAAGCCCAGGCGCGCGGCCTGCTCGAGCGCGTTGGCCAGCACGGCCTGGTCGTCGATCGGGATCCCGTCGTCGGAAAAAAGATGCGCGCCCGCCTCCACCATCGCGGCGAAGTCAACCGGCTCGCGCCCGCCCAGGGCGCGCGTCACCGCCGAGACCGGGAGCAGCCGCGCCGCATGGACCGCCGCCGCCTGCGCGAGCATATAGCGTGTCACCTCGGGACGGTCGTTGACCGGTGAAGTGTTCGCCATCGCGGCCACCGCGGTGAACCCGCCGGCCGCCGCGGCGTGCAAGCCGCTCGCGATCGTTTCCTTTTCGGGAAAGCCGGGATCGCGCAGATGAACGTGCGGATCGATCAGCCCCGGCACCACCCAGCATCCGGCCGCGCCGATTACCGTCGCGCCGTCCGGTACGCCGAGCCGGCCCGGCGGCGCGATCGCCTCGACCTCGCCCTCGGCGGCCAGCAGATCGCAGGTCTCATCGATTGCGCGCGCCGGATCGATAAGCCGTCCGCCGCGCAGGAGGATTCGGCTCATCCGGCGCCTGCTCCTTCCTTGAGCGACTCGACCATCGAGTAAACGACGACGCGGTCCTGCACCTTGGCGCGGCCCGCCGCGGTGCCCGCGGGCGGCGTGAGGCGGACCTGGACGCGCTCGGCGCGCGCGGTCGGAATGTGCTTGCCGACGTAGTTGGGCCGGATCGGGACGGCGCGATGGCCGCAATCGATCAGCACCGCGAGCTTGACCGCGGCCGGGCGGCCGCGCTGCCACAGCGCGGCCATCGCGCGCTGCACCGTCCATCCGCTGTTGATTACGTCGTCGACCAGCGCGATCGTGCGCTCCCCGACTTCGAGGCGGCCGCCGGCGCCGTCGAGCGGATGGAAGGCGGCCTCGCCGCCGAAAACGTCGAGCGCGGCACAGGGCGGGCGCGCCCCGGTCTCGGCCTCAATCAGATCGCGCAACCGCATCGCCAGCAGCGCGCCGTGGCTGACCACGCCGACGATCGTGACGGCGGCGAAATCGGGCAGGTCGGCGGCCATTTGCGTGGCCAGCGCGCGGCAGGCCGCCGCGACTTCCTCGGCGTTCATGATTTCGCGCTGCGGGCCGCGCCGGTACGGCTCGTAGCCGCTCTCCTCGGCCTGCTTGACGCTCTCGAACACCGCGAGCGCGCCTTCTTCGATCCAGCTGCGCACGTAGCCGTAGAGGTTCTCGTCGAAGCGGTAGTAGCGCCGCGTGCGCGCGTGGCCGACAAATTCGATTTTGAGTTCGCGCTCGCAAAACTCGCATATCAGCGCCAGCACGGTGGGGTCGGCCGAGCGGCCCAGGCGAAAGCGCGGGGCCAGGTAGGCTCCTTCGTGGCGGCTGATACAGCCCGGATTGGAACAGCGCGGCGCCGGATGCGCCTTGAAGCGGATCGCGGGCGCGGGCGCCGCCGGCCGTGCCCGCTCGATTCCGTTCTGTTCGAGCAGCCACGCGATGAGCGCCATCCGGACCGGCACGCCGGCCGCCGCCTGCTCGAAGTACACCGCGCGCGGGTCGCTATCGAGTTCGTAGGCCAGTTCGTCGGTGCGCGGCAGCGGATGCATCACGACCGCCTCGTGGGTGCGGCTGGTCTTGAGCGCGCGCGCGTCGAAACGGCCATACTTGCCGGCCGCGCTTTCCTTATCATCCATCCGTTCGCGCTGCAGCCGCGTCAGGTAGAAGGCATCGAGCGCGGCGGGCGGCGCCGCGGCGGGCGGCGCGCCACCCAGCGGCATCTCGGCGGTGAACAAGGCCATCTGATGCGGGGCGTTGGGCGTCAGGTATAGCGCGTCGATTCCACCCGCCAGCGAACGCAGCTCTTCCATCGTGACGGTGGAAAGTCCGTACTTGCCCTGGGCGGCGACTCGATCCAGCACGTAGCCCGGCACGTTCATCCCGTTGTACGGCACGGCCACGATATTGGCACCGAAGCGGGCCAGCGCGTAGATGAGCGAATGGACGGTGCGCCCGAATTTCAAATCGCCGCAGATCGCGACCGTCAGCCCGTGGAGGCGGCCCTTCTTGCGGCGCAGGATGTAGAGGTCGCACAGGGTCTGGGTCGGATGCTCGCGGCTGCCGTCGCCGGCGTTGAGCACGGGGCACGGCGCGTACTCGGCGGCGACGCGCGCCGCGCCGTCGCGCGGATGGCGCACCACGATGAGGTCGGCGTAGGCGCCCACCACGCGCACGGTGTCGGCCAGGGTTTCGCCCTTGGCGGCCGAGGAGGCCTGCATGTCGGCCGAGCTGATGACGGCGCCGCCTAAGCGATGCATCGCGGACTCGAAGCTGAGCCGGGTGCGGGTCGAGGGTTCGTAAAAGAGCGTCGCCATGATCAGGCCGTGGGCGCGATCGAGCGCCGCGCCACGCTCGAGGCTGGCGGCGAACGAATCGGCGAGCTCGAAAATCCGCTCGATCTCGACCGTCGTCAGGTCTTCGATCGAGACCACGTCGTTTTTTCCCAGCCGTGCCATCGCGCCTAGCCGGCCGCTCCCTGCTTGGCGCCGCCAATCACGACCTCGTCGACGCCGTCGACTTCGGCCAGGCGCACGTAGACCCGCTGGCCGCGCGGCGCCCCGATATTGCGGCCGACATAGTCGGCGCGGATCGGCAGTTCGCGCTCGCCGCGGTCCACCAGCACGGCGAGCTGGATCGATTCGGGATGGCCGAGGTCGGTGAGCGCGTCGAGCGCCGCGCGCACGGTGCGCCCGGTGTAGAGCACGTCATCGACCAGCACCACGCGGGTGCGGTCGAGCGCGAACGGGATGTCGCGGCCGAGCAAGCGCGGGTCGCCCGGCGCGCCGCGCCCGTCGTCGCGGTACGAGGAAATGTCGAGCGTGCCGAACGGCACCGCCCGCTTGCCGCCCTCGGCCATCGCCTCGGCCAGCCGCTCCGCGATCCGGGCGCCGCGGCGCACGATGCCGACCAGGACGATATTGTCGGCGCCGCTGTTGCGCTCGACGATCTCGTGCGCGATCCGCTTGACCGCGCGCGCGATCGCACTCGCGTCGAGCGCCTGCGCTGGCTTGGAGTTAGCCTGCGCGATCATCGGCGGGCCGTCCGCGGCGGCGCCGCGCAAAAAAAGACCCGCCTGCGGGCGCAACCGGGTCCTGACACATAGACGTTCATTATCTTACCCTTTCCGCCCTCTCTGTGGCGGGTTAAAGGCCACTAATTATTTACCGGTGGCGCAAGGGCTGGTCAAGCCGGCTCGCCTACCCCTTGCACCATCGGGCAGCCGCGCCCGGCTCTAACGGCCGGCCTGTTGATAACCGTCCCCCTGTTGATAAATGTCGTGGTCGAGACC
>JAKAVN010000061.1 GCA_021827495.1 Deltaproteobacteria bacterium | reverse complement strand
CGCGGCGTCGCGCAGCGCCTCGTCACCCTCGATTACCTTTTCTCTTCCGTTGGCGGGATGAGTTAGTGGTCGTGCCGCTTGTCCCATAATATGATCCTCGCTTTGAACCGCTTCGCGGTCGCCGTTACGGCCAGCCTCGGAAGGCTTTCCGTGCGGCCAGCTTACTCACATAAGCCAGGATTTCCAGTTTGAATCCTGTTAGATTTGCATCAACACCGGGCCGTCTGCAACCGCAAATTTCGAGCGGCCTGCGATGCAGGGTCCGGCTGGCGCGCCGGGCGCAGCCGGAGCGGCAGGGGCAACGGGGAACACGGGTTCGCAAGGCGCGTCGGCCGCGGCGACGAAGTCCTCTGAGTCATCCACCACGACCCAGACCAACAGCAATCCGGATGCCGGCAGCAGCACAACCACCGAGAAGTACACGACCCAGAAAAGCGGCAACTAACTATCCGAGGCGCGGCCCGCGGGGATGAAGTCGAGCGCCGCCGAGTTCATGCAGTAGCGCAAGCCGGGCGGCAGAGGGCGGCGACGCCCCGTTTCGCCCTCGCCGTCCACCTCCGCTGCCGCGTGCTCATGCGCAATCGCGCTTGGGAGCTTCGATCACGTTTCTACTGCTAGTCGTCCCAGTCGCGATGCCACGGATGGCCGTAACCGTAGTCTGGCCCCCCGAACGCCCCGTAACCGTAGCCCGGCCCGGGCGCCCCGTAACCGTAGCCTCCTCCGTAATAGCCGTACGGCCCCGGCGGCTCGAAACATGCCTGAGCGGTGAGCATCCCGGCCAGCACCAACAACACTTCTAACGTCAACAGGATCTTTCTCCGCATCGTCATGCACCTTTCTGAAAGGTATTACGGTGGCGGGCAGGTTCGGTTACCTGCCCGAAAGATAGAGGCAATTGTCGGCTGGATCGGGCTTGTTCCGCGAATCAGGCGCTTGTCGCAAAGCCGGCAAAGCCGCGGCGAAAGCGGCTATTTCGTCATCGCGGCAAGCACCGCTTCGGCGCGGCAATGATGCAACGCGGCCGTAATCATTCGGCGGCGGCGGCTTCACGAATCTTCGGCTTGAACCCGCGTGCCGCCGCTGGCACGGGGCTACATCGCTGGCCCGATTGGGCTATCATCGACGCGTGCGACGCACATCGAAAGGCCGCGCGGAGCGCATGGCGTGAACAAATTCCGCGCGCGCGTTACACTTCCCATCGTGCACGCGATTGCTGATTCGGCGCGCTTTGCGCGGCGGCTCGCGCGCAGCCTCGAGGCGCCGTTCGCGCCGGTGCGGACGCATCCCTTCCCCGACGGCGAAACGCTGGTCCGAGTCAGCCATCGCGCCGGCGTTGAGGCCATCCTGGTGCAGTCGTTCGACGGCCCCGACCGCAAGCTGATGCCGGCGCTGCTGGTGGCCGACGCGTTGCGCCGCGCCGGCGCGCGGCGGGTCACGCTGGTCGCGCCCTACCTGGCCTACATGCGCCAGGACAGCGTCTTTCGTTCCGGCGAGCCGATCTCGCAGCGGGTTTTCGGCGAATGCCTCGGCCGCGCGTTTGACCGCGTGCTCACCGTTGAAGCGCATCTCCATCGCACGCGCCGCCTCGGCGACGTGGTGCCGGGCCGTGCACGGTCGCTCAGCGCGGCGCCGGCGATCGCACGATGGCTCGCGCGGCGCGGCGGCGGCGCGATCGCGGCCGGCCCCGACGAGGAGTCGGAACCGTGGATAAGGGCGGTCGCGCGCGCGGCGGGCGTGCGATGGGTGGTCGGGGTGAAGCGGCGCCTGGGCGATCGCCGCGTGCGGGTGCGTTTCCCGGAGCTTCCACGAGGCGCGCGCGCCGTCGTGATCGACGACATCGCGAGCAGCGGCGCGACTATCGCCGCAGCCGTGCGCGCCTTGCGCGAGCGCGGCGTGCGAACGGTCGATGCGGCTGTGGTGCACGCGATTTTCGCGCCCGGCGCGCTCGATCTCATCCGGCGCGCCGGCGCGCGGACGGTGGTCTCCTGCGACACCGTCGAACATCCGACCAACATGATTCAATGCGCGCCGCTGGTGAGCGCGGCGCTTGGGAGTGCGCGATGAGCACCAAACGTTCTGGGGCCGCCGGGCCGGCGCTGCAATTTCTTGGTGCGGCCGGCACCGTCACCGGCAGCCGCTTCCTGATCGAAGACGGGCGCGCGCGGGTGCTGGTGGATTGCGGCCTGTTCCAAGGGCTTAAGGAGCTGCGCCTGCGCAACTGGGGCAAGTTTCCGCTCGAGCCCGCGGCAATCGACGCGATCGCGCTCAGCCACGCGCATCTCGACCACAGCGGCTACCTGCCGGCGCTGCGGCGCGATGGTTATCGCGGCCCGATCTTCGCCACGCCTGACACGCTCGCGCTCTGCCGCATCCTGCTGCCCGACAGCGGCCATCTGCAGGAAGAGGAAGCCCACTACGCCAATCGGCACGGCTACTCCAAGCACTCGCCGGCGCGCGCGCTGTATACCGAGGACGACGCGCTGCGCGCGCTCGGCTCGCTGGTGGCGGCGCCCTTTCACTCACGGGTGACGCTCGCCGACGGCGTCCACGCCACGATGCGCCACGCGGGCCATATCCTGGGCGCCGCCAGCGTGGTGGTCGAACTCGACCATCCGCAGCCGCGCACCATCGTCTTTAGCGGCGACCTGGGCCGCCCGCACCATCCGCTGCTCCGCCCGCCCGAACCGCCCGCGCCCGCGGACGTGATCGTGGTGGAAGCGACCTACGGCGATCGCCGCCACGACGACGACGCCTCGCTCAAGCTCTTCGAGCAAGCGCTCGCACGCACCATCGCGCGCCGCGGCATCGTGATAATTCCCTCGTTCGCGGTCGACCGCACCGAGGTCGTCTTGTTCCATCTCGACCACCTGGTGCGCGCGGAGCGGGTGCCGGCGGTGCCGGTGTACGTCGACAGCCCGATGGCGTCGGCGGCGCTCAAGCTGTACCGCGCGGCGGCCGCGCGGCGCGATGAAGAGATGCGCCCGGAGATTCTCGCCGGGTCCAGCGTGTTCGACCCCGCGGGCCTAGTCGAGGTGCGCACGGTCGAGGAATCGATCGCGCTCAACGCGCTGGCCGGCCCCGCGATCATCATCTCGGCCTCTGGGATGGCGACCGGCGGGCGCGTGCTCCATCACCTGGCCAACCGGCTGCCCGACCCCGCCAACACCGTGATCCTGGTCGGCTACCAAGCCGACGGCACCCGCGGACGGCGACTGCTCAACGGCGAGCCGCAGCTCAAGATGCTGGGCCGCTACGTGCCGGTCAAAGCGGAGGTGGTCAACGTCCAGGCGTTCTCGGTGCATGCCGACCAGGCGGAGCTAATCGGATGGCTGCGCGCGGCCGCGCGCCCGCCAGCGGCGGTGTACGTGGTGCATGGCGACCCGGATGCGGCCGAAGCGCTGCGCGCGGCTATAGTTAAGGAGTTGGGATGGAACGCCGCCGTGGCGCGGCAGCTCGAGCGCGTGCGGCTTTGACGCCAGCGGGTGCGGCCTCGATGAAAAACGGGATGTTCCGGCTCAAGCACCTGCGCATCGAAACGCTGCGCGAGCGCATCATCGTTATCCATCGCAGCGCGGTCGCCAAGGGCAACCTCGGTTTCAATCCGATGGATCGCGCGCGCGTGATCGGCGCCGATCCGCAAAGCGGCCAGCGGCGCGAGGTCTCCGGAGTTCTGGGCTTCTGTTCCGACACGCTGATCGCGGAGGATGAGATCGGACTGACCGAGGACGCCTTTCGCGACCTCGGCCTGCCAGAGGGCGCGCCGGTCAGCGCAACGCTGGCGGTCGCGCCGCCGAGCGTCGACCTGGTGCGCGAGAAGCTGCGCGGCGGACGGCTGGATCGCGCCGCCTTCGACACCATTCTCGCCGACGTCACCCGCCATCGCTACTCGCGGGTGGAGCTGGCGATGTTCGTAATGGCATGCGCGATGCGCACGCTCGACCTTGACGAACTGGTCGACTTCACGCGTGCGATGATCGGGACCGGCTCGCAAGTGCAGTTCGGGCCCCCACCGATCGTGGACAAGCATTGCATCGGCGGCATCCCGGGCAACCGCACCACGATGATCGTCGTGCCCATCCTGGCCGCGCTCGGGCTGCTGGTGCCCAAGACTTCCTCGCGCGCGATCACCAGCCCCGCCGGCACCGCCGACACGATGGGCATGCTGGCCGAGGTCGCGCTCGGCGCCGCGCGGATGCGCCAGGTCGTGGAACGCACGGGCGCCTGCATCGCCTGGGGCGGCGCACTGGAGCTGGCGCCCGCCGACGACATCCTGATTACAGTCGAGCGGCCGATGGAGATGGACACCGAGGCGCAGATGGTGGCTTCCATCCTGGCCAAGAAAAAGAGCGTCGGCGCAACGCACGTGCTCATCGACATCCCACTCGGGCCCAGCGCCAAGGTGCGCACGCTGGCCGAGGCGGAGCGGCTGGGCGAGCTGTTCCGCTCGGTCTCCGCGCGTATCGAGCTCCGCGTCGACATCGAAATCACCGACGCCCGCGCGCCCATCGGACGCGGCATCGGCCCGCGCTTGGAGGCGCTCGACGTGCTGGCGGTCCTCGGAAGAGAGCCGCAGGCGCCGGCCGACCTGCGCGAGAAATCGCTGTTTCTCGCCGCCCGCCTGCTCGAGATCAGCGGCAAGGCCGCGCCCGCCGGCGGCTATCATGCGGCGCAGGCGGCGCTGGAGTCGGGCGCCGCGCTGCGCAAGTTCAACGAGATTGTGCAGGCGCAGGGCGCGCGCGAGATGCCGGCGGCAGCGCTGTTTCAGACCGTCGTCGGCGCGCCCGCCGACGGCCGCATCCGCCAGATCGACAACTGGGAGATCGGGCGCGTCGCCAAGCTGGCGGGCGCGCCCGCCAACGTCGCGGCCGGCGTGCGCCTGCTCAAGACCTTCGGCGACGTGGTCGCCCGCGGCGAGCCGCTGCTCGAGATCCACGCCGAGAGCGCGGCGCAGCTCGAGTTCGCGAGAGCTTACGCGGCCAGCCACGCGGGCATCGTGCAGTACGGCTTCTAAGTGCACGCGGCGGCCCAGGCGGATTGCTTGACGGCCGTACCGCGGGCGCAGCGCAAGGCCAACACCGAAAGTGGCCGATGGTGGCGCGGCGGGCGGCAACGGGCGATAATCGCGCGCGTCTGTGAGCGGCAGCAAAAGAGGTGGCAGTGATGATTCTGAAGGTCGCCCGTCTTGGTTACCCGGTGCTGCGCATGATGGCGCAGCCGGTCGCGCCGGAGCGGATCAACACCCCCGAGTTCCAGCATCTGCTCGACGACATGGTTGACACGATGCGTGAGTACGTGGGCGTGGGGCTGGCCGCGCCGCAGGTGCATCTGGCACTGCGGCTTGCAGTGCTCGAGGTCGAGCATCATCCGCGTTACCCGGAGATGCCGTCCGTGCCGCTGACCTTCCTGATCAACCCGGAGGTCACGATCCTCGAGCGCGCGACGGTCGAGGACTGGGAAGGATGCCTGAGCATCCCGGAGATGCGCGGGCGGGTGCCGCGCTTCAAGAAGCTGCGCGTGACGGGGCTGGGCCGGCACGGCGAAGCGCTGGATTTCATCGCGAGCGACTTTCACGCCCGCGTCATCCAGCACGAGACCGACCATTTAAATGGCGAGGTCTACCTGGACCGGATGCCGGACATGCGCTCGCTGGCGCACCTGGCGGAATGGCATCGTTTCACGATGGCGCCGCACCCGGAGCGCGAGTAGGCCGGCGCGCGCGCGGCAATCGCGCGGCAATCGCGGGCGACACACGGAGTCCGCGCGGCATGAAATCTTTGGCGCGGCGCGTTCACTTGGGCGGATATGGGAGCTGGTCGGGAATCTTGCCGGTCAGCCTGGCTTGCGCGAGGGTCTTGGCCAGGATGTCGTTTTCGGTGACCAGGCGCTGTTCCTCGGCCTGCACTTTCGCCAGAGCCGCGTTAAGCTGGTTGTTCTGATGCTCGAGCTGCGTGACACGGCCTGAAAGCTCGCTGATTTGCGCCTGCTCCCGCTGCTGGTCAGCCTGCTTCTGCTGACGCCACTTCCATCCGATCAGCGCGGCGATAAGCGCCACGACGATCGCGCCAACCAGGTAACGATACATCGCGGATAACGCGGGGCGCGGGCGACACCGCCTGTGGCGTCCTACTGATGCGGGTCCTGCTTTTGCGGATTCTGCGGGGGCGGCGGCGGACCGACGGTTGCCACGCGCGCCTCAAGCTCCGCGCGGCCGACAATTGTTTTGGCGTCGAGCAGGCGGGTGAGCGCGCCGAGCCAGTGATAGTAGTAGTCGGCGCCGCCGCTGGTGGCGCCGCCGGCCTTCTCGGCGGCCGCGATCTCGTCGATCAGGCTCTGCTGGAACTCCGTCCAGCGGAACTGTCCCGCTTCGCACAGCGCCACCGCGACGGCGAAGGCGCGCGCCTCCCACGGCTCGCTGAAGACCGCCCCGGGCGCCATCGCATGGGCGGCCGCGAGCAAATTTTCGGCGGCTTTCGTGGACATCTGCTTCGCGCCTGGCCGCGTCCTACTTGGCCGCGCGGTTGGTTTCACGCGCGCGCCGCGCAGCAGACTTCGGTAATCCCGTGCCGATCATGGAATCGCGCGTGACCAGCTCGGCAAGTTCGTCCTCGCTGAGGCTCTCGCTGCCGGCGGGCCGCTCGGGCATCACAAGGTAGCGCATCTCGGAGCTCGAGTCCCACACGCGGATTTCCTTGCCGCCCACGTCGACGCCGAACTCGCTCAGCAGCCCGCGCGGATCGCTAACCGCGCGCGCCCGGTAGGCGGTGCTCTTGTACCACACCGGGGGCAACCCCAGGACGGACCACGGGTAGCACGAGCACAGCGTGCAGACCACCATGTTGTGCGTGCGCGGCGTGTTCTCGACCACCATCATGTGCTCGCCCTGCGGGCCGGGCGGAAAGCCAAGCTCCTCGATCGCCTTGGCGGCGTTCTCAAACAAGCGCTTGCGGTATTCCGGATCGGTCCACGCGCGCGCGATCACGCGGGCGCCGTTGCGCGGGCCGATGCGCCGCTCGTAGGTATCGATCAGCTCATCGAGCGCCTGCGAATTGACCAGCCCCTTCTCGACCAGCAGCTGCTCGAGCGCCTTTACGCGCTGGGCCGGCTCGGACGGCGGAGCATTATGATGATCGTGTTCCTCGCTCATCGTTTACGTCCCTTTTTGGCGCGGCCGGCGGCGGCGCGCACCTTGGCGGCAGGTTTAGCCATGCGCGCCCTGCCGGCGGACTTGATGGCCGGCCTGGCGGCGGGCATGACGGCGGCGCGCTCGAGGTAGTTGTCCCAGCAATCGAGGTATACCGACGCGCGCTCCTTGTGATCGGCGCCCCACAGTTCCTTGGCCTCGAACGCCACGGTGTAGACGTGCTGCGGTTTAGCGCCCTGGCCGTGGGCGTGCGTATCGGGAAAAATGAAGACGCCCTGGTCGTAGCGGATGACCCCGCGCTTGCCGCGCGCATAGCGGGGCAGCCGCGTATGATGCTTGGGATTCAGGTTGCGCGCGACGACCCGGTCGCCGGGCTTGAAGCGGGGTTTGAAGCTCTTGTCGAAGCGCAGCTTGACGGCGGAACTGTCGAACGACTCGACGTCGCCGCCGCCGCCATCGAGCGGCCCGGTGCCCTTGGCCGGCGCGGGCGCCGCGGCATGGCCGCTTAAGAGTTCCTCCGGCGTGACCGCGCCCTTTTCGAGCAGCAGCGACTCCAGCGCGTGAAGCCATTTCTCGTAGTAGGTGGCGGCCAGATAGCGCGCCGGCGGCATGCACTCGATCGCGCGGCGGAACTCGTCGACGTTCCACACCCGCCGCCCCATCGCGGTCAGGGCCATCGCGAAAACGCGCTGCTCCCACTCGGAGTGGAAGACGGGCTCGTTCGGCTCGCGGATTACCGGGCCGAAACCATGCATTCCGCCCAGATCGTGAACGCCATTCATGGATGTCGCCGCCTGTTCAAGTGCTGTCCGACTTTCTACTGTAGGCTAAGCTTGCGTGGCGCTGGCAGTCAAGGCGGATTGCCGGCGCAGGGGCGTGAGTTTGACCTGCGGCGCCATGCGCGCCAGAACTTGTGTGGGAGACACCATGAAGAGCAGATTCGCAATCGCGGCATTGGCGGGCTTGGCCTGCGCGGCGCTGGCCGCGAGCGGATGCACGCGCGCGCGGACGGGCGGCAAGCACTATTTTCCGCTCAAGGCCGGGATGGCCTGGACTTTCCGGTTCCGCGGATCGGGCGGAGCCACTGGTGAATTGACAACGACCAACCTGGCGCCGCGCAAGCTCTATGGCCTCACGGTCTTCCCGCAGCAAACCAGCGGCGGCGAAAAAACTTACACGGAGTTTTACGCCGACGAGGGCTCCGGAATCCGCCACGCCGCGATCGACGAAGGCGAAGGGCTCCAGTCGCGGATGAGCGATCATTCCTACGTGATCAAATTGCCAATCAGCGTAGGCACGAGCTGGCGCGAAATCGGCCGCACCTTCGACGGCACCGTTTACGATGCGACGACCAGCATCGAGAGCGTCAGCGACAAAGTGAGCGTGCCGGCGGGAACCTTCAGCGGATGCGTTCGCATCAGAAGCACCGGAGTTGCCTCAGCGGTGAGAGGGGCCGCAAGCGCGCCAGGGGGCGCTGCCGGCTTGAGCCTGGTGGCCAGCAACCAGATCAGCGTCGAGGAATACTACTGGCTCGCGCCCGGCGTGGGTCCGGTCAAAGCGACGCATCAGGAAATCCAGGGCGAGGGCCCGATGGCGCAGTCGATCAGCTTTACCCTTGAGCTGGAGCATCTCAAGCAATAGGCGCACTGCTCCCCTCGCGTGCCTTGGAATCCGGGCTCGTTCAGGCGGACGGCGTCGGGCCATAGCGCGCGCGCACGTAGTCGATCGCCTCTTCGCGCGAGGCCAGCGCGCCGTCGAGCTGCTGATCCTCGACGTCCTTGAGGATCGATTTGAACTGCGGCCCCGGCGCGAACCCCATCGCGATCAGGTCGTCGCCGCCGAGCAGGCGCGGCGGGCGAATTTCCTCGCGGCCCATAGCGCCGAGCGCGCGCGCGCAGAAATGATAAAAGCTTAGGTCGGAGCTGGAGGCGAGCGCGTCGAGCCGCGAGAGCTCGAGCAATTCGCCGAAGCCGTCCTCGGCGAGCATCCGTTTGAGCGTGGCCCGGCGCATCCGCGGCGCCATCACCAGGCGCAGATGGTTGCGCACCAGATAGGCGACGCGATCCTGCACGAAGCGCGAGCGCCGCATCCGGCGCATGATCCCGGCCGCCATCTCGGCGCCCTGCTCGGTATGCCCGTAAAAGGTAATTTTGTCGCCGTTGCTGGCGCGGCACTGCGGCTTGGCGACGTCGTGCAGCAGGACGCCGAAGGCCAGCGTCTCGGCGCATCCCGCCTCCAGCATCGAGAGCGCCAGCCAGGTGTGGCGATAAACGTCGCCCTCGGGATGAAAGTTGCGCGGCTGCTCGCATCCGATCATCGGCAGCACCTCGGGCATCACCACCGCGAGCAGTCCGCACTCGCGCATCAGTTCCAGGCCGCGCGCCGCGCGGCCGCCGGTCATGATCGCCACGATTTCCTCGCCGACGCGCTCCGCGGCGATATGGGCGACCTTGGGCGCGGCGCGGCGCATCGCGGCCCACGTCGCGGGCTCGATCTCGAAGTTGAGCCGCGCGGCGAAACGCACCGCGCGCAGCACCCGCAGATGGTCCTCCTCGAAGCGCTCGGCGGCGTTGCCGATCGCGCGGAGCACACCGGCGCGCAGATCGCGCATCCCGCCCACCAGGTCGATAATCCGGCCGCTCGCCGGGTCGAGGTACATCCCGCCGATGGTGAAGTCGCGCCGGCGCGCGTCCTCTTCGACCGTGCCGAAACGCACCGCCGAGGGGCGGCGTCCGTCAACGTAGGGCGCGTCGGCGCGGAAGGTGGCGACCTCGAAGGGGTCGCCGTCGACGACCACGATGATCACGCCGAAGCGCGCGCCGACGCCGGCCGTGTTGTCGAACAATTCCTGCACGATCTCGGGGCGCGCGTCGGTGGCAATATCGTAATCCTGCGCCGCGACGCCGAGCACCCGGTCGCGCACGCATCCGCCGGCCAGGTAGGCGGCGAAGCCGCGCTCGCGCAGACGGTCGATGATCGCCCGCGCTTTATTTTCCTTCTCGCCACTCATGGCCGTTCCGATGCCGTTTAATCTAACCTCGTGCGCGGTGCGCGGCCACGGGTGCGCAGCGGCGCGTTTCAGACGAAGGGCGACGGCGGGCGCCCGGCGTAGCTGCGGCGATAGACGCGCAGGAGCGCGGCGAAGACGGCGATCACGGCGGGACCGGCGAACAGGCCCAGCGGTCCGTAAAGCTCGAGTCCGCCGCTGATGCCGAAGAAAAGCGCGACGGCGGGCAATCCGCTGCCTTGGCCGATCGTGATGGGTTTGAGCAGGTTGTCGATTACCCCGGCCACGATCGCGCCCCACACCAGCAGCGCCACCGCCCAGCCCCATCCCGCCGTGAACCACAGATAAATCACGGCTGGCACCCAGATGAAGGCGGTGCCCCCGATCGGCAGCAGCCCGGCCGCCGCGGAGGCCGCGCCGAGCAGCAGCCAGTTCGGCACTCCGGTGACGAAATAGCCGAGGCAGAGCAGCGTCCCTTCAAGCAGCGCCGTCAACAGCAGCCCGCGCATCGTCGAGGACAGCATCGAGCGCAAGGTCTCGAACACCATCGCCTTGTCCTCATCGGCGAGCGGGGTGAGCGAACGGACGAATTGGAAGTATTCCTCGCCGTCGCGCAACAGGTAGAAAAAACTGAAGAGCATGATGACGAGGGCGATGACGAAGCTGACCAGGTTACGCGCCAGGGTCGCGAAGTTGGCGGTGAAATAGCTGGTCAGGTAGGCGGTGCCCTGCTTCATCCAGTGGCGTACGTCTTCGACGCGCAGGCCCTGCTGCTCGAGCCAGGCCTCGATCGCGGTGACCGTGCCGGAATGAAGCGCCCGCGTGCCGGCCTGGGCGAAACCGCCCTGGTGGACGAACTGGCCTAGGGAAACCCTGTTCGCCTCAAACGCAAGCTTGTCGGAGAGCCATACCGTGGGGACCGCGATCACAAGCGCGAGGATGGCGGTGATCGTCAGCGCGGCGGCAGTGCGATTACGGATGAAGCGCAGCAGTTGAAGGAGCGCCGGATGGGCGATGAAGGCGAGCAGCATCGCCCACGCGATCGGCACCAGGAAGGGGCTGAGCAGCAGGCAAAGCTCGTAGCCCATCACGGCCAGGAAGCCGAAGAAGAAAATATGCGCGATTCGTTCGCGATCCATCACAGCGCCAGTCGGCGGCAAAGCTTATCAGATAGGCCGCGGGCGGGCGCGCGGGCGAAACCTGGGGTTTGTGGACCTGCGCCGGCCAGTGCGATGCAGCGGCGCTGGCCGGCATCTTTTGGCTGGCCAAACGCGTTCGACACCAGTGCGCGGTTCAAAGACCTCGGCATCCGGGTGCTCAGCGCCGCGGTCGCGGTGAGGATCCCGGCGGTCAGCAGCGTGGAACTTTCGGTGCGCGGGTTCCCGGGCCCCGAAGGAAATCAGCAATTTCTAAAACCGGGCGAAATAAGATGAACAACGCGATCCGATTCGGAACGTTCGCGTCTTGGCTTCAGGCGCGCTGGGGATGCTGCTGGCGACGGCCGCCCAGCCGCGGCACGCCGTGGCGTCGAAGATCAATTCCGCGGCGTGCGGTTGTCCGCGCCATGTTGCGCGAGCAGTTGGTCGATTCGCATGGGATCGAACCCAACCACAAACTCCCCGCCGACCGAAAGCACCGGCGTGCTGCGAATACCGCGGCTTTCAAGGAAGGCGCCCGCTTCCTCGTCCATCATGACGTCGATCACCTTGAAAGCGACGCCCTTTTCCCGCAGATGGCGCTTGAGCCGTTCGCAGGGCGCGCAGAACGGCGACGAATAAACGGTAACTTCGTTCATCGCGGTTTTTTTCCCGTGCCGGGGCTTCAGCCCTGGCTCTCGGACTTCCCTTGGCGGTATTTCTCCTTGGCCTCTATCCAATGCTGGTAGGCCTCGCCTTCGAGGAACGGCTGCTCCTTGGTGAAGATGAGCCGCTTCCAGCTCTCGTCCTCACTCCACACGTAGGGCGTCACCACCGTAGGCGCCGGAGCTTCGGCGGTTTCGAGCAGGCGGAGACCGTACTCGACGATCTCACGCTGCATCGCGGCGTCAAACGGCTTGCCGCATGGATTGCCGAGCGGAAAATTAGTGAAGACAAAGCGTGGCACGCCAGCGTATTCGACAATATCCCGCGCGCATCCGAAGGTCACCGTCGGAATCCCGTTGGCCTCGAGGTACCGTGCGACCAGACTCACGGTCTGGTGGCAGACGGGTCAAACCGGGGTCAGCAAAACGACGTCGACGCCATCCTCGCGGCAGCACCTGAGCACCTCCGGCGCATCGCGCTCCATCGTGATGCGTTGGCTATACGACGTATAAACGCCCTGAAAGCGTGGAGCGAGGCTGCCGATTCGCCCCGCGGCCACCATCTCGCGCAGCCGCGTAACCGGGCAGTAGGAATTGACGTCGTCGAGGGTCGTCGCATGCTGGTCGTAATGCTCGCTGCGGCTGTATAGCCGCTCGGGTGCGACTTCGACCGGAATTGAGTAAACGTTACCGACCAGCGCCGCGGCGTCATGGCGTTCACGTTCGCCGGTCTCCGTCTCAACCGCTATATCGCTCGTCGTGACCAGCCCGACCCGGCACCGGGCGAGCGGCTTTTCAAGCCGCGTGAAAGGTATGTCCTCGAAATGCGCCCACTTGTAGGGCTTCGCGTACCCCTCGGCAAGATAATACTCGCGCGTCCTGTCGATATATCGTACGTAATCGTCTTTCATCGTCCCAAGGCCTCCAAGCGCCTGCAAGCCGCATTTTTCCCGGAACTTCCCTCTGATTTTTAATCCATACCATCAATCCGAGCCGAACGGCAAGGAGCGCCGGGATTCGTTTGATCGGAGTGAAGTTCAATAGTCTCTGGCCAAGACGGGGTCGGATCGTCCCCCCACCGGGCCCCACCTCCCCCCTCATGCCGCAGAGCGCGGCGCGGAATCCGTACGCCCGCCGGCGTATCACGATTCCTCGCTCGGTAAATTTCGCGCCGAACGATGAAGGGAAGTGCGGTTGCTTGCGCTGCCGCGTGCGCGGCGCTCAGTGGATCGCGCGGCCGGGATTAGTTGCCGCCGTCCTTCTGCAGTTCGCGGTCGTACTCGCGTATCTTGGAGAGCCGCTGATCGGTCGGGATTAAGCGCTGGTCGCGCTGGGCGGTCTGCTGCTGGCTATGGGCGGTCGGCAGTTCGCCGTCGATCTTCTCCAGCGACTCCTGCGCCAGCTTGCGCACCATCGGGTTCTTGTCGTTGGTTACGGTCTGGACCAGGACGTCGCTCGCGTGCGGGTCGCCGATCTCGCCCAGCGCGAAGACCGCGGTGCCGCGGCTCTGATCGTTCGGGGCTTCCTTGAGATAGGCGACGATCGGCAGGGTCGCGCGCGAATCACCGATTCGGCCGAGCGCGGCCACGAGATGGAGCTTCACCACCGCCGGCGTTTCACGCAAGAATAGCTGTTGTGTCATCAGCGGCACCGCGGCCGCCGCCTGCTGGGCGCCAAGCACGTCGATCGCGCGAATCTTGACCCGGATATCCGGATCGGTCAGCCCTTCGATCAGCATTTCCTGGCCCTTGGGGTTATTGACGCCGCGCAGCTTGTCGAGCGCCTCGGCGCGCACACGCGGGTCGGCGTCGGCCATCCCCTTCTTGGCCTCCTTCATCAGCTGTTCGGGAGTTTCGCCGCCCGCCTTTTGGACGCTCTGCGCGCCCTGCATCATGTTGCCCATCATGTTCGGTTCGCCGCCGACCCCGGGACCAGCACCCATACCGCCGAACTGCGCGCGCGCGGCCGCCGGCGACATCGCCAGCGCCAACAGCAAGCCCCCGGACAAAACCAGCCCAGCTTTTGACAATTCCATATCCTCGCAGGTTTCGGCAGAATCATCGATGAAAGTGGTTCCCATTGCAAGTGGCAGATTGCGGCCGCCGCGGGCCGCTGTGGCGCTCGCCGGTGCGGCGATCATGGCGGCGGTATGCGCGTCGGCCGGCGAGCCGCTTCGCGCCGTAGCCTCGGTCTCCAGGCGTCCGGACCCGGCCTACGCGACGGCGCGTCCGCAGCCGCTGCCCGACGGCATCCGGGTCCCCAGCTACGCACCCGGCCAGATGCCGTTTCATCCTGGCCAGGAGCTGGTTTACCAGGCCTCGTGGATTGGAATCCCGGCCGCCAGCGGCAAGGTCGTCCTGCGTCCCGACCACGGCGACCCGGCGCTCCTGACCGCGGAGATCTGGATCAACACCAACCGCCTGACCGACAAGCTCTACCGGATGCGCGATTACCTGCGCGAAGATTTCACCGCCGGCGCGCTGAAGCCGGCCGAGATGCGTATCCATCAGAACGAGGGGCGGCGCCACGACACCTTCAACGTCACCTTCGACCATCGCGACCACGTCGTCACGCTGGTCAAGCATGGCCCGCGCGGCCAGCAGACGCGCAAGTTCCTCTCCAACAATCCCTCGGGGCCGGTGTCGGGCGCCATGATGGCGCTTACGCAACCGCTCAAGGTCGGCGACTCGTTGCACTTCGACGCGTTTAGCGGGACCACGCGCTATGTGTTCGAGCTCAAGGTGGTCCGGCGCGAGCGCATCGGCACGCCGCTCGGCGAATTTGACGCTTTCAGGATCGTGCCCTCGGTCTCCTACCTGAGCGGAGGCACGATCGACGACAAGGTGCATGATACGACGCTATGGGTCTCGGCGGACGCGCGCCGCTTGCCGCTGCGCGTCGAGTCGGCGGTCTTCATCGGCAGCGTCCGCATCGAGCTGGTCAAGGTGATCGACGACGTGAGCGCCGGGCGGCAGGCGACGGACTCCGCGCGGCCCTGAGGGCCGCGATGCCACGCGCTAAGCGCGGGCGGCGATAGAACAACCGACGGCGTGAGGAAATGATGTAGCGGCGCAGAGGTCCACAAACCATACGGCCGCGGCGCCCTCAGGCGCCGCGGCCGTTGCCGTAGCGATACCGGGGGCGCGTTCAGCTCTTGAGGAACTCGCTCACCACCTTGTAGAACTCGGCCGGCTGCTCGTACATCACCATGTGGCCGGCTTGCTTGATCGTCCGCAGACGGCAGTTGCGAATCCGGCTGATGAACTCGCGCGCGTAGACCGGCGGGATCACCTTGTCCGACTCGCCCCACACCAGCAGGGTCGGCGCGGCGATCCGATACGAGCGCTTTTTCAGCCCGCGGTCCGGAATCGGCCACAGAAACTTGCTCGCCATCGAGAAGCGCCGCGTGCGCTCGACATACATCGCGGTCAGCAGTGCCAGGTCGTCCCACGGCATCGCCATCATCATCTGCGCCAGCGCCGACTTGGGATCGTGGAACAGCATCGCCGGCAGATCGTCCAGATCGGTGGCGAAGATATCGGGGATCGGATGATCCTCGATCCAGAAGCCGGCCGGCCCCACCAGCACCAGCTTCTTCGCCCGCCGCGTGTCGAGCGCCGCGACTTCCGCCGCCAGCATCCCGCCCATCGAGTGGCCGACGAGGTTGGCGCTGGGGATTTTCAGCTCGTCCATCAGCTCATGGTAAAACAGCGCCGCGTCGATCACGTCGTCGAGATGCTCGCCGCCGGTCGACTCGCCGTAGCCCGGCAGGTGCGGCGCGTAGACCTTGAAGCCGCGGCCGAGGTCTTCGAGGAACGGGTCGGCACCCGTGAGCCCGCCCGCGCCGTGCAGGAACAGCAGCGGCTCGCCGCTGCCGGTGACTTCCATCTCGACCGAGAACTTGCCGTCGCACAGTTTGTGCTGTGTTTTCATTACTTCACTGAACTCCTGATCTCGGGCGCGCCCGGCCCGTGGGTCTTGCCGTTGGTCCTGGGCGGCTCGAACGAAAGCGGCGCCGGCATCGCGATCTGATCGGCCGGCAGGCGCTTGGGCGACCACTTGTCCTCGGAGCCGCTCCACAGGTCGCGCAGATGCGGCATCACCTCGCGCGCGAACAGCTCGGTGCTCTTGCGCATCAGCTCGGGCGGCATCGATCCGATCTGCTGCAGGATCATCAGATGGCCGCAGTTGAGGCTCTTGAGCGCCTCGCGCAGGCGATCGCGCACGGTGGCTGGCGAGCCCGCGATCACGTAGCCGTCGTTGATAAAATTCTTCCAGGTGAGGCCCTCGCGGATGAGCGAGGCCTGCTTGCCGACCTGGCCGGTCAGCCCGGCCTTGATCGTGCTGGGGGTGCGGTAGCCCGGCGCGTCGGCGAAGCCGGGATAGACATGCAGGCAGCGGTTGTAAAAATAGTCCATGTGCGGGGCGTAATCGCGCTCGGCCTGCTCGTCGGTCTCAGCCACCGCCACCACCTGGGCGAAGCCGAGGCTGTAGGGATTGAGTTCCTTGCCCTTCTTGGACATCACGTTCCAGTAGCCGTCGGCAACCTTCTTGCCGGCCTTGTAGCCGAAGTAGGAGAGGAACGAGTACTGGTAGTCGTGATCGGCGACGAAGTCCCAAGTCTCGACCGAGCCGCCGCCTGGAATCCAGACCGGCGGATGCGGCTGCTGGAGCGGCTTGGGCCACAGGTTGACGTAACGCAGCTTGGTATACTTGCCGTTGAACGAAAAGACGTCCTGCTCCTTCCACGCGCGCAAGATCAGGTCGTGGGCCTCGAAGTATTTCTCGCGGATCGTGGCCGGAACCTCGCCGTAGCAGAAATTCGTATCCATCGAGGTGCCGACCGGGAAGCCGGCCACCAGACGCCCGCCGCTTATCACGTCGAGCATCGCGAATTCCTCGGCCACGCGGATCGGCGGATTGTACAGCGCGATCGAGTTGCCGAGCACCACCAGGTTGGCGTTGCGCGTGCGCCGGGTCAGCGCCGCCGCCATGAGGTTGGGCGAGGGCATCAGGCCGTAGGCATTCTGATGATGTTCGTTGACGCCCAGTCCGTCGAAGCCCATGTGGTCGGCGAACTCGAGCTGGTCGAGGTAGTCGTTGTAGAGCCGATGGCCGACCTTGGGGTCGTAGAGGTTGCGCGGAATATCGACCCACACGCTATGGTACTTCTGTTTGAAGTCTTCGGGCAGGTTGCGGTAGGGCATCAGGTGAAACCAGGTAAATTTCATTAGCCAATCTCCTCTGGCGAAACTGTCCCTAGCTTAGTCATTCAACGGCGATGCTGTCCGATCGATTCGCGCACGCGGCGCCGCGCGATGGCTTGACGATCCGCCGGCCGCGCTGGCGAGGTTCTGCGCGGCGGCAAGCTGGAACTCGAAGGAAATGCTCCAGCTCCTCGACGCGCGACAGGCGCAGCGGCAGTTTGCTGAAGGTAACCGAGAACTGGGCGAGGAACAGCCCGCGCGCCTCCTTGAAGTAATCGAAGTAGGCGGAGCCGACCGCGCGCAGCTCGTCGATCGGCTTAAGCCCGCGCGCATGGATTTCCACCTCGCGCTCGCGCAGCCGACCGATTCGCTCGGCCATCAGGCTGACAAACAGGTCGTCGCAGGAGAAGAAGTATAGGCGGGAGAAGAAGTATAGATAGATGGTGCCGACGGCGACTTCGGCCCGGCGCGCGCGCTGTTTGCGTTGGCGGATGTTCACGCAGGCCGCTGAATCTTCATTCAGTTTCTAAAATTGACTTCTACCGTGGAGTCATCCGTATGTCAAACGGTCCGGGGGTTAGAAGATAGGGAGGATCGCGATGTTGCCGGCACCAACCGGTCCAGCCGCGATTAGCCAGGGTCAAGCCAGGTGCAGGGTGGGTGATGACACGAGACCGGGTGTCTTGGGCGTTGCTGCTATTCTTGGACGCAGATCGGCTTTGCGGGATTATTCGGATCAGGATGGCAAACAGTTGTAGGGACGGGCGGCGCGTAGGGCCCACGGTCTAT
>JAKAVN010000060.1 GCA_021827495.1 Deltaproteobacteria bacterium | reverse complement strand
CGATCTGTGCGCACCAGGCAAAACATCATGTCGGAGTAGTGCGCGCCCGAGGTCCATACCTTCTGCCCGTTGATCACGAACTCGTCACCGACGATCTCGGCGCGCGTGCGCAGCGCCGCGAGGTCCGAGCCCGCGCCGGGCTCCGAGTAGCCCTGGCACCAGACCTCCTCGGCGGTGAGGATTTTCGGCAGATAGCGGCGCTTCTGTTCCTCGCCGCCCCAGCTGATCAGCGTGGGGCCTAACATTGAAATTCCCATCGCGCCGATCAGCCCCGGTGCGCGCGCCCGCACCATCTCCTCGTTGACGATCGACTGGCGCACGGGGTCGAGTTCCTGGCCGCCGTACTCCCTGGGCCAGGCGAGCGCGACGTAGCCCGCGTCATACAGGCGCCGCTGCCAGGCCTTGGACTTTTCGATCTCAGACTTGTCATGCGTCGCGTTGGGATCGGCGTTTCTAAGGCCGCTCAGCGGAATGTTTTCCTCGAGCCACTGGCGAACCTTGCGGCGGAAGTCTTCCTCCTCGGACGTGAAGGTGAGATCCATAGCGGGCGGGCGAACCTCCTGGATGGCGCTCGACTGAATATAGTCAAAAAACGCGCACGGTTGAAAGCGGTTCGTACCCGTTCAGTACATGGGTGACACTTTTGGAGATGCGGATTTATGGCGCGCGCGGTGTGCCGGGGACAATGGCTTTCCCGCTGCGCTCATCGCCTGTGGCGACTCTTGACCCCGCCGCGCCCGCGCGTCCTCCGACTTACCTTCTGGCGGAAGTGACGCAAGTATCCGATGAAGCAGACCTCAGTGAGCGTAAATATTTCACGATTGCAACCGCGTCGTCGTGTGCCAGGCGGTAAGCTGGCATTGGAGGCTTCGCGTAGGCGCCGCCCGGCGTAATGCCGGTTTCGAAAAACTTCACAGACTGCTCCGCGGTCCAAAAGCGAAGCCCCGCAATCGGTGGCGCGCAGCGCGCGAGCCCCGCCACGTGAGCCGGGACGAAACCTAAAGTGGCTCCGTCAAGATACTGTCCGCGGTCGGGCCGCCAGTGCGCGGAGTGCGGCGTATGACAATCGCCACACATGGAGACGCGATCGACCAAGTATTTCCCGCGCGCAAGCGCGCCGTTGTTCCCATCCTCAGCTCGGACACCAACTGCCGCAAGCATTAAGGACCCCATCAGCAATGCCGCAATCGAAGCTCGGAGGAGTGCGGGACACGACCAGATACCGGCCAGAATTTGCGCAGTGACAGCATTGCCGGATTTTCCCACTGGGCGTCCCTCCCAAACGTCCTGCACAGTAGAATCCGCGAAAAACTAGCGCGTTGCCGTATCAATGGCAAGGCCGCTGGATAACACGCAATGGCTCGCGCCGGTGAACAGACGCGCGCACCTGGGGGGGGTCCGCAGCCCGGCCCGCGATAGCCCCGAACAGCCGTATCGTCTAACAGGTTGCGGAAAAAGGATTTTTGACCCCTAACAACATTAATCCAAGACCCACTCTCATGATCGTAGTAATGCTTACCCTTCGCCGCAATCGTCTTTCGCCGGGTTTTTCCGCAACCTGCTAAAGCGGCGGAACTGATCGCCGGTGGCGGCTCTGGGCTTGCGTGGAGAAAAAAACCGCCCCGCGACGTGTGCGCGCTGAGCGGACTTGTGCTAGGGTGCCGCAGCCGCACCGGTCAAAATGGAAACTCCGGCTCAATTCCAACACCCAAGCGGGCATTGCAGGTTTGATTTGTACCGCCAGTTTGGATCGCGGCGCTGGTCACACGGTGCGCGTGCGCTTGACGGCATGCGCCGACGGCGAGGCGCTGCGTGGCGCGTTCGGTGAGGAGGAATCGCGCGCGGCGGCGCGAGCTTGCATGGAAAGGACGTTCCGCAAGAATGACTGACGTGTCAGGAGCGTAATCGTGAGCGAAGATCATATCGACAGCGTGCGGCTCCAGAATCTCGCCTACGGCTACCGCCAGTCGGCGACGCTGGTGGCCGCCATCGAGCTCGAGCTGTTCACGAAGATTTCGGAGGGCGCCACCACGGTGGACGCGCTCGCCGCCGCGCTTGCCATCACGCGCACCAACGCCGAGCGCCTGCTTACCGCGTGCGCCGCGCTCGGGCTGGTGGCGTGCGCGAGCGGAAACTATCGCAACGCACCCGACGTGCAGCGGTTCCTCGTGCAGGGCGCGCGCACCTATGCCGGGCCGTGGCTCACAACGATGGGACGCAGCGACTGGGAAGCGTGGAACAAGCTGGCGCCGCATCTCAGGAGCGCGAAACCACCGCAGGTGCTTGGAACTTACGAGAATTTCACGGTCGAAGATGCGCGCAAGCTGCACGCCGCGACTTTCAGCATCGGGATGGGCGCGGGGCGGCGTTTCGCGCGCCAGTGCGACCTTGCAGCGCGCGCGATGATTCTCGACCTGGGTGGCGGATCGGGTTGCTACTGCATCGCGGCCGCCCAGCAATATCCAAACATTCGGGCGGTGGTGTTCGATCTCCCCAGTGTTGCGGTCGTGGCGCGCGAGTATATCGCGCGCGCCGGCCTCTCCGATCGTATCAGCGCCGTCGCCGGCGACTTCACCCGGGATCCATTTCCGCGCGGAGCGGACGTCGCCATTCTGGCGAGCAACCTGCCGCAGTACAACCCGGAGATTACCCGCACCGTGGTGGCCAAGGCTTTCGAGGCGCTCGCGCCGGGCGGCGAGCTGCACGTGATCGGGGAGATGCTGAACAACGAGCGGACCGGTCCGCTCGGCCCCGCGCTTTGGGGGCTCAACGAGGCGCTCTACAACAGCACCGGGGTCGCACACTCGGAGGCCGACACGGCGGGCTACCTGCGCGAGGCCGGATTCCTCGAGGTGCGCGCTTACGAATTTATTCCCGGTTCGCTGACGCGCGTAACCGGACACAAGCCAGCGCAGCGCGCGTGACGCCGCGCGTAAGCGAAATCGAAATATGTTTCATACTGTACTTTGCGATCTGCTCGGCATTCGATACCCGATATTACAGGGCGCGATGCAGGGCGCGGGTGGACCGCGCCTGGTCGCCGCCGTCGCCGAGGCGGGAGGGCTCGGCGTCCTGCCCACATTTGGCGGCACCGAGGCGGCCTTGCGAGCGGACATCGCACACACCCGCGAATTAACCGGCCGCCCGTTCGGCGTGAATATTACGCCCATCGGGCGGGCGTTTACCGAGTCGCGCGCCGCGGTTTGCATCGAGCTGGGCGTGCCGATCGTCACCACTGGCCGTGGCGATCCGGGGCTCAAAGTTGTCGAGCGGCTGAGAAACGCAGGGGTCCGCGTGCTCCCGGTGGTGCCGTCGGTGAAGCACGCGCGCCGCGTCGAGGCCGAAGGCGCGGACGCGATCATCGCGTCGGGCTCCGAGGCGGGAGGCCACGTCGGCACGGTCGCCACACTGCCGCTGGTGGCGCAGGTGGCCGATGCGGTCCGCGTGCCGGTGGTCGCGGCGGGCGGAATCGGCGATGCGCGCGGATTCGTCGCTGCGCTCGCGCTCGGCGCATGCGGGATACAGCTCGGCACGCGGCTCATCGCGACCCCTGAGAGCGAGGCGCCGGCGCACACGAAGCGGAGCATCCTCGAGGCGGACGAGACCGGCACACTGGTTACCTCGCTGCTCACCGGGAAACCGGTCCGCACGCTGGTGACCGCGGCGCTTCGCGAATATGAAAGCGCACGCCTGGCCGGCGCGCCGGAAGAGCGCCAAGCCGAGCTCCGCGAGCGCTTCCGCAGGGAGTCCCAGGCCCCGGGCGGCGAACGCGCGTTTGCGGCGGGTCAGATTATCGGAATGATTCGCGAGGTCCAGCCGGTCGCGGAAATTTTCACGCAGATAATCACGGACGCCACCGCGCTGCTCGGGCGACTCTCGGCGGCGGCCGCGGCGTAGCCTCGGCAGGGCGCGGATCGCCAAGCCGATTGCCTATCCGCAGTCGATCCAGACCCGCGCGCGCCACGCGCACAAGTAACGCGCCGCGCGCACAGTGACTACTCGGGCCAACGGGCACGCACGATCCATTTCCGCACTTCTTCCGCGACCAGCATCGCGGCCGCGAAGGGCACAATGAAAAGCCAGGCCGCGGCGCGGATCGGAGCGGTCGCGAAGATAACATTGCCCAGCGGCGTGTAGCCGATCAGCGCGACCAGCGCGATCTCGACCATCACTCCGCCCCAGATAAGCGGGTTGCCAAGAATCCCGGTCGAAAAAATCGACCGCCTGGCGCTGCGGCATAGAAACACGTTTACGATCTGCAGTACCACGATCGCGCTGAAACAGCCGGTGGTCGCCCGCAAGTACAGCGGATCGCGCATCGCGAGCGCTTGTCCATAGCGCCAACCGGCGCCATGCAGCACGAAGAAGAACGCCGCCATCGCGATCGCGGCTTCGATCACACCCAGGAACAGGTAGGCGCGCAGCGCCAGGGGCCAATCGAAGAGCCGCTGATGCTGGGCGCGGGGCGGACGCTGCATCATTCGCGGGTCGGGTTTCTCGACCCCCAGGCCGAGCGCGGTCAGCGAGTCGGTTCCCATGTCGATCGACAGGATTTGAATCGGCGTGAGCGCCAGCGGAACGCTGAACAGCGAGAACACCAGGTAGGGAATCAGCTCGGGCACGTTGTGGGCGAGGATGTAGGTCAGGAACTTGCGGATGTTGCTGAAGACGGCGCGTCCCTCCTCGACCGCGTTGACGATGCTGGCGAAGTTGTCGTCCAGCAGCACCATGTCGGCCGCTTCCTTGGCCACGTCGGTGCCCGCGATCCCCATGGCGATTCCGATGTGCGCGCTCTTGAGCGCCGGCGCGTCGTTGACGCCGTCGCCGGTGGCCGCCACCACGTGCCCCTTTTGTTTCAGCGCCTCGACAATCCGCCTTTTCTGATCCGCGCCGACGCGGGCGAAGATGATTTCCGGCGTGTCCAGCGCCAGGCGCAACTGCGTATCGGTGAGCGCGCGCAACTCCTCACCTGTGATTACCAGCGGGGCGGCCGAGCGTATCAGCCCGATTTCGCGGCCAATCGCCTTGGCGGTGAAGGGATGGTCACCGGTGACCATGATCACCGCGATGCCGGCCTCGCGGCACTTGCGCAGCGCCTCAGGCACCTCGGGCCGGGGCGGATCTTCCAGGCCGGCCAGTCCCGTGAAGATGAGATTTTCCTCCACCTGCGCGCGCTGCCAGTGCTCCCCCAGCGGCCGGTAGGACATCGCGAGAACCCGCAAGCCCTGCCCGGCCATCGCTTCCTGCGCTTGGCGAACTTTAACGCGCAAGCCGGAATCGAACGGGCGTATTTCGCCGTCGGCCAGGACCCGGTCGCACAGCGGGATGACCATCTCCGGCGCGCCTTTGCAAAAGAGCGTCGGGCCCTCAGGCGTCGCATGCACCGTCGATAACCGCATGCGGCTCACGTCGAAAGGAATCTCATCGAGCTTCTCGTAAGCTGGCAGCGCGGAGAGGAACCGCGCGGCCATCTCGACCAGCGCGATTTCCATCGGATCGCCCAGCAGCACCTTGCGTCCCTGCTGATCGCCTTGCCGCAAATCGTGGCACAGGCTGGCGGCCATAAAGAAAGGCCGGTACAGCGCCGCAGCCTCCTGCCCGGCGCCGGGATTGGGTGAGCATTCCAGGCCCGCCCCCAGCCAGACGCGCCTTACCGTCATCCGGTTCTGCGTCAGCGTGCCGGTCTTGTCAGTGCAAATCACGGTGGTCGAGCCGAGCGTCTCCACCGATGGCAGGTAACGGATCAGAACGTGGCGTTTGGCCATTCGCTGCGTGGCCAGGACCAGCGCAAGCGTCAAAGTGGGCAGCAGTCCTTCCGGCACCATCGCCACGATGATGCCGATGGCGAAGATGAAATCTTCCCAGAAGGGCACGCCGAGGATGCGGCTGATCGTGAAAAAAATCAGTCCGATCGCCACCGCGAGGATGCCGATCAGGCGGCTTAGGTACGCAATCTGCTCGCGCAATGGCGAGACGGCTTCGCGGCCGGTCTGCGTCAGGTGAGCGATCTTGCCGAATTCGGTATGCATCCCGGTAGCGAAGACCACCGCCTTGGCCTCTCCGGAGACCATCGAGGTGCCGGCGAGCAGGATGTTCTCGGCGTGGATTATTTGCTCCTTGGCCGAAGGGCCGGCGGTTCGAAGTTTGGAAAGCGATTCCCCGGTGACCGTCGCGTCGTTGACGCGAACTCCGAAGGCCTCGATCAGGCGGCAATCCGCCGCAATGTTGTTGCCTTGCTCCAACAGCACGATGTCGCCTGGGACGAGCCGCTCGGCGAGTAACCGGACCGCCCTGCCCTCGCGCAACGCATCGACCTGTTGCGGCAGCAGCTCGCGCAACGCAGCCAGCGTTCGTTCGACCCGGAATTCCTGCCAGAAGGAGAACAGCCCACTGACCACGATGACGGCCAGGATCGCGTAACCGATCTTGGCCATGCCCTCGCCCGGATCGCTCCATTCGGCCAGAAAGGCCAAGGCGGCGGCAAGCCACAGGATCAAGGCAAAGAAGTGCGTGAACTCTTTCATAAACCGCAGGAGCATCGGTTCACCGGCGACTTTCTCCACCCGATTGAGGCCATACTCGCCGAGCCGGCGCAGGGCCTCTGCGGATGACAACCCCTGAGGATTGCTGTTGAGGCTCGCGATAGCGTCGGCGGCGGAGAGTTGGTGAATCTTCATCGGGGACGAGCGAAAAATTCGAGGCGCGGCGGCGCGGGCCGCCAGCCCGCTCTCATTTATGCCTTTGCGCGAGTTCCAGAGCCAGAGCGCGAGTTCCAGAGCCAGAGCGCGAGTTCCAGAGCCAGAGATTGTCCGACGGCGCCACTTTGGACAGCCATTTCAGAGTAGTAAAATTCCGCAGCGCGTTTGTCCGCTGTCTAGATCGGACGCGCCCGTATCATTTGCGAGACAGTGCGCGAGAATGCCCGATGCAAACCGCGCGATAACCAGCCGTAGTGTTTATTTACTCATAGACGAGACACGGCGGCGAATAGCGGTCCCACAGAAGTGCAAATCTCCCACGGAGAGAGTGGGATCCGCTCGCCGATCGGGCTGGCTCGCCTCTTGCGCATCAATTATTCGAGC
Organism: Deltaproteobacteria bacterium; assembly: GCA_021827495.1. Taxonomy (GTDB): domain Bacteria; phylum Desulfobacterota; class Binatia; order Binatales; family Binataceae; genus JAKAVN01. The sequence goes on along the minus strand of JAKAVN010000060.1, from coordinate 11,221 downwards.
TCGATCTTCGAGTCAGCGCAAATTCGCCGGACTTGGCTGAATAACGCGCGAAATAGATGATTGAGGCTTAAAATTGATTGACCATCATGGAAAGTTATTTGCAATGTCTAATCATGCATAACACACTTTGAAGTCGAGGGGCTTTCTTTTGACAAGGCTGTGCCATACCGCCACCGCTTTCGTGGGCATTGCTTTGCTTTTCGCCGGAGCGTTGCCGCAGCCGGCGCACGCTGCCCTGGGCGAAAACGCCGATTCGGTCGCCGCCGACGCGGTCTCGCTGGGCGCGGCTTCAGTCAGACACAGCCCAAGATCGGCGGTCAACGCGCCGGCGCTGGTGGCCTACAGCGTCGAGCAGATGACGACGCCGGCGGGAATCGCGGTCGACGAATATGTCGGTCCCGACGGCAGGGTCTTTGCAGTGACATGGCGCGGGCGCCGGCCGCCCAATCTCGCGACGCTGCTCGGCACCTACTTCACGCAGTATCAGGATGCCGCCTATGCCGGCGGGCTAACGGCGCACGGACTCCATCATGCGTCAGTGCGCGGGCGCGACGTGGTGGTCGAAACCGCGGGCCACATGCGCGACATGTGGGGACGCGCCTTGCTGCCGGCGATGCTGCCGGTGGGAGTGGACGAAGCGGAGATACAGTGATGCCGCGCGTTCCGTGGAAGTTTGCTGCGGCACTGATGATGGCGCTTGCCATATTGGCCGCGCGCGGCCCGCTCCCGGTCCTGGCGGCCGGTCCGGCGGCGGCGCGCGTGGACGCGGCGCAGGCCTCGCAGTTGGCCGCGGAAGAGGCTCCGGTTGCACCCAACGTGATGAAGGCCAACGTTTGGGCCGGAATCTACGGAAATTACTTCAACGGTCCGTTTACCAGCGTGAAAATTTGCCAGAGCGGCACCACCAACTGCGAGAGAATCAGCGGCATTCTGATCGACACAGGCTCCTTCGGGCTGAGAATTTTCGGCCAGGCCAATCATCTGCGGCTGGCGACGGAAACCGCGCCCAATGGCGACCGGATCGCCGAGTGCGTGCCCTTCGGTACGCTCTCGACTTGGGGACGGGTTGCGTATGCCGACGTGAAGCTGGGCGGCGAGCCGAAGATCGCGAAGCTGCCGATCCAGATGATTAACCCAAACTGGCCCCCGATGCCCGCGGCGTGCAAGGGCGGTCCGCCGGTGGCCCAGAGTGCGGCGCAAGTCGGCTTCAACGGAATCCTGGGGGTGGGCGCGTTCGGGGCCGATTGCGGCGGCGTCTGCGCAGCGCTGGGGCCGCAGAACCCGTCGATGTATTTTCAGTGCTCCGCGGCCGGCTGCAAGGTCACGCCGGTGGCGGACTCCGAGCAGGTGCAGAATCCGGTGCCACGGCTGCCCGGCGACAACGACGGCGTGGTGCTAAAGATGCCGGCGATTCCGTTCCTCGGCGCCACCTGGGTCTCGGGCAAGCTCGTGCTCGGGATCAACACCCGCGGCAACAATAAACTGGGCGGAGCATTGGTCTACAAAACCGACGGCGCGGGCAACATCGCCACTACCTACAACAATGCCACGATGGATGGCTTTATCGACAGCGGCTCCAACGCGCTGTTCTTCGACGACAGGTCGATCCCGCGATGCGATCCCGCGCGGGCACCGGGCTTCTATTGTCCCTCATCCCCGTCGGTTCTCCACGCGATCAACAGCGGCGGGCTGGGCAGCGCGAGCGCAATCGTTACCTTCAACGTCGCCGACGCGATTTCGCTGGCGGACACGGGCAACAAAGCCTTTTATGACATAGGCGGGACGTTTGGCGGCAGCTTCTTCGACTTCGGACTGCCGTTCTTCTTCGGGCGCAACGTCTACACGGGAATCGACGGGCAGCTCACACCCGGCGCGGGCGCGGGCCCGTTCTTCGCCTATTGATTCCTCAGCGGGAGGCTGGAGCGTAAAGCGCTTGAGGCCCGGGCGCGTGTTTCCCGAGCGGCTTGTTGACAAGGGAGCGCGACGCGGCTCAAAATTAACTGTTTGCCGAATCAACATGAATTTGGTTTTGAGACTTTAGTATTCGGAGGGAGGCTTTATCATGAACGATTGCAGAGGTTCCTTGCTACGCTGGGCGTTGGCCGGATTTGTGCTCTTCGGGCTCGCGATGCTGTCCGGGAGCGGGCCGGTGCGAGCGGACGACAGCCACGGCCATGGCGGTGGTCCAAGCTTCAGCGTGCATAATCTGCACGGGCGCTACATCGCCGCGGGCAACGCCAGCGACGCTTCGATCACCGATTCGACCGCGACCGGGGATAACGATAACGACGCGCCGGCGCGAGCGTTTGTGGCTGGAGGTTTTCTGAATTTCGACGGCGCCGGCAAGATCACCGGCGGCGAGGAAACCATCAATTACGGTACGCCGGGCTCGGGCGATTCCTTCACTTGCGAACTCGCCGGCACTTACACGGTTGACACCGCCACCGGCAGGGCGATCTTGACGCTTAACGCTACACCCGGGCCCGCGGTCACGGCTGGCGAAAGCACTGCGGCCAACGCTTCGCAATGCGGCGGCACGGACACGGTGGTGGGATACGTAGGCGGGCCGTCGGGAAAGCAGCTTGCGACGGTCGAGCAGACGGTGGTTCCCGGCACTCCGCCTGCGGGCGTCGCCGCCGACACGCCGATTCTGAGCGCGCATATCTGGACGCGGACGGCCGGTCTCGGCGAGGGCGGAGACAAATAGCAAGGTTGCCTTGCTAGACCGCGCGCGCGGATCATTACGTATCTCAAAGCCATCGCGGCGCGGCCGATCCCCAAGGATCGGCCGCGCCCGCGCCAGCGGCAAATCGACAAGGAGCCTGCTACAAGCGCATCCGGAGCCGATCGGCCAGGCGCTTGAGCAATCCGCTCGGCTCCAGCGAAGGGGCGGCTTTGATCTTCTTCGGACCTATCAGCACCGTGCGGCCACTTGACACTTCCGTCACCCGCCTTTCTTGCAACAAAGCAAGGCTCGACTGTTAGAGCCCGGCAGACTGCTTACCCTCTGGACCTGGAACTGCAACTGCGTCCTCCCTTGCCGGAGCCGGCCAAGGATAAATCCCTTTTTTCGCGAGGTCGTAATTCGCGTCCAGCTCGGGTTCCATGAGCAGGATGGCGGTGACGCGCCGCGCGATATCCGTGACGGCGCGTGTTTCGTCCATCTTGAGCGCGCGGCCAAGGATTCCGCGCTCGCGATAGCTGAGCCATTTCTTAATCACCTGGTATCCGCCGATCGTGTACTCCCAAACGCGGAGGGGAATGTTTTTCCAGTACGCGAGATTGTTTAAGTAAACATCAAGAGTACGCTCGCCGATCAACTTGAGCGCTTGTTTTTCCGAAAGGCCAAGCACGGTGGCACCGACCGCGATCGCTTCGCGTTCCTTCGCGGTGTAGTCACGCTCGATGAACTTTCCCTTACCGGGCATCACGGCGCCGCCCTTACCTCGATGCCCCCATCCAGCGTTTACGTCGAGGTCTCCCGCTTCAGGATTTAGCGACCCGCCGCTTTCGCGAGAGATTGCGCCGACCACGCTGAGTTCGGGGCGGAGTTTCCCGACTGCAACCCCTTCGACGGGGATGTCGGAATCAAGCAAGGCTGCGAGCACGCCCCCAAGTTTAGCAGAACCAAGAAGCGTCTGTTTGGAGCCTGGGAGCGGAATCCGCGGCCAATCAATTCTGAGCGCGCCGGCGTTCTCCCTTCGGTAGGACGGCGCGTGCAGTACTGCCACGCAGTGCAGGAAGAAATCCGGCGGGTCTGCCTTCAGGCATTCCAGATACGTCCCAAGAACCTTACTCAGATTCGGCGTTGCGGCGGGCTGAACGCTCGATTTCGTGAAAAGCGTCGCTGGCGTACCTCCCGCCTTGAGATAAAGCGGAAAAAAATTGGAGAGCCCATTGCCAAAGTTGTCCGCCATTACTCTGACAACACATCCGCGATCGAAGCGTTCCATCGGCTGTTTCTGGCGGGCTTCGATCCAAATGTTTCCTTCAAACACCTGCGGGAAATATTCTTCACGCTTCTGATCGAGTAGCGCGGTCTCCTGCTCCCAATAGAGCCAACGATTGTCGAACGGCCGGTAACAATATCTGACGATATTTTCCAGCTTGAAGCCGCGTTGAATGAGATATCGACGTGTCTTTCGCGCGTCGAATCTTGCAGTGCTTGTCATTGCAGTCGGGATGATCGCACGGATTTCCGCGTCTCCAAGCTCGGGATCGAAGTATTGTTCCATGCGGCCCACGAGTCGCTCTTTATCAACGTCCACGACCACGTCATCACGGCTCGTCTTCACGCCTGGGAAAGAAACGGGGAACAACTCCGGCAATAGCGGCCACGAAAGATAGTTGCTTTCGACAGCGCCCGGCTGAAACGGCAGTCCGAGTTCCAACGCGCGCCGCAGCTCTTCGTATCCCGGTGCGAGATTCTTCTCGGCTTCGTCGAGGAGTTGCGCGCGTTTCCCCTTGCCCCATAAGTTGCGAAAACTCACACTCTGAGTGCCGCACGATTTCTCGCGACGCGCGAGCAACGCGATCGCCGTACCGACCTGAATCCCCTCCCGGTTGAACTCGGTTAAGAAGATGCTCGGGTCTGATTCACCCTCGGGAGTCAGCTTCCCGGTTTTATACTTGTCGCCATTGAGGCAGTCGATCGATATCTGGTCAAAGCGGTCGAGATAGCGTTCACGCATGCCGGTGAAGGAAAGCCCGTCGAGCCACGAATAGTTTGAAATGAAGCAGATGATCCCTTTGCCGGTCTTCTCGACGATTTTCCGCTCGGCCATGCGATAGAAGCGCACATACAGATCGTTCAAACCCTGTCCCTGTGGCTGCGGCGCGCGTTTGGCGGTTCGATAGGCCTGCGACAAATCGCGTTTCTCATCGACCGCGAGTCCGGCGAAGCCGTTCTACGGTGGATTTCCCAATATCACGAGGATCGGCGTCGCCTGCTTGACCCGTTCTGCCGCATCGCGCTCTTGCAGCAGTTCAGGGAAGTTCAGCAGCATCTGCGGCTTCGACCCATCGGGCGGTTCCCATCCGGTAAGCGCGTTGGTCAGGTAAACGGCGGCCCGCTCTTTTTTGGTGTCCGAGAAGGGCGCGCCGAGCGATTGGAGCAGCAGCCCGATTTGCAAATGCGTCACGACAAAGGGCGCGGGTAAAATCTCGAAGCCGAACACGCGCTCCATCGCGGCGCGCTTTATCTCCTGCGCCGTCAGCGCCTCGCCGCCCTTCTCGCGCAGGGTTTCGGCGATTCGGTTAAGGACCTCGACCAAGTACGAACCCGTGCCGCAGCAGGGATCGAGGACATAGACGTTTGGAGCCGCCAAGCCGTCCGGAAGACCGAGTTCTTCGCGCAGCACCCGCTCGACGCGCGCGACCATGTAGCGCACGACTTCGCGTGGCGTGTACCAGACGCCAAGCTGCTTACGGAGTTCCGGGTCGTACGCTTCGAGAAAGGGTTCGTAGAAATACTGGACCGCGTGATGCTCCTCGAAGGCGGCAAAAAATGCCCCGCGATCAACTCGATTGAGAACGGTTCCCGGCCAATCGAGAACTTCCGGCAGATCCAGGCCGGCGAGCGAAGCCGGATTGCTCGCTTGATGGAACAGTTCGACCATCACAGGCAGGCGCAGGAGCTGGCCGGCGTGAAGCCAATCGAATCGTGCCCTGCGATCCGACGGCGGATGGCCGCGCGTCCAGAGCACCCACGCGGAAAAAACGCCGTAGAAAAGAGTCTGGACCAGCGTCGAGCGAAAGAAGTGCTCGCCCCTCTTGTTTTCAAACTCTATGCCGAGCGCCTCTTCCAGCGCGCTCCGGATAGCCGCGAGCGCAGGCACTTCGCTCTTCTTCTCGACGCGCCTCAGTGCCTCGCGCGCATACGAAGCCATGAACCAAGCCAAATCCTTGGGCGCCGCCAAAGATGCGGCGTGAAGCATCACGCGCTTGAGGAAATCAACGAATGCCTCGCCCTGCTCGGCGGCGGGCGCCCGCGGATGACTCGCCGCAGTCCAAAAGGCCGCCTCATTCGGCGCGAGGCGATAGTGTTCAAGCTTGACGGGCTGCCCCTCGGAATCGGCGCCTACAAGTATAAAGTCACGGAAATTGGTGACGAGAACCTGGCGGTACTCCTTCCAGTATTTCGATACTTGAGCGCCGTCGGCCGTTAGAAAAGCGTCGTTATTGGCCGGCTTCGCCTCGACGGCGCCACGTGACGGCTTGGTGCCCGGCAGAGGTTCCTCGGCTGAGGCTTTCTGGAATTGATCGGGCGTGAACAGACCGGCATCAGGGATGCCCGCGCCATCGCTCGGGTTGAGTATGCACCGGACCTTGGGCTTCAGAGTTGCGCCAACGGCATCCAATAGTGCGGCGAGCGCGGGATAATAAGAGGTTTCTGGAACAGCCGAGCCGGAACGGCGGATGTCGCGAAGTTCGCGGAGGTAATCTTCCAGTGGGTTCTGGGCCATCTCGGATTGGCCGCACTTTAGCATTCCGCGGTTGGGGTTGGCGATGACGGGCCGCGCGCGCAACCGGCAAAGCGGCAAATCGACAAAGAGCCTGTTACAGGCGCATACGGAGACGATCGACCAGCCGCTTGAGCAATCCGCCGCGGCCAACCGCCGCCCCGGCCAGCACCGGAATCGTCGACTGCGGCTTGCCGTCGACCATCAGCACCAGCGCGCCGACCCGCTGCCCCTTGCTTACCGGCGCGACCAGGTAACTCGCGCTGAACGATCCTTGCAGGCTGACCTTGCCCTCCTGCCCGTGCTCGACGGTGACGTAGGGGACCTCGGCCGGCGCCACCGCGACCTCGTCCGCGGCGCCGCCATACACGCGCAGCTTGCCGGGCAGGGTCTTATGCCAGTCGGGCTGCACGCTTGAGTAGGTGCGCAAGGCCCAATCGACCAGCTTCTCGGTCTCGACCCGGCGCGCCGCCGCCGACGGCGTCCCGAGCACCGCCGAGATCAGGTACATCCCGTTCGCGTGCGCGCTGGCGACCAGATGGAAGCCGGCCTCCTCGACGTGGCCGGTCTTCAGCCCGTTGACGCGCGGGTCGTAGAACAGCAGCGTGTTGAAGTTGCGCTGACGGATCTTGTCGAAGGTGAACTCCTTGGCCGAGGTGTAGGTGAAGGCGTCGGGAAAGCGTTCGGTGATCGCGCGGCCGAGTTTCACCATGTCGAAGGCGGTGGTGTACATCTCGGGCATGGGCAGTCCGTCGGGATTTTCGAAGTGCGTCTCGCTAAGCCCGAGCTCCTTGCCTTCCTGGTTCATTTGCACGGTGAACGCGTCGGTCGATCCGGCCAGGTACTCGGCCAGCGCGACCGCGGCGTCGTTGCCCGACGACACCATCAGGCCGAACAGCAGATCGTGCACCGCGACGCGCTGGCCGACCTGCAGGAACATCCGCGACACCGTGCTGTTCATCGAAAGCCGCCACGCCTTCTCACTCACCGTCACCATCGTGTCGGGCGTAATGCGCCCCTGGTGCAGCGCCTTGAGCACCAGATAGAAGGTCATCAGCTTGGCCAGGCTGGCGGGTTGGAGCTTGTCGTGCTCGTTGTAAGCGTAAAGCGTCGCGCCCGAGCGCGCGTCGATCATAATCGCGGCTTTGGCGTCGAGTCCGAACGGCGCCGGGCGATCGCCCAGCACGTGGATCTGGTCGAGCGGCACTACCGAGGGCGCCGCGGCCTTGGTGCGCGGGTTGCGCCGGGCGCGCCGCGCCGCCGCCGCGGGTAGCGTGCCGAGCGTGAGCACCGCCGCCACGGCCACCATCGCAACCATCGCCAGCCTGAATCGGGAATTACCGTGCACGTTCATCGCCTGCCCCGCCTCCGCGTGACTAAAGGTACGGCGTGACGCGATTGAGAAGCAAGGCAAGCGGCCCTGTTCGCCGGCCGCAGGCTGTTCCATTCGCCGCCGATTCCGACTATTGGATTGTGCCATGGCTATCGATCTCTCGGTGATTCTGCCGGTGATGAACGAGCGCGACAACCTGCGCGCGCTGATTCCGCGGCTGGGGGAAATCGCCGAACTGTTCCATCTCAAGTACGAAATCATCGTGGTCGACGGCGGCTCGACCGACGGCACGCGCGAGGCCGCCGCCGCGCTGGGCGCGCGCGTCGTGCCCGAGCGGCGACGCGGCTATGCCGGGGCGCTGGCGACCGGGTTTGCCGAGGCGCGCGGCGGCTATTTGCTGACGCTGGACGCCGACATGTCGCACGACCCGGCCTTCGTGGCCAAGATGTGGCGGGCGCGCACGCGCGCCGACATCGTGATCGCCTCGCGCTACGTGCGCGGCGGCGTCGCCTACAGCGATCTCAGCCGGCGCCTCTCAAGCTACCTGCTCAATGGGTTTCTGCGCCGGCTGCTGAGCGTGCCGGTCGGCGATCTGTCCAGCGGCTTTCGCCTTTACCGGCGCGAGGCGATCGCGGGCCTCGAACTCACCAGCCGCAACTTCGAGGTGCAGGAGGAAATCCTGGTCAAGGCCTGGGCCCAAGGCTATAGCGTGGCCGAGGTCCCGTTCACCTATTTCCCGCGCGAGGCCGGCCGCTCGCACGCGCGGATGCTGCGCTTCGGGATGGACATCCTGCGCTCGGCGATAAGCCTGTGGCGGCTGCGCAACTCGATTGCCTCGGCCGACTACGACGAGCGCGCGTTCTACAGCCTCATCCCGCTGCAGCGCTACTGGCAGCGCCGCCGCCACGCCGTCACCGTCTCCTGGACCCGCAACGCCGGCCGCATCCTGGACGCCGGCTGCGGTTCGAGCATCATCATCCAGAGCCTCAACAATGCGGTCGGGATGGACTACAGCGAGAACAAGGTGCGGTTTTTGCGCCGCTACGGAATTCCGCTGGTGCGCGGCTCGGCCTTCGCCCTGCCGTTTCGCGACGCGAGCTTCGACTGCGTGATCAGCTCGGAGGTGATCGAGCACATCCGCTACGACGAAGTGCTGTTCACCGAGATGAAGCGCGTGCTGCGGCCGGGCGGGATGCTGGTGATCGGAACGCCCGACTATGCCACCGTCGGATGGCGCACGATCGAGCCGCTCTACGGCCTGCTGCAGCCCGGCGGCTACAAGGACGAGCACATCACGCATTACACCCGCGCGCGCCTCACCGAGATCCTCGAGCGCCACGGCTTCATCTACGAAGAGGCCGCCTACATCCTCAAGAGCGAATTGATCATGCGCTTTCGCAAGCCCGAAGCCGAGCGCGCGCCGCTCAAGGCGCCGGCGCCGATGCGTGCCGCCACGGCCTGAGCGCCCCGCGGCAGGGAGAAAGAACCGATGCCCACCGTTAGCGTCCGCGGCGTTAACCTGTATTACGAAAGCCACGGCGGCGGCGAGCCGCTGCTGATGATGATGGGGCTCGGCGGCAGCGCGCTCGCGTGGGAGCCGGCGCTGATCGCCGATCTCGCGCGAGCCTTCCGCCCCATCGTCTACGACAATCGCGGCACCGGGCGCAGCGACAAGCCCAACGAGGAGTATTCGATCGAGGGTCTCGCCGCCGACGCCGCCGCGCTGCTGGACGCGCTCGGCCTCGCACGCGCGCACATCTTCGGGGTTTCGATGGGCGGGATGGTGGCGCAGGAGTTTGCGCTGCACTATCCCGCGCGCGTGCAGACGCTGACGCTCGGCTGCACCACGGCGGGCGGACGCAATGCCGTGCCGGCGCCGCCCGCGTCGATGGCGATTCTGATGGCGCCGCGCAACGGGCTTTCCGACGCCGACCTCATCCGCCGCGCGTGGCCGCTCAACTACACCCCGGCCTACCTCCAGCGCCATGGCGCGGAACTGGAGCAGGCGATCGTCCGCGTGCTCGCCCATCCCACACCGGCCTTTGCCTACAAACGGCAACTCGACGCGACCTTCAAGTTCAAGACCTACGATCGCCTGCCTGAAATCAAGGCGCCAACCCTGGTCATCAGCGGCGACGGCGACGCCCTGATGCCGGCGCGCAACTCGGAGATAATCGCCGGGCGAATCCCCGGCGCGCAGGTCAGACTCATTCCCAACGCCAGCCATCTCTTTTTTAACCAGGAACGCGAGGCCTTCGTGGCAGCGCTGGTGCCGTTTCTGAAGGCGCATCCGATGAGCGCGCACGGGTAGCATGACACTGCCGCGGCGCGGGCCGGGATGCGCGCGAGCTATCGTCGTGGCACCTCGCAACAGCCGCGACAAAAACGCCGCGATGGAGCGCCGGCGGGCCGGGCTGGTGCTGAGCGGCGGCAACGTCGAGCGCGAGGTCTCGCGCGCGTGCTGGCCGGGCAGCCACTCGCATAGCCGCGCCAGCGGCGCGCCCGCGCCCGGGTTGGTGAAAAGAGGCAGCGGCCGGCGATGAAGTCATTCAAGTCAGCACCCAGGCGACCAACAGCCGGACAAGCCGCGACATCGGAGCGGCGCCGCGAGGGTTGGTGAATAACGCTATTGCGCCGCTCGCGGGTGGGCGACTTTAATCTGGAACCGTGGGCTCCTTCTTCGATTTCGCCGTGGTCTGCCAGTCGCTGAGCCAGACCCATAGCCGCCTCCAGATAGCCGCGCTCGCCGCCGACTTTCTCGCCCGCCTCTCGCCCGCCGAAGCCGCGATCGCCACGCGCTTCATGGTTGGCCGCGCACTCGAACAGGGCGGCGAGCCGCGGCTCAACGTGAGCGGCCGCGCGGTGTGGAAGATCGCCGCCGAACTCGGCGGCGGCGAGGACCAGGGCGAGGATATCTTCACCGCCGCGGCCGACTTCGGCGAGGCGATCGAGCTGGTGATGCGGCTGCGGCGCGGCGAGCCGGAGCCGGCCTTGACGCTCATCGAGGTCAGCCGCGCGTTCGAGGAGATCGCGGCGCGCGAGGGGCGCGGCGCGCGGCGGCGCAAGCTCGAGGGGCTGCGCGAGCTATTCGCGCGGATGACCGCGCTCGAGGCCAAGTACGCGGCGAAGGTCCTCATCGGCGAGATGCGCCATGGCATGAGTGAGGGCCTGATGCTGGAGGCGCTGGCCAGGATGGCCGGGCGGCCGGTGGGCGAGGTGCGCCGGATGCATATGCTGGAGGGCGACGTGGGGCGGCTGGCGCAGTCGCTGCGCCAGCCGCCCCACGTCGCGGCGCGCGTCGGCGGCGCGAGCGCCAGCGACGCGCCGGGAAACATCGGCGGCGCGGGCGCTGAACCCGCGCGCCCCGCCGATACCGCGGCGGGCGCGGCGGCGGGCGCCGAAGCGCCCGCCGCCGCGCAGAGCATCG
>JAKAVN010000059.1 GCA_021827495.1 Deltaproteobacteria bacterium | reverse complement strand
GGTAAAAGTGAGGGCGATTCGAGGTCGCCGAGAGATGTCGCGGGTGAGTCACGGCAGTTTTACGTTCGTCGGGCACTACCGCTGCCTCGATTTCGTGAACACCGCGCTGGTCGCGGCTCGGAGCCGCACCGATCCGATTCCAGACTTCGAGGGCCTCGTGACATGGCTACACGACGCCGGCCTCATCGACGCCGTCGAGCGAAAAGTTGCCCTTGCGAGGTGGGGCAAGGGACGCGAGGCGCAGCAGACCTACGCCGGGGCGCTGCTGTTCCGGATGCGGTTGGCGGAAATCGCCGAGAGACTCGCTTCTCGAAGACAGGTGCCAAAATCCGGCCTAGACGCGATCAACGAGCAGCTTCACAGTCGCGTCACGCGCGCCAAATTGACGCGCGGCAAGAACGGGTTTGTCGAGCGGTTTGAAACCGATCTCACCGAGCCCCGCCAACTCATCGTTCCGCTGGCGCAATCGGCCGCCGATCTTCTGTGCAATGGTGACCTATCTTTGGTTAAACGGTGCGCCAATCCTTCCTGTTCGCTGTATTTTTACGACACCTCGAAGAACCACACGCGGCGATGGTGCAGCATGGAAACTTGCGGCAGTCGCATGAAGATGGCGGCGTACTACCAACGTCGGCGGCTTCGCCGTGAGGGACGGTGACTCAACCGCCGTTGCGCCTTGATGGCGGTAACGACCAGCGGGAAGTCCAGGGAACAATCGCCCGATTCGTGTCTGCCAATATGGCACGGTCACTCGGAGCGCGAAAGATTACGGGCACGCGTGCCGGCGACGATATCGCTCCAAGCCTTGCGCCACGCACCTTTTCACACATGCGAAGCGCGCGAGAGCGACTGGCATTCCGCTTGCTCACAAGCGAACAAGGAGGACTTGGAGTGGCGCGGCGGAAAATCCAGGGCAACCGAAGGACAGTCGAACAATGCAGCGCTCAGCCACGTCTAACAATGTAGTCGAACATGCAGAGCCTTCGTCTCAAGCACGTGACTATCTCAAGGTTCCCGAAACGGCAGGGCGCGCCTGCATCGCGCCGAAGACGATTTACAACTGGATCAGTCTCGGACGTATTGGCCCAGGCGAGGGCGTGTGCCATATAGGTCGCAAGGTGGTCATCCATTGGCCGACCTTCGAGGCCACCGTGTTGCGAGGAACTCTTAATGGCGCGGCTTGAAAGCGATCGCGGCCGGCTCCTGATCAGTTTTCAGTATCGGGGCCAACGCTGCCGCGAGTATCTCGGCCTGCCCGACAATCGCGAGAACCGCCGCGCCGCGGCTCGCGTCCTGAAGGACGTCGAGCTTGAGCTTGCCACCGGCAAGCTTGATTACACAACCAGGTTCCCCGAAAGCAGGAGTCTCACGCGCTTCGGCACGGCACGAGTCGAAAAGGCTGAAAGGCCAACGCTCGGCGAATTTGCAAAGCTGTGGCTCGAAGAGAGGCGCGCCGGAATCACGCCGGCAACTCTTTACGATTACGAACGATTGCTGAAAACCTACATCCTGCCCTCGAAGCTCGCCGACATGCGCATCGACACGATTGACGACGGCGATGTCAAGCGTTTCGTCGCGGAGGTTCAGGAAAAACGAACGCGCAAAGGGGCACCGGTCAAGCCGCGCCGCATCAACATGGCGCTGGCGCGACTCAGGACCATTTTCGCGACTGCGAAGCGCCGCAAGCTCATCGCCGAAGACCCGATGGGATACGTCGAGAATCTGCGCGAGCCAAAGTCTGAGGTCGATCCGCTGACGTTCGAGGAAGCGCAGAGACTTCTCGCCGCCGCAACCGGCCAGGATCGTGCGGTCTTCACGGTGCTCATCTTTGCCGGACTCCGACCGAACGAAGCGCTGGCGCTCCGATGGGAAGATATCGACTTCGATCGCGAGGTTATAAAAGTCCGACGGACGCTGAGCCGATTCGGCGGCATCGGGTTGCCGAAGACCAGTTACAGCGAGCGCGAAGTTGACATGCTGGCGCCGGTCCGCAGCGCGCTACAGGAGCAGCGCGCTCGTTCGCAATTGAGAAGCGAATTCGTGTTCGCAAGCGAGACCGGCGGCCCGCTCGATCTCACCAATCTGCGCGAGCGTAACTGGCGCCGGTTGATCCGCAAGTCAGGCCTGCGTCCGCGCACGCTCTATCAGTGCCGACACACCTTCGCGGCGCTGCAACTCTCGCGCGGCGAGAATCCACAATACGTCGCGCATCAGATGGGTCACGCCAACCTTGAGATGATCATCCGGCACTACGCGCGATGGACGCGAAAGCCGGAGCGCGTCGGCAAGCTCGGCGCCCAGCTCGAAGCCGAGTTCCCGCCGAAAATGCCAGAAATTTGCCAGAAAGTGGCTGGAGCAGAGGAGCCTGTCCACACCCGCCAACCATCGAAAGGCCTTGATTTTACAAGGAGATTTGTTGGAGCGGGCGACCGGGGTCGAACCGGCGACGTCCAGCTTGGGAATCCGTCAAAGAGGTTTCGACCGGCCAGTGTTTCTAGGAATTATCGATGGTTTCTGTCCATTCGACATCACTCAAACGCACCTCATTTGACCATCGAACCGGCACCAAAACCGGCACCGATGACCTACCTGTTTGCGGCATCGGGTTCACTCTTTAGCGCCGTGCCCAAGGATCGACCAACTCAATCCTGAGATCCTGGAAGTGGCGAGCGTTACGGGTAGCGAGTGTCGCCCGCCTCGCCGAGACGATGCCGGCGATCTCGATGTCGCGGAAGTCGACAGGCTTCCCGACTGCCCGCCGCTCCGCCGCGCGACCTGCCGCTTCCTGGGCCGCCTCGCGGTCGAAGGGGAGAATTCGTCCCTGGAAATCCTCATCGAGTGCGCGACTGAACGCGTCCTCGAGTTGCCGTCTGCGGCGTCCGGGCGCGAGCAGATCTAGACCGAAGCGGATCTCGAAAACGGTCACCGCTGTGGTCCAGACTGATTCGGACGGCTGGAGGTCGAGCCAGGCAACCACGGCCGGATCGGTCTCGCGTTGCATGAGCGCCGAGAGGACGTTGGTGTCGAGAACGATCATCTACCGAAGACCATCGGCCTCGCCTTCTGACCGTGGAGTTCCGGGATGTCCTCGTCCAGGCCGATGCGCGCGAAGCGCTGCCGCAGGCGGCTGCCGAGCGGAGCGGCGGCGCGTTCCTCAGCCCTCACGGCGTTACGGAGAATGTCGCGCACTTCTTCCTCCATGCTGTGGCCGTGACGATTTGCCTGACGTTGGAGGCGGGCCTTGACGCCTTCTTCGAGATTTCTGACGACCAGTTGAGCCATTCGAATTCACCAAACTTGATATCACGATATCATTTCGAAGGTCGCACTTCAAGTTTCAATGAATGGAGGGGGACGGTCAGGCTCGTGCGAACTTAATCACGATGGGCTGCGCCGCGTCATGATTTTCTACCCGCGCGAGGCCGCTGGTTCTGCGTCGAGTCGTTCAACCGCTTCGCGCAGAGTGTCGGGGCTCAGATGCGCGTATCGCTGGGTCATCTCGGGCGTTTTGTGTCCCATCAGGGTTTGGACGCGATACAGATCAACACCTTTCATCGCCAAGCGAGAGGCAAACGTGTGCCGCAAGTCGTGGAAGTGAAAGTCAGGAATTTCCGCGCTACGTAAGGCCAGATACCAGTAGCGATCAAAAGCGTGCATGAAGCCGCCTTTGGGTGCGGCGAATACATAACCAGATCGAGTCTCCGGTGAGCTATCCTTGAGCGCGACAACCTTGCGGCGTTTCTCCCAAAGCGCTTTGAATGCTTGGCGAGCCTCATTGCTCATCGGCAACCTTCGCCCCTCGCCGGACTTCGCTTGCCGCACCAAGATCGTTCGCGTGGCTAAATCCACATCCGTCCATCGCAGCTTGAACAGCTCACTCTTCCGCATTCCGGTGTGTAACGCCACCAGCAAGAGCGGACGGAGCCACTCAGGAACGGCCTCGACCAACCGGCTCTCTTCCTCCTCGCTGAGACAGCGAACGCGGACATTATTCTCCTTAAGCCGACTCACCACATGCATCGGATTTATCGAGACGCTGCCCCGCTTCTGCGCGCGATTGTAAGCCGCAGACAGGATCGCGAGGTGGTGATTCACCGATGAAGCGCTGAGCGTCTTTGAAAGCTGGAGCGTCCATTGTTCGATGTCCGTCGGCTTGAGCGCCTCGGCTGAAACGTCTCCAAAGCGCTGAAGCACGCGCTCCCAAGCCGGACGGCAATCCGAGATCACTCGGCCGGATTCTTCCGACCACGTGCGGTAGTCCTCGACGATTTCATGCGCAAGCACGCGGCGAGCTCGGTCGGGAGGAAAATAGCGAGCTTCGCGCACTTCAGTTTTGCGCTTCTCGTAAAGTCGGCGAGCCAGGCCCTTTGGCCCAACCTTTTCACGACGTTCCCGGCCCAAATCATCGTAGTACCGAATCCACCAAATGCCGGAGCCTTTTGGACGTTCGAATAGCCCGCGATCTCTGCTGCCTTGCCGTGCCATTTTGCCTCCGTTGATTCGCCAAAGACGCGGCGCAGCGTTCGTTCATCCGACAGCCACGCGACTTCGTTGCTCGCTCCAGGCGATAAGGTCAATCAGTCTGTAACGCACGCCTCGCGTGCCGATCTTCACGGAAGGAATTTCATGACGATAAGTCAGGTTGCGCACCGTGCCAACCTCAAGCGCGAGGAACCCGGCCGCCTCCTCGGCGGTCATTAGTTGGAAGAGCTCGCGAACTTTAACCTCGCCGCCGGTTGCACGCAGGGTGGTCTTGAAAGCCTCCTGCCTCGCAGCCAAACTTAACCGCTCCCGCTCGGTCTTCAGATTTGAAGGCGCCATGTTACTCGTCTCGCCGTGCTCTAAGTCAGTTAGCTATTTAGCTAGTATAACTGCCAGTCGCAAGTCAAGCGCTCACTTCGGAAGAGCAAGGATGGTCCGTCGGCCGCACCCGGCTACTGCCCGGCTCTCGCCCGCCGATAGTCCGGTCGCCAGCGGCGCGTGAGCAAGGGCGAAGATCAGGACGCCCCGACCGCGTGCAATATAAGTGACCAAGAAAGGAAAGCGATGCAGGACCAAGTGACGTACTTGCGTCGTGATCGTGATCCTGCTGATCGCGCCCGAGTCCCAAGCCTCGCAGCGTCCTTTATGTTGGCTCAGACTGAGCACTTTTCCCCGTCGCCCTTTCAAGCGCGGATTGAGGGCGACGGGAAAAGTGCGGGTGGTGGGGTCGGGCGGGGGTAAGATTTTGGGATGCGCAGTCGCGGCGCTTAGCGGCCCGCTGGCCAGTGGTCTTCCGCTGGCCAAGGGCTGCACGCCGCGACCAGCCACAAATGACACCGCCGATCGCAGCCTCGATCCCCTGCGGCCGCAACTACCCGTACCGAACGTGTCATCTTCGCATGCCATGGCCATGGTGGAGCTTGTGGAGGTCTCGTTCAGGAACGACTCTGAAGTCGCGTTGAGGGTTGAAGCGCAGCCGCTCCAGCGCCATCGATTTCTCTCGACTACGCTCCACGGCCAAGTCGAGTCTGGCACGGTCGTCTGTGTACAGACTCACCGCATGCCGCGCCCGGCTGATGGAGACGTAGAATTGCTTCTGGTTCACTAGTTCGACGCTTCGCATCGTATCGACGTTGACGATGACGCGATCGACGGTGGCGCCTTGGCTTGAGTGTGAGGTCGAGGCGTAGCCGTAATCGATATGGCGAAGCCTTTGGAGTGCAGCGCTTACCTCGCTTCCGCCATGGAGTCGAAGCAGCGCTCTGCGGTCGTCGATTGCGACGACGGTTGCATACTCACCGCTAGTTATTCCAAGCGCCCGGTCGGGCGCGCGGAACTGAATGCGATCGCCAGTGGCGAAGACGCGCTGCTCTTGGCGGAAGACCTCGACGCCAGACAGTCGGCGCGGATTGTACGCGAAGCGTTGACCGGCTGCGGTCCGGACCACAAGCCGGTTGGCCTCGCGGTCAACCCCCTCAATCGTCGCATAGCTGCCTTTATCAAGCGCCATTTTCTTGCTCCCGCGCGTGAAGCGGATGATCTCTCCGACCTCGTAGCTGCGGGATGCTTTGCATTGCGGGCGCGTAAGGTCGTGGCTGACAAGCATGGTTTGCTCGATGCCATGCGCGGCGACGTGCCCGGTTCGTTTGAGGGCTTCCCGGATCGTGCCGTTCAGTTGTCGGCGTTCGGCGTTGGCAGGACTTACGACCAGCACGCGCTCTCCGGCCTCGTGGGCGGCAAGGTACTCCATCGCGATCGCATGGTAGCGTTCGCCGATATCCGGTATCTCGCGGATGCGACGCTGGCGGTCGAGAAGCGTCAGCGCATCGGCGATTTTCCCCGCCGCGACATGCGCAACCGCTTTGCGGAGTTGCGGGTCGTGCTGGCGGCGTATGGTTTCCAGCCGGGCGACAGTCATTCCAGCCTGCTGCATCTGGTAGACCGGCCTTCCTGCCTCGATGGCGGAATGCTGGCGCTGGTCGCCGACGAAGACGATGCGCTCGACGCCTGCCTCGCGCGCTTTTCGGAGCAGGCGGTTTACCTGGCGCGATGGCGAGAGGCTGGACTCATCGATGATCCACAGTTGCCTTCGGCTCGGGTCGGAGAGCTTGTTTTCGAAGGGGCTCGCCACCGTGCGGGCGGAGAGACCGGCTTCGGACAGCGCTTTGACGGCGCGGGTGGTCGGGGCGAAGCCATGCACCGAGTAGCCGTGCTCTTCAGCAAACTCTCGAATCGCCGCGACCGTCGTGGTCTTGGTACTGCCGGCGCTTCCTTCGATTGCCGTGAGCCAGTCGGTCATCGTTAGCGTAAGCTTGGCTGCCTCCGCCTGGTCGGCGAGCAGTCCTTTTCTGGTGGTCCACGCCTGGACCTCGTCGACGTTAGCGATGGGGCGGGTTCGGCCTTGTCCCGCGCGCATGAGGTCGAGGTTGCCGCGCTCCAGCGCGACCATCTCGGGCGTCGTGTAGGCACCCTGCGGCGAGGATACCGAAGCGCCGGCGTGGATGAGTTGGCCGCTTCGTTCAAGGCGATCACTCTCATCGCGCATCCGGGCGAGATTAGCTCTGCCCATGCCGTGCTGAAGCGCGACGGTCTCGAGTCCGCGGCGGTCGATGACTGCCTCGCGCTCGGTATTGTGATCGACGCTGAAGCGGAACGCATCTGCGATGGATTCGCGCGAGTCAGGCGCAACCGAACCACTTCTCTGCGCGTTTTTGGCAACGCACTCGATCATGATTCCGTAATTGCGCGCACGGGCCTGCCATTCGGCGCGAAGTTCATCTTCGCTGCGTCCGTCCTTGGATAGTCTGCTCTGATGGGCGATATTCTGCGCGGCGGCGGCGCCGTTTAGCCCTTGGCGTTCCATTTCCACCTCGATCTCCTGACGCCGGCGCGAGAACGCCATCACCTGCTCGCGCCTGTATCCCCTAAGCTCCCAACGGCCGTCCGCACCGGTCACATCGATCCGATAGCCGAGGCGCTGCACTTCACGCGCAAGCTCGGACCGATATACGGCCGTTGCAAAGCCCTGCGAGCGATAAATTTCGACTGGATCAAGACCGCGCCATTGGCTGTCGGGACGCCGGGTCATGTTGGCGATGACGACGTGGGTGTGGAGATGCGGGTCGGGACCATAGCCATCAACGGCGCCCTTGGCCGGCCGCGCAGCGATGTGGTCGAAGCGGGCGGCGACGATGTTCTCGGTGACGACCCATTCGCTGCCGCCCTTCTGGCGCGAAAGCGCGTAGTGTTCGAGCTCGACCAGTGCCCGACTGACGGCGGCGCGATGCGCTTCTGTCAGTCTTGCGTCGGAACCGACCAAGGCCTGTATGCTGACCGATTTGGGCGCGTTGAAGGTCGCGTCCCATCCGGCGCGCCGCTCGCTGCGACCGTTGGCATTGCGGACGATAACCTCGCCGGTCGAGGGCCGCACACCGTGGAGCACGGCGCGAAAGTCCTCCGATGCGACCTCGCCTCCGAGCCCAAGCACGGCGGCGCCTTCGCCGAACCACTGCCCGATCACGCGGCGCTCTTCGGTGTAGTAGTCGTCCTGCGAGTATTTCTCCTCGTAGTAGGTCTCGGCCTGCGCGGCGCTGAGCGCCCCTCTCGACATCACCAGCATGGCTTAAGCTCGAAGACGGCTCGGCGCCGGGGCGACCTGGCGCAGGGCGGGGCCGTTATCATTGTCGGTCTGGATTGGAATCTCGCTGTTATCGTTTCCTGCTACCGGCGACTCGTTGGGCGCGGCGATTGTGACGCGCAGGACAAAGCCGGTCTCGCGCCTTGCTGGAGGGAGATTGGGGATCGTCACCCGCGCCCGGTGATGGCCGGTGATGCAGAGGTAGCCCTCGAACGGCGGCAGGAGCTGGATCTCGCTGCCAAGCACGGCGCTCTCGGTCACGCGCTGTGGATGGACGCTGAAGCTGTCGCGATGATCGCGAAGGCCGGTATTGGTCCCGATCTGCGCGCGGCTTATCTCGCGCTCTCCTATCTGGGCGCTCGACCAGCGCGCGGTCTCGGCTTCGCCCGTGCGCAGAATCAGCTTGGTCGCTGGCGCCGCGGCCAGCGTCGCGGTCTGCTCGTGGCCGTAGATCGCCCGAAGCTGCGTGATGGCCTGAAAGCCGAGTACCGCGCACAGCCCACGCTTGCGTCCGCGTACTACCAGTGCCTCAAGCTGGCTCTGGCGTTTCAGCACCGGAATCTCATCGGCGATTATCCAAACCCTCTCACGCCGATCCTGTGCCGCCATCAGGCGGCGGATGATGCAATCGAGCCAGACGCTTTGCAGCGGGAGCGCCGCCTCGCGCGAGTCCTCGGTGGAGCTGAGGAACAGCCATCCTTCCCGCGTTTGTGCCCATTCGAGCGCGCTCCAAGAGCGCTCGCCTGGCGCGGGAAGGTGGCGGAAGGAGTTGGTCGCGTTATACGCGGTTGCGATGATGCCAGCGCCCTGCTCGTGCGCGCCGGGATCGATCAGCGCCTCGGCCGCGGTGGCCCGCAGCGCCTCCTTGAGTTTGGCTCGGGGCAGAGCGAGCAGCTTGGGTATATCGCTCGGCTCGCGCGACTGGATGCTGTCGAGCATCCCGACAATCAGCGTGCGCGCCGACTGGCGGAAGAAGAAGTCGCCGCCGCTCTGATTGAACATGTTAGGCGGGTCGGGGATGAGCGCCGCCGCCAGCGCCTCAGCCTCCATGGCCTCGCTCCCCGGCCTCAGCTCCCACCACGGCGACCAGGCCGGGCAGCGTGCGTCGAGCGGATTCAGAATCAAGTCGCCGCGACCGGAGCGGTAGAACTCCGGCACGTACTCGCACTCCGGGTCCAGGACTACGGCGGTTTCTCCGCGCGCCTAGACCTGCCGCAGGATGCGCCGGATGGCGGTGGATTTGCCCGAGCCCGGCGCGCCTACGAACAGGAAATGCTGGGCCTCAAGCATATGCGGAATACGGATGCCGCCGATCTCGATGCCGTCGCCCGCAAGCGCGCGGCCCAGCCGGCGCGTCGAGGTAACGTCGGCGCCGCGCACATAGCGCTCCTCGGTCGGGTCACGCTCCGGCCGGAACAGCACCACGATGATCGCCGCCACGATGAGCAGGGTCAGGAACAGTCCCCACCATGCGTAGTGCCAGAACCAGCCGGGGAAAGAGCCGCCGAAGTAGTATTTGTAGCAGAGGAACCGGTACATGCTCGGAATCGTGTAGCGCCCACCACGGTAAGGCATTGAGCCGAACGGCAGCGGGATTTCCTCGGTAAAGAACCAGGTCAACATCCAGCGGGCGAAGTAGCGGTGGGCCGCCGCTCCGCCATAGCGGCCGGTCCAGAACCAGACGAGGGCGAGCGTCAAGAGCGCCCAGAACGTAACCGTGACGGCGACTGCCCGCGCCGCAAGTTGCGTCCACATCGACAGCGACGCGCTATCGGCGCGCCATCCGACCGCCCGATGGATATGCGCTCTCATGATTTGGCCTCCCCCGCTCCGGCAAGCCGGGCGATATACTGCTGGGCGCTCTTCTCTGATGCCTCGATGATCTCGTCGACCACCGGAGCACTGAGATTCTGGTCGAGCGAGTGGAAGAGCGCCGCGCGGGTCTTGACCACCTCGAAAAGCAGCTGGCCGTAACGTTCGGATTCTGTTTGTTTGAGTGACTCGCAGATCTTTTTGAGCGCATCGAGCTTGGCGCCAAGCGTCGCCAAGGCGGCGGGATCGAGAGCTAGACGCTCAGCCGGACCATTGTCGAACTGGCGCGTGAGGAGTGATTGGACCAGCGTGGTCGGCGCGATGCCGAGACCAGACGCCTGCTCCTCGATGCGCGCGGCAATGCGCTCCGGAAGTCTGATCGTGTACGTATGTCTCGCTTCTTCGGCCATATGATTGAACCTCCCGGCCTGCAAGCAGCGGTAAGCCGTCTGCTTGTGTCGAAAAATCAAGGATTTGTGCGTCTGCGGTTCTCCGCTCCGATGTCTGCAAGCACGTCACGAATTGCCCCGCTTGCATTATGAAATCGGGGGGGTTGCCACTATCCGCCGTTTCGCTGCTGCAAGCAGGCTTCATTTCGCAATGAGTGACGCGTCAGCAAATCTCACGTGCGAGGCTCTGTGCCGAGCACGTCTGCGGGCGCCTCACTTCCGGCAGTCACCTCTGTGCTCCGATACTGCCGCTGGAAGTAGCAGCGGAACCGTTGCGATGACTGCGGTTGTCAGCGGAACGTTGCCACACCTGGAACTCGCGGTCGGCGTCAATGAAGGCGTGGATGATCTCTGGGATCAGCGCCTTCGGCTCCACTTGGTCACCGTGAACTCGCTCGTAGTAGCGCGCGTAGCTATCGAGCGCGGCGTTGAGATCGCTGGCGAGCGTGACGCGCACCTGTATCGAACGGAGCGGTTTTTCAATACGGGCGAGTTTCATATCGTGCCTCCAAAGATTCCGGGATGTTTGCATTTGTTGTGCGCCGATTTCGCTTCACGACCGGACACAGTTAAGAAGGAGGTAGTTCATCACCCACAGCACGCCGAGGGCGACGCTGAGGCCGAGTCCCGCCCTGGCAAGCCGGCGGGCGACTTGACTGTCACCGGCTATCGCATAAGCGAAGATCGCGCCGATGAACGACATGGCGATGAGCGAGTGCGCCACCGGACCGATCAGGGTCTGTTGCAGGGCTTCCAGCGGCTGGTCCCAAGGGAACCCTGCGCCAGGTGTCGCCCAGGATGACGCGGGCTGAAGCGCTGCCGTCGTGACGGCGACAGCCGTAGCGAGGAACCTGTGGATTCGCTTGGACGCTCTCTTCATTGCGCACCCTCCGTGGCGTTCGTCCGTCTGCGGGCTCAGTCGTGATTCGCTCAGTTTCCGCCGGTTGGTTGTGTTCCCGCTTGCTTCGGCTGTCGGCTATTGCAGCTACTCGCCTAGCTCGCTACATAGCTAATATCAACGGCGAGCGCTGTCAAGCGGAAAAGAACTGCCGCGGCGCCGGTTCCGGCGAGGAAGGGGAGGTTACTCGGTCAGATGGCCGAGCTGCTTGAGCCGCACTGTGGCGGCGTCGACGGATACATCGAACGCGAGGGAAATACGCTGGCAGAGCGCTGACACTTCGGGCGAGCCCTTGGCAACCGGCGGCTGCTCCTTGCGGCCACGGAAATACGCCTCCACCGCGCGCCGCATGAAGCTCTCCGGCATCAGCAGGCAGCCCGAGGCGTAGCCCGCCTGCCACTCGAACCAGTCAACGACCGCGCTGGTCAGAAGCATGCTGTGCCAGTAACAGAGCTGCGGGCCGCTCGAAGTCGCGTACTTGTCGTAAAGTTATGCGTGGAGCAGAATGTGCCCATACTCGTGCGTAAGCGTGGTCCGGAAGCGGTTGTTGCGATGCCGCTGCTCCCACAGTTCGCGGGCGATTTTAACGAGCGGCTTCTTGCCACGTTCAAACTGGGTGTAGCCGAAGATTTCGTAGGTCTCATCCGAGAGGTCCATGGCAAGGTCGAGCTCGGCGGCGTCACGCTCGAGCAGCACTGTTAGCGCTTCGGTCGGAACCGGAATCCGCTCAAATCCATAGCGTTCGCGCAGAAAACCGGTGATGGTTTCCTCGCACTTCTGCTCAAGCTCTGAAGTCTCCCAATACGGCCGCTTCTTGAAGCGCCCCGTGCGGTCCGCCACCATTTTCACGGCTTTTTCTCCCGCTTGACTTCCCGGCGAAAAGCCTTCCACGCCGCGGTTACTTCTTCTTCTTTTACGCCCCTCGCGGTGAGATCGCGAGGCATCCTGCCTGACAGGTAGTAGAGCAGGTCGGCGTCGACCTTAAGCGCCTTGGCCAGTTGCTCCAGCACTTCGTCCGACGGCTTGCGGCGGTCGTGTTCGAGATCCACCAGGTAGGGGATCGAGATGGGCTTGCCGCCGGCGTTGCGGACGCCCGCCACCACCTCTCTTCCGCTTAGCCCAAGCTCCTTGCGCCGGTCAACGAGGAATTGTCCGAGGGTCTTCATATCTTATGCTATTTAGCACAGTAGCTCGCCTAAACGGAACCAATAATAGGATAGAATCGGTGTGGCGACGGCGCTGAATCTCCTTTCCGCCGGGACGAGCAGATTTGCCGTTTCAACGCCTTTATCAGCCATGTGACGCAATGCCTGGCCGCGCAGCGCACAGAATCCGCCTCATCAGCCGAGCGCTCGATTGATCATATCCGTGAAATATGTATCGTAGAGATATGTTTCGACAACATCCCTGACAGCAGGAGCGAGTGGGGCAAAGTGCAATCGATGCGGACGTGAAATTCTTTCAGCGGCCTGGTCAGCAACGAACATCATCGCCTAGAGGCGTTGTGGAGTAGTGCGCGAAGCACCCTTGAAAATGGCGCGCCAGTTGAACGCACGGCGCGGCTGGAGGTTCTCGGGAAAGAACTGCGCCGACATATTCGGGACGAAGAGGAGATGTTTTTCCGCGCCTTCGAGGAACGCACCGGGATGAAAACTGGGGGGGCCAACCACAGTGATGAGAATGGAGCATCGTCAGATGGAAGCTTTGGTCCAGGACATGATAACGACGCTCGGCAGCGGAGGCGACTCGGCTCAGGTTGTCGAGCGAGCGAATGCGTTTTCCTCCCGGAGAGTCACGACAAAAAGGAACAGGGCATGCTCTATCCAATGATGGACCGGGCGTTCGGCAAGGAGGAGGGTTCGGCGCTGCTCGCGAGGACAAGCTTGGGCCGCCGCGACCCGTGAACGGTCGCAGGTTCGCGAGTTCATTCTCTGCGCTTGGAAGACCACGATGCGAAGTTTGTTCAGCAGGCTATGGACGCTGGGCTCGGTATCCCCGCTACAGATGATTCGTGGGATGCTCGATATGTCGTTGCGAGGGTGGCAGCGGTCGCCGTTGCTCGGCACCGCCCGAGCGTTGCTGCTCGCTGCGGTGATTTGGGGAGGTGTGACCCTGACGCGGGACCTTGGCAGAGGAACCGTGATCGCGGGCATTGGCCTTCTCGGGTTCTACGCCCTTCGAAGACCATAGGAGCCGGCGGTCTGATGCCCCGGTTCAGTTGAGGCTTGGACGCGGGGCGAGTACTTTCCTCAGGCGTTCGCGGCGCTTGACGAGATCGGCCAAGGTGTAGCGATCGAGGGTGGCGAAGAAGCTGTTGCAGGCCTCCGCGATCGCGTCCGCGAGGCCGCAAACATTCGCGATAACGCAGCGATTCCGTTCGACATCGAAGCACTCGACGGGCTTAAGCGGCCCCTCGGTGTAACGAACGACCTCTCCGATATTGATCTCCTTGAGATCGCGAGCCAGCTCGATGCCACCGCCTTTGCCGCGATAGCTTTTGATGACTCCGCCGCGAGCCAGGTTGTGGACGACCTTGACCAAATGGTTGCGCGAGATGCCATAACACTCGGCGATTTCCGAGATGTTGGCGATGCGGTCGCGCCGAATGGCGAGATACATGAGGACCCGCAGAGAGTAGTCCGTGTAATAGGTGAGCTGCATGGCTAGATTTCAAAGGCTTGGATAAGCGACAAGAGTTCCCTCTCTTCTGCGTGGCTGAAGACCATGTCCATGAGTGGATATAGAACCGCTTCCTCCTTGCGGTAGTGGCTCCGGAAAAGCGCCATCGGCTCAACCGGCTGGTCGAAGGTCTGCAGGATTGTAGCGCAGTCTCTCGTCAGGCGGAGCTTATCGAGTTGATCCACCACGCGCTCGATCTCGCGGTGTTCCGATCGCATCGCGCCGATTGCGCCATCACCATCCATCCCCGTTTGCGCTTCGAGCAGGGGAAAGAGCACGGCTTCCTCGATGTCGATGTAGCGCCTCAGTCCCAATGACAATTCCCCCAAGCGGCGGTGGAGAGCGTCAATCTGACAGAGTTCAGCCGTCAACTCGAACTCACGCCAGAGCTCATGCAGGCGGTAATGATCGGCGCCCATAACACTTGCGACCGTCGGTTGTGCTCCGTGCGCTGGCTTGGACAGCATCGCCCGCCATACGAGCGGGCCGCGCTCGAGCGGCCACCAATAAAAGTCACGGCCGCAGTGATTCTGTAATTCGAAGAAAAGTGGTCCTGGCTGCCGACGGACCGCAACCTCAAGGGAATCGCCGGGTGCGAGGCGTTCAAACGCCCGCAGCGCGCGTGCGCGTTCGCGCTCGGGGAGTTCTCCCAAATCGAGGACCGGGCGTTCGCGGATCGCTCCTGCCGCGCCGACCTTGCCGCTTAATTCTTTCTTCTTGCGCATTGCCCTTGACCATCGTTAGATAAGCTATATATTTAATACATCTTACAGACCCGTCCGGTCAAGCGCGGAAGTTGAACCTGGCGCGAAGCTCGGAAAAGGAAATGTGGCCATGAGCACTCTTTGTGACGCAGTCCGAAAGCATCATCGATCTTTGGCGAAGACCCTGAAGGCGCATGCGCGAGGGGTGGGCGGTGGCGAGCCGCAGAGCGAGCGCGACGCGTTCGTGGCCTTTTTGAAGGGCGACCTGTTGCCTCATGCGCGCGGCGAAGAGCGCCATCTCTATGGTCCTGTCGATAAGCTCGTGCGGGAACACGGCAAGCCGACCGCGACCATGATGGTCGACCATGAGTTCATCAACGACTACGTCAGCAGAATTGAACTGGTGACGAACCGGCTCGAGGGCGCGGCCGACAACGAACGAGCCCAACTGTTGGGCGAACTGCGGAAACTTTCGCTCCAGCTCGACGCGATTGTGGAACTTCATCTGGCCAAGGAAGAGCGAGTTTATCTGCCGCTGATCGAAGAACATCTCGACGAAACCCATCAGGGTCAAATCCTGCAAGCGATTCACGAATCATACGAGGAGGAAAAGAAAATGCCGGAGGATCGTCCATTGGATGTACGCAACGTGGTGCCGCGGGAGCGTCATACGCTGATCTTCGACACCTATACCGGGCTTAAGCCGGGCGAGGCGTTTATTTTGATCAACGACCACGACCCGCGGCCGCTCTACTACCAGTTCGAGGCGGAACACACCGGTCAGTTCTCCTGGAATTATCTCGAACAGGGCCCGGAGGTCTGGCGGGTTCGGATCGGGCGGCGGGGCTGAGGCCAAAACCCGCGCGGCTCCGCGGAACGTCGGAGCTTGAAGCTCGGAGGGCGAGCATGGTGAGCGAAGAGCACATTTTGCACACGTTACACGGGGTCAACGACCCAGAGGTTGGCGTCAACATCGTCGATCTCGGACTCGTGTACAGCGCTGAGATCAAGGGCGACAACGTGCGCATCGTGATGACCATGACGACGCCCGCCTGTCCCATGCATTCGTATCTGACCGAGGAAGTACGTGAGGCGATTTTGGTCCAGTACGAAGAAGTCGAGAACGTCAGCGTCGAACTGGTCTGGGACCCGCCGTGGTCGCCCCAGATGATTTCCGAGAAGGGCAAACGTCAACTGGGCTGGCTGTAGGCAAGAGCATTCGTTGGAGAGCGTCATGGAACTCGTAGCTGAATGGCTTTCGGATTTGCGCAGGAATTACGCCGACGAGCCGCTGGTAAGCGATGCGCGTGTCGGAGTGTTTTACACGGCGGTGGAGATTTCGACTGGCGATGTTGGAGTCGCCTTCACACCGCGCGACTTGAGCGACACGGTATGTTGCCCGAAAACCGCCGCCGGAGCGCCGCCGGCCGGTCGCCTGATTGGCGTTAAGGCGTGGGAGACGGCTGGGTATGCACTTTCGCCGAGCGCTCTCAGACGAGCCGTCGGCATCGCGACGCTCAACGCGCTCTCGGCTGCGGCAATCAATCGTCATGGGCTCCCTAGGGGCGCGCTGCGCGAGAAGCTCGACGCGTTGGATGCGGCCGGCATCGCTCCCGCCGACGAAGTCGTGACGGTGGGGGCGTTCGTCCCGTTCATAAAGAAGCTCAAGGGACGAGTGGCAGGTCTCAGGGTAATCGACAAGCATCGCGACGCGCTCAAGCCCGACGAGCAGGCCCTTTGGGTGCCGCCCGAACGCGCTGCGGAAGCTTTGAAGGACGCGAGCGTGGTGATTTTCTCCGGCTCGACGCTGGTGGAGGGTGGAATCGAGGAACTGCTGAGCTGGTCAGACGGCGCGCGCGTGCGCGTCATGGCTGGCCCGACTACTCCTCTGTGGCCGCGCCCATTTTTCAAGCACGGAATTGCCATCCTCGGCGGCATACGCGTTTTGAACGGGAGAGATCTGCTCACGATCGTGGGCCAGGGCGGCTCGGGATACTTCTTCGAAAAGGCGGCGGAAAAAGCCTGTGTGATCGAGTCAGCCGTCGATTCCCCGGCGCGATGTGGGGGCGCGCGGGACTCTGGACGGCAATCGGCGGCGTTACGCACGGCAAGTGGTTCATCCGGGAGATGATATGGCTACTGATGCCACACCGCGAACCATCGATGCTCGCTCGTACGCTGCGGACGAAGCCCTGAGCAACGGGGCTGCGATCCACATTCGGGCCATCCGTTCAGACGATAAGCTGCGCCTGCTCGAACACTTCACCGGGCTCGGTGCGAAGACGCGTTACTTCCGCTTCTTCGGCTACAAACGGCAGCTGACCGCCGAAGACCTCGCGCGGTACACGGAGCTCGACTTCATTCGACACGTCGGCCTCGCAGCAACTTCTTGGCAGAAGGGCCAAGAGCGGTTCATCGGAGTCGGCCGTTACATCCGCAAGGAGGTCCCCTCTCGGGCTGAGATAGCGCTGGCGGTGCTCGACGAATACCAGGGCGCCGGCATCGGGCCGTTGCTCATTCGGCACCTCGGCCGCATCGCTCACGAGAGCGGCATCACCGAGTTTGAAGCTGACGTTTTAGGTGATAACAGCCGAATGCTCGGGGTCCTGCGCAAGAGCGGATGCATTCTTCATCACGCGAACGGCGCCGGGATCGTTCACTTTACCCTGCAATGTCCAGAACTGTCGGCGTCGTCTGTTAACGGCGGCGAATTTAATCAGACGGGCCATCACGCTGACGGCCCGCAAGGAGACAATCATGGCTGACTTCTATGTAAAAGACGCGGCGAAGCACCGTCAGAAATTGCGGCATCTGAAACCCGAAACCGCGCAGGCATTCGCCAACTTCAGCGAAGCCGTGTTCAAGGACGGTGCGCTTTCGAGCAAGGTCAAGAATCTGATCGCGATTGCCGTGGCGCATGTCACACAGTGTCCCTGGTGCATCGACGGGCACGTACGGGGAGCGAAGCGGCTTGGTGCGACGGACGAAGAGATCGTCGAGGCGATCTACGTGGCGGCCGAGATGCGCGCCGGCGCGGCGCTGAGCCATGGCGGAATCGCGATGGCGGCGAGCGAAGGGCAGACCCAATAGGCGGCAAGTCATGCGGGCAGCGAAAGGCTGGCCATCATTCGAATCGTTTTCGAGAACGGGCAGCCAGAACGGGTGATGTTCGATACCGCAAGGGCGCCGTTTCAGCATGACGGCAAGCCGGGATCGATTTTTGATGTGCTGCTCGGCCATGGCGTGCATTTGGAGCACGTGTGTGGCGGCAACTGCGCCTGCACCACCTGTCACGTGATCGTCCGGCGAGGCTTCGACGAACTCTCGGAAGCGTCGGACCAGGAAGAGGATTTGCTCGTGCTCCGATACCGTACGGCCGCCATACCAGTGGCAAGTAGACGTGCCGGTGGCGCGATAAAGGAGCACGGTTCATGCCCTGGGTCATAACGAGGCTTTGCATTGACTGCTTGGACACGGGATGCGTCAGCGTCTGTCCGGTCGATTGCATTTACGAACCACTTGAGCCCGGCAAAGATGGGCTCCCGAATCAGCTCTACATCAATCCGGACGAATGCATCGATTGCGGTGCGTGCGAGCCGGAGTGTCCGTGGCAAGCGATTTACGAGGAGCCGGCCGTACCTGACCTGTTCAAGGACGATGTCGCGCTAAACGCCGGGACGGTCAGCGCGCCGGGTCGTTTTCGCGTCAAGAAATACGAGGAAAAGCCGAGCCCTACTTCCGACGAGATCGCGGAAAACAAGCACAAGTGGGGACTCGAGTCTGATTCTTAA
>JAKAVN010000244.1 GCA_021827495.1 Deltaproteobacteria bacterium | reverse complement strand
ATCTATCAGCATTCCCGGCAGTCGGATATCATCGACGTAGGCGTTGGTGGCGGTTACCTGGGCAATTCCGTCGTACCTCGGGGTCGGCTGGCCGATATACTTGTACGTGGACTCGTTTTGTAGATTGGTGGCACTTTCGGGTTTGTGGATTTCATGACGCGCGGGTCGCGCCGTAGTTCCCTCATTCGCAGGCATGATCGCTTACTCCCTCTCTCTGGTGTCCTCGGCTTTGACCTCGCACTTCCGTCCGGCCACGGCCTCAATAGCTTCCATCACCTGGACGTAAGCGCCGCACCGGCATAGGTTGCCGGACATGGCTAGGGCGATTTCCGCCCGCGTCGGCGAAGGGTTGCGGTCCAGCAGAGCTTTCGCCGCCATCAGCATTCCGGAGGTGCAGAACCCGCACTGGGCGGCGCAACGCTCATAGAATTCACGTTGCAAAGGGTGTAGCTGGCCATCCCCCATCAAGCCCTCGACCGTGGTAACCTCGCTGCCGGCTACGGTCAACGCCGTGGTGAGGCAGGACGGCACCGCCCTTCCGTCGACAACAACCGTGCATGCTCCGCAATCCCCTGATTCGCATCCCCTCTTCGGACTGGTGACGTCCAACTGGTCCCTGAGGATGTCTAACAACGAGGCGGTCGGCTCCGCCAGCGTTTCCACTGGCTGGCCGTTAACGGTAAAGGACAGGACATATTTCATCGTCGCACCCCTGCTACAGATCGCTCGCCCGATTGATAGCTCTTTCGATAAGCACCTTGATGACCCGGCGCCGGTACCAAGCCGTGGCACGGTCATCATCGATGGGCTTGCACTCCCCGACCGCTTGCGCGGCGGCCTCGACAGCGAGTTCAGACGTTAGGTGCTTGCCCTGGAGGATTCCCTCGGCCCCAAGACAGCGAACAGGCGTGGAAGCCATGGACCCGGCGACAATGCGCGCGTCGGCGCACTTGCCGCCATCCATCACCACCCGGACTGCGACGCTGGCTACACAACACGAAAAGACTTTTCGCCGGCCATGCCTGACAAATGCGGTTTGACCCTTCACCGATGGAATACGTATCTCGGTCAGCAGCTCATCGGCCAGGCGAACAGTTTTATGCGCCCGCTTGAAGAACTCCCCGATCGGGATGACTCTTTCGCCACGCTCGCTGACCAGACTCAACTCGGCATCCAAGGCCAATAACGGGGGTGGCATATCCGCCGCGCGCGACGCCGTGGCTAGATTGCCTCCAATCGTGGCCACGTTTCGGATCGTAGGATTACCCATCTCAGCGGCCGCCTGGGCCAACACAGGGGCGCGCTCGAAGACCAGACGGTTCGTCGCTATCTCTTCCAGACTTGTGGCAGATCCGACGGCGAGGCCACCGTTCTTCGCGATAATGTAATTCAGCCCCAGCTTGCCGATATAGAGAAGCGCATGCGGTCGTAGCTCGCGGCAATTGAACTGTGGAACAAGGTCAGTACCACCGGCCAGTATGGTGATCTGGTTCCCACGCTCGGCCAACAATCTCAATGCGTCTCGTAATTCGGTCGGTGCGAAATACTCCGCAGTTGGCATAGCCGAATCAGCCTCTCCTTCTAGGAAGTATGGAAAGCGTCAGCGTAATGAACCGGAATTTTCAGTTTAGCTTTAACACGGACCTTTTAGCCCGGTAGCGAACCCTACGTCAAGCCGCCGCAGGCAGTGGCGGCCGGCTCACGCTAGCCGAGGTAAATCGGTTCGAACCCTTCCGCCCAAACGGCTAGACCTCGTTGGCGCGCGCGATGCGGCCCAGCCATTCGGCGCTGGGCTTGACCGCGCGGCGCTGGGTTTCACGGTCGACTGCGATCAGGCCGAATTTTGGCTGGTAGCCGAATAGCCATTCGAAGTTGTCGAACGCCGACCAGTAGAAGTAGCCGCGCACGTCGATCTTGTCGCTGAGGCATCGCGCGCTCCCCGCCAGCGCTCGCTTAACGAAGGCGATTCTTCGCGTATCGTCGTCGGTGGCGGCGCCGTTTTCGGTCACGATGATCGGCAACTGGGTAATGGCGCTGGCATAACGAATCGCCGCTTCGAGCGCCTCGGGCCAGAATTCATAACCCATCTGGGTGAATTCGACCCCGGGTTCCGGCGGCAACATGCCGTGCGGGCCGAAGCGCTGGCGCGCGTAACACTGCACGCCGATGAAGTCATCGTGGCGCGCCGCCTCGAGAAATCCATCTTCAGCGTCGCGGCGTGCGCGGTCGCGAAAATGCTCGCCGCCCGCCACCGCCTGCATATCTCGCAGCGCGAGCGTCATCCCGAGCGGGAATGTGCCCGGGCCGGCGCGCAACGCCTGGACGCCCAGCCGGTGAGCCTTCAGCAGCACGCCGCGCGATCGGCTGCGCACGCAAAACGGAAAGCTCGAAAACATTTTCGGCTCGACGTCCAGCGCGCGCCGCCGCCGCCCGCAACGGGGAGCGCAGGATGGCCTCGTCACGGTGCAGGATTCCCGTCTGGTGCAGATAAGCTCCGAGGTTGAGTTCGTTGATCGTGCAGGCCGCGTCCACCAGGTTGCCGAGATGGCCGACGGTGCGTTCGCAATAGCGCGCGAACAGCCGCGCGGTCTCGCGCGATTCCCATCCACCGCGGGCCGCAAGCCATCGCGGCGACGTGAAATGATGCAGCATCACCATCGCCTTGAGGCCGTGTTGCTGGCAAGCCGCGAGCATGCGCCGGTAATGCTCGAGTTGCGCGAGCGAAAACTCACCCGGCGCGGGTTCGATGCGCGCCCATTCAATCGAGAAGCGGTAGGCGTTGAAGCCCAGCGCGGCGAGCAGCGCCATGTCGTCGGCGTAGCGATGGTAGTGATCACAGGCGTCACCTGATGGTTCGGTGTAGATCGTGCCGTCGAGATGCTCGAGCAGCCACGAATCGCAGTTGAAGTTGCCGCCCTCGACCTGATGCGCCGCGTCGCCGTGCCCCAGAGAAACCCGGCCGGGAATTTCATTGTTGTGGCGCCCTCCCAGGGGCTTTCCTATCAGGCCAGCGCCCGGAATGCAGCCGCGCACCATTGTTTGTATGGGAGCGCGGCAGTGAAATCGATAGTATATTTGACGATCTGGATAAGAGGGCATTATCTGAGTATTAACAGGTTGCGGAAAAATGATCGTTTCTCAGTCGATTATGTAGTAGGATAGTGGTCATCCGTGGCGTGAGGAGGATGCGGGAATGCGCGGGACGGACCGGCGGCAGTCTTCGATGTTCAGCTACA
>JAKAVN010000243.1 GCA_021827495.1 Deltaproteobacteria bacterium | reverse complement strand
CGCCGGGCATGATTTCGACGAACGCGCCGAACTCGACCACCTTGCGCACGCGGCCCTTGTAGATACGGCCGACCTCGGGCTCAGCGGTGATCGCCTGGATCGAGGCGATCGCCTTGTCGATCGCCGCCCCATCGGCAGAGGCGATCACTACTGTGCCGTCGTCCTCGATGTCGATCTTGCAGCCTGTCTCCTCGACCAGTGCGCGGATCACCTTACCCCCCGGACCGATGATCTCGCGGATCTTGTCGGGCTTGACGTGGATGGTGACGATGCGTGGCGCGTACATCGAGACTTCGGTGCGCGGCGTATGCAGCGCCTTCTCCATCACGCTCAGCACGAACAGCCGCGCGTCGCGCGCCTGGTGCAGCGCCTGGCGCATCACCTCGCGCGTCACGCCGCCGACCTTGTTGTCCATCTGGATGGCGGTGATGCCAGCCACAGTGCCGGCGACCTTGAAGTCCATGTCGCCGAGATGGTCCTCGTCGCCCAGGATGTCGGTGAGCACGCGGACCTGCTCGCCCTCCTTGACCAGGCCCATCGCGACCCCCGCGACCGCCGCCCGGATCGGCACGCCGGCGTCCATCAGGGCGAGGCTGCCGCCGCACACGGTGGCCATCGAGGAGCTGCCGTTGGACTCCAGCACCTCGGAGACCACGCGGATGGTGTAAGGGAACTCTTCCTCGGGCGGCAGTACCGGGATCAGCGCGCGCTCGGCGAGCGCGCCGTGGCCGATTTCGCGGCGCGAGGGGCCGCGCAGGAACTTGACCTCGCCAGTGCTGAACGGCGGAAAGTTGTAGTGCAGCATGAACTTCTTGTAGCGCTCGCCCATCAGGGCGTCGATCTTCTGCTCGTCCTGCGAGGTGCCGAGCGTGACCGTCGCCAGCGCCTGGGTCTCGCCGCGGGTGAACAGCGCCGAGCCGTGGGCGCGCGGCAGCATCTGGACCTGCGCACTGAGCGGCCGGATGTCGGTCGACTTGCGATCATCGATCCGCTTGTCGTGCTCCAGAATTTCCTTGCGCACGCGGTCGCGGACGACCTTCTCGCAGGCCTCGCTCAATTCCTTTTCACGCCCGGCAAAGCGCGCGACCAGTTCGGCCACAGTGCTATCGGAGAGCGCGTACACGGCCGTGCTGCGTTCTTTTTTGCCCGCCGTGGCGAGCGCCGCTTCGAGTTCCGGCGCCATCCGCTGGCGCACCGCCTCGAGCAACGCCGGCTCCAGCACCTTTGGCGTAAAGGCGCGCTTGGGCTTGCCGGCCAAGCGGCGCATCTCGCTTTGCAGCTCGAAGATCGGATTGAGCATCTCGTGCGCCGTGAACAGCGCCTCGAGCACTGACTCCTCGTCGGCGATTTGCGCGCCGCCCTCGAGCATCACGATCGAGTCGAGCTTGGCCGCGACCACCATCGAGAGGTCGCTGTGCTCCAGTTGCTCCGCCGTCGGATTGGCCACCAGCTTGCCCTCGACCCGGCCCATCCGCAGCGCCGCCACCGGGCCGGCGTGCGGGACGTCGGAAATCTCCAGCGCGGCCGAGGCCGCGATTAGCGACAGCATGTCGGGATCGTTGTCGCGATCCGCGGAGAGCACCGTCACGACGATCTGGGTTTCCTTGTCGTAGCCCTTGGGAAACAGCGGACGCATCGAGCGGTCGATGATCCGCGAGGTCAGGATTTCCTTCTCCGAGGGACGGCCCTCGCGCTTGAAAAAGCCGCCGGGAATTTTGCCGGCGGCGAAGGTCCGTTCCTGATAATCGACCGTGAGCGGAAGAAAGTCCATGTTGGGGCGGGCCTCATAGGCCGACACCACAGTGGCGAGCACAACCGTCTCGCCATACTGCGCCAGCACCGCGCCATGCGCCTGCTTGGCAAGCCGCCCGGTCTCCAGCGACAGCCGGCGGCCGGAAAAATCGATCTCTAGTTTTCGATACATCTGGTTCACACTTGAGGGAGGACGGAGGGCCGCTCAGCTCGCGCCACATCGGCGCTCAAACGACGCATACCCTAAGCCGGCGGGGCCGCCAGCCCGGGCCCGCGCATCCGCACCGTGCGGCCGCGCGGCTTGAAGCTTGTTCGGCCTATCTCCGGATGCCCAGCCGTTCGATCAGCGCCCTGTAGCGTGCGACATCGCACGAACGAAGGTAATCCAGAAGCCGGCGGCGTTTGCCGACCAGGCGCAAAAGCCCGCGCCGCGAATGATGGTCCTTCGCGTGGGTCTTCAGGTGCTCGGTCAGTTGCTCGATACGCGCGCTGAACAGCGCCACCTGGACTTCGGGCGAACCGCTGTCCGTGGTTGTGCGCGCGTGGGCCTGGACTATTTCCCGCTTGCGAACGGCTGCGAGGGGCATCAGGAGTCTCTTACTTTCCCTTTTCCTCTTTAGTTAACCCGATACTTTATCAGAGGCGTTCCGGCCAGTAAAGCGTCCCTTCGATCAAAACGCCGTAAGGCGAATTACGGGCTGGATAGAGCGGCCACGGCGGGATGCGGCGGCCCATTAAATCGTGTCATAGCCGTCGAGCGCCTCGAACGCGAAAGCGTACCATTCGCCCTCGGCGCCGCCGCGCGCGGGCCGGTAGATGTCGGTGGCGAGGCGCACCCCGTCGCGCATCGCGACCATCACGTCACGCTCGACCACGACCGAAGGAATGCGCCGATCCCTGGCGCTCGCGCTGTGGCATGGCCGCCTCCTGTGGTGGGTGCAGGTTACAGCGCGGACGAAGCGGGGTACGGCCGAATGATGGCGGCGAGGGCTCGCTTTCCTGCCCGTTGGTTGCGCGAACAAAGTTCGGCAAAGAACTCGATGTTCGGCTTCGTCATAGAGATTAGCGAAATCAGCTTGGATGAGATGTCCATCATTCAGTACCCGCTTGGCTTGGCGGTATCTGAGGAATGGTCACCTTTATTCCCGGCAGCGCGGGGTATTGGACACAAGCCGGCTTGTCCGGATTGGCAGGGTTGGCTCGACATTCGGTACAGATCTCGGGTCCCGCCGGATGGTCCGGATCTGGCCGGCAACTGGTAGTCACGACAGGAGCAGAATGGCCCGGGGCGTGGGGTCCATTGTAATAATTCACAGGGGGAGGCACGAGGTAGGGTGCGTTGCATGCACCGGGATGTGTGCGACAGTACTCCTCACGTTTCTGAAAATCCTTCTTCAACTCTTCGGGCGGTATGGCTCCCGGGTTAGCCATGAACGGGCCTCCGTAGTCGCCCGGCGGAGTAGGGGCCTGCTGTGCGTAAACACTTCCGC
>JAKAVN010000242.1 GCA_021827495.1 Deltaproteobacteria bacterium | reverse complement strand
GCGAGGAGCCGTTGGCCTGTCTGGAACACCTACTCGCCGCCGCGGGCAACGCTGCTCTCATGACCCGAGAACTTCGCCAGACCCTCGCCGATCATGCCGCCGGCAACTTCCGTATCCTCATCTCCATGGCCGCCGAGCTCCTCATGAGTGCCGCGCAGCGCGAGATCACCACCCTCGACGAGAAGCTCTATCTGCAGGTCTACGCCAAACCCGAGACTCAGACCTCACGTCGGGTCGCAGCTGCCCGCTGACCCGCCGCTCCGATCCCGATGCCCCACAAACCCGGCGCCGTCGCCGCAAACGCCGACGGCGCCCGTCCATCACCAATCCTGATCACCGCTCCATCAGATACCGTGACCGCGCTCATCTACCGTGAATCGGTCGATCTGTAGCTCCGTTCACGCATAATGCGGGTTAAGGCGCCCGTGGTCCGGGGATCGAACCGCGCTAAAAGCCCGTGTCCTCGATCGCTTCCCGCGCCGGTTCTGCGCGGTCGTCGCCGATGTTCCAGCGGCTGGCGACGATGCGCTTGCCGTTAACACCGTCGGAGGCGGGAGACATCAGCCACAACAGCGGGGGAACCATCACTTCCGGCTTCAGCAAACCGGCGCGCGCATGCTCGTCCAAGCCTTCCGGGATCATGCCGGTGAGCGTCGCCCCGCCGGGTAGCAGCGCGTTCACGGTCACCCCGGCACCGGCCAAATCCTGCGCCCAGATCGCCGTCTCGGACTCCAATGCCGCTTTTGAGGGGCCATAGGGCGAGAAACCTTGCCTGCGCATCGTCTCTCGGTTCATCGACACGTTGACGATCCGCCCCCAGCCGGCGGCCAGCATCGCCGGCGCGGCCGCGCGCGCCATCAGGAACGGGCCGTTGACGTTGGTGTCGATCACCATGCGCCAGACATCGGGATCGGTCTCCCAGAACCGTGTGTGTTCGGTCATGAAGCGGGAACTGACGTATTTCATGCCCCTACCCGCATTGTTCACCAGCGCGTCCAGCCGGCCGAAGCGTTGCAGCGCCGTGTCCACCACATGCACGCAATCCTCCGCGCGAGTGACATCGGCGCTCAGCGGTAGCACGCTCGCCTCCCCGCAGTCGCGCCGCGCCTCGGCGGCGACCGCCTCGATTTCGGCGGTCTCGCGCGCGGCGGTGACGACCACGCGCATACCCGCCCGCGCGAGACCCAGCGCCATCGCCCGTCCCATACCGCGCCCCCCGCCGGTGACGATCGCCACGCGCCCGGCCAGCGCTTGCCGCGCCGCGCCGCTCATCGGTTCAGTGCCTGCATTTGCGCCGCGGCGTAGCGCGTTCCGGCGGCGGCGCCTGGCGGTAGCACCGCATCGAGGCGCGCGAGATCGTCCGCCGTGAGCGCGACCGAAAGCGCGCCGATATTTTCCTCAAGGTAGCGGCGGCGCTTGGTGCCGGGGATAGGCACGATGTCGCTTCCCTGCGCCAGCACCCAGGCCAGCGCCAGTTGCGCTGCGGTGCAACCCTTCTCCCGCGCCATCGCCTCCACCGCCGCAACGAGATCGAGGTTGCGGCGAAAATTATCGCCCTGGAAGCGCGGGCTGTTACGGCGGTAATCGTCGGGCGCGAGATCCTCGACCTGTTTGATCTGCCCCGTCAGGAAGCCGCGGCCGAGGGGGCTGTAAGCGACGAAGCCGATGCCGAGCTCGCGCACGGTGGCGAGAATTGCGTCCTCCGGGTCGCGGCTCCACAGTGAATACTCCGTCTGCAACGCCGTGATCGGGTGGACCTTGTGGGCGCGGCGGATGGTCTCGGGCGCCGCCTCCGACAGCCCGAGATGGCGCACCTTGCCCGCGCGGACCAATTCGGCCATCGCGCCGACCGTCTCTTCGATCGGCGTGTCGGGATCGACGCGGTGCTGGTAGTAGAGGTCGATGGTCTCGACGCCGAGGCGTCGCAGGCTGGCGTCGCACGCCGCGCGCACATATTCGGGTCGGCCATTGACGCCGCGATACGCCCCATCTGCGCCGCGCACGTTGCCGAACTTCGTGGCCAGGATGACCGAGCCGCGCCTGCCCTTGATCGCGCGGCCGACCAGTTCCTCGTTGCGGCCGACGCCGTACATGTCCGCGGTATCCAGGAGGGTGGTGCCACGGTCGATCGCGCGCTGGATGGTGGCCATGGACTCCGCCTCGTCCCCCGCACCGTAGAACTCGGACATGCCCATGCAACCGAGGCCGATGGCCGATACGGTCAGGTCGCTTCCAAGCGTTCGCTGTCGCATGCTCCAGCCTCCTTAACATTGATAGAATGATTGATAGAATGAACGTCTCCGGTCAGGAGTACGCTGACGGAGGTGAGGACTCGCCTTGAGGGCAGTATACCCGAGGCACACTGGCCACGCGGGCCTTGAACGCCCAAGAATGACCCCGGCTTTCGCAGCGGATCTGCTCCTGGTGCAGGCGAATTTACGGCCTTGTGGCCACCGACCGCCGTGGCCGGAAAGCCAAACCACCTAATTGATTTGTCCGGCTTTACAGTGCCCAAAGCATGTCTGTAATATCTCTGACATCATCGGTTTAGCTTGGCTCGGGTTCGGCTTTGGGGACCGTCGGCGCTGCAGATTGGCGAAGCTCGGTTACCCCGTAGGACCGGACGTCACGCAGTTTTGGGACAGCAGTAATATCGACAGAGGCGACCTGCTCGGGCGCTAGGGAGTAATATCATGCCTCACTGTCGTCCAAATTAGCAGGGGAGACGTTGAGCCCTCCCGTGTAAGCTGGAGTGACTACCAAATCGCTTCGGCCGACAACGAAAAGGCTCAACGTGAACAGATTTTGCAGCTTGTTCAGCCAGATTCTCAAGTTTATTCCGCGGACGGACTTCGAGGGCGAGGTTCGCCAGCTCAAAGCGGAGCGGCATGCCCGAGGGGTGAGCTGCTGGCAGCAGTTCGTCTCGATGCTGTTCTGTCAATTGGGCCGGGCCCACAGCCTGCGCGAGATCGAGCAGGGGCTGCGCAGCTGCGAGGGCAAACTCTCGCATCTGGGGATCGAGGTGCTGGGCAGATCCTCGTTGTCGTACGTCAACGAGCATCGGCCCTGGCAGCTGTACCGGAACGTGTTCCACGGGCTGTACGGGCGCTTTCAGTCTCAATTGGCGCTCGCTGGAGGCAGAGGAAGGAAGAAGTTCCGGTTCAAGAACAAGCGGGTAAGCCTGGATTCCTCCGTGATCGAACTGTGCCTTTCGATGTACGACTGGGCGAAATTCCGCACCACCAAGG
>JAKAVN010000002.1:32860-81549 GCA_021827495.1 Deltaproteobacteria bacterium | reverse complement strand
CGCGCCGGCCTTGAGCTCGCTCAGCGTCCGCTCGCGCAAGCCGCTGCGGCGGATAAATTCGGGCCTCAGCCACGGTGCCGGCGCGCCGCGCCCGAGCGCCGACTTGAGCGCGGCGAGCGCGCCGACAGGGACCAGCGGCATTAGACCAAGCCGCACCAGCGCAGCCCAAGGATAGAAGGTTAACGAGTCCGCGCGCGCGCGCCGCGCATCGGCCCGCAGCCTGCGTAGCAGGGATACAAATCTTAGTTGGCGAATGAGGTCGGCGTAGTACCGCGTACCTCCTTCGAGCCATTCATCGCCCCCGCGGCCGTCCAGCAGAATCCGGATCCCTTGTGTCTGCGCGCGTGCGCGGAGACTGTCCCACATGGCGCCGTTGGGACGGTCGGGAATGTCCTGGTAACGGAGCACCTGTGCGAGCGAAGTATCGAGGTCAAGCAGCGTGGGTGTCGGCGTGTTTGATTCAAGGCCCCACATTTCGACCACGGCGCGGATGTACTCGCGCTCATCGGCCGGGGGCGGATAGATGAGCGAGTAAGTCTCGAAGCGCGCCGCGGGCACGGCGCCGCCGCGACAGAGCTTCTCGGCCATCCCGACGATCGACGAGGAGTCGAGACCGCCGCTCAGGTAGGCGCCGATTCCGCCCGTGGTGCGCAACCGGCATCGCACGGCTTCGCGAAAAATCTCAAGAAAGTGCTCGGCGTACTCAGCGTCGGTGCGATAGCGAATCTCATGGCGTGGATCGAGATCGAAATAGCGGCGGATGGCCACGCCCTTGTGGTCCGCCACCAGGCAATGCGCCGGCGCAAGGCGCATGAGGTGCTGGAACAGGGTCTGCTCGCGGTCAAGATGGCGGTCGGCAAGATGCTGGGCAACCATGCTCTCGTTGGGTTCGCGCGGCAGCGCTGGATCGGCGAAGAGCTGCTGCAACTCGGTGGCGGCGCGGAAAGTCTGGCCGTTGTACCAGTAGTAGAAAGGCCGCGCGCCGACCGGATCGCGGGCGCAGAAAAGCCGGCGTCGTGTGGCGTCCCAAATCGCGAAAGCGAAATCGCCGATGATCCGCAGCGGCGCCTCCTCGCCCCAACATTGGTAGGCCCGCAGCACCAGTTCCGCGTCGGTAGCGGACCGGGGTTGCGCTCCCTTTGCCCCCAGCGCCTGGGCAAGTTCGGCGCGGTTATCGACGCGGCCGTCGAACACGAGCGCCATGCGCGCGGCTGAATCGACCAGCGGTTGTGTTTCGTTGAGTGACTCGGGCGTCGTGTGCAGCATCTGATGGCCCAGTGCGGCTGGACCGTCGATATAGCGCCCGCTGCCGTCGGGACCGCGATGCGCTATGGCGGCGAGCATCCGCTCGAGCAGCGCGGCGCCGACCGGCCGCCCATCAAGGTTGAAGATTACCGCTATTCCGCTCATCAGCGCCGATCGGCCAGGCTAGCGCGCGGGGCAATCAGCCGCCCGCCAGGCGCCGCGCGGTGGCGCGATTGCGCACGTCGAGGCCGAGCGACTCGCGCGTAGCCGCTCCCGCGCGCTTCACACCATGCCAATAGCATCGCCGCCCCCGCGATGCCAATTGCGCCCCGCGCGGCCCCGCGCGGGGAATGCCATTAGTGCTGAGCGGGCGCGCCCGCCATCTGGTCGTCCGGAACGATTATGCCTTTGGCCTTCAGCCGCTTGACCAGGCCGGCGCGGGTTTCGGTTATGCGAATCAATTGATGCGGGCGGTACTTCGCGATCTCCGCCGCGGTATAGGGCTTGAAGCCCGCGGGCATCTCGGCCTTGTCATACCCGTAGCCGCGGATCATCGGCTCGCCGGCCGCGTAGATGACCAGCATTGTCGTCCTGGTCACAGCACGGATCGGCAAACGCCGCTAGAGCGCCAGCTGCTCGAGCGTTTTGCCGCGCGTTTCCGGAGCGTAGAGCAGGATCAGCACCGCGCCGAAGATCGGCCCCAGCGCACATAGCGCCGCCGCGTTGCCCAGCCCGCCCACAAACAGCGACATCGTCCCGACCAGCACCGGGCTGATAAACCAGGCCAGCTGCCCCAAGGTCTGAATCGTGCCGCTGTAGCCGGCCGCGCGAATTTCGGTGGGAAACATCTCGGCCGACAGGGTTGCGGTCGCCGTGCGCGCGCCTTGGTAGGCGAACATCGTCGCCATGAACCCCAGCAGGATCGCGTGATGGCCCGAAGACTGGAACATCACCGCCATCGCGACTCCCGCGCCCAGGTAGAAGACGCTGGTCGTGGCCCGGCGCCCGACCAGATCGAGCAGGTATCCGCACAGGATCGTCCCCACCGTCGCCATCAGGTAGGCCGCGATGACCGCCGAGCCCACCTGCGGCGAGGTCCAGTGATGGTCGCGCTTGGCGTAGAGGCTGAAGTAGGTAATCGTCGGCCCGCCGACGAAGCCCACGCTGTTGGCGAGCAGTGCGACCAGTATCAGGCGTCCGCGGTAGGGGCCGCGGAACAGCTCGAGATGGGTGCGGAGGTGCTCGCGCCAGCTCTCGTGAACGGCCAGCGTGGCGCGATGCGCGAGGAAGCGCGCGGTCTCGCGCACGTACTGCCTGAGAAACGCCACCAGCAAAAGCGGCGCGATCCCCAGCAGGTACATCCCGCGCCAGCCCCACGCCGACTCGGCCATGTAGCCATACAGCGAACCCGCCACGGCGACGCCCACGAACGCGGCCATGTGAAAGCCGGCGATCGCCCGTCCGCGCAACTCGTCGGGAAATTCCTCGCTTATGATGATAATTGCCATCCCGAACTCGCTGGCCAGGAACACCTGCGAGCAGGTCTGGAACAGCGTGAAGGTGACGAGCCCGCGCGACAACCCCGTGAACAGGGTGAAGAGCCCGTAGCCGAGCACCGTAACCGAAATGACCGGTTTGCGCCCGACGCGGTCGGAGAAGGCGATCACCAGGAACGACATCACCGTGCCAAAGCGCACGACCGAGGCGATCATGCCGATCGCCTGGTTGCCCAGGTGAAAGGTCGCGGCGATGTCGGGGGTGCAGAGATGGAAAATAGTGATGTCGTAGCCTTCGAAGATCGTGGCCGGGATGAGCAGGCCGAGCAACTGCCATAGGTACGACCACGGAGGGCGCGGGATGCCCGGCGCGCTATCGGAAGCTGGAGTGCCCGCGCTGGGCGCCGCGGCGCTGGGCGCCTGCGCATCATCCATCGCCCTTGACCCGCGCGCCTTTAACCCGCGCCCTCGCCAGCGTCATCGCAGCTCTCCCCACCCTCAACGCACCATCCGCCCCGCGGCCCGCGGGCGCCGCGGCCGGCGAGCCCAGGATCACGACCTCGTGCTTGTACGCAAGATCAAGGTCGCCGGTGAAATGGGTCTCGACCGTGTAGAAGTCGCGCCACAGCATCTGCAGGTTTTCGTAATAGATTTTGTAAGCGCCGCGTCTGGCATCGATTCGCCCTCCGGCCCGCGCGCGCCCCCGCCGCTCAGGCCGATTCCGGTTAAATAGCATGCGCCCCGGCCGGTATCGATCCAACACCCATACAGGATCCCGGCCATACAACATCCCGGATCGATAGCCGGGAGTGGGCCGGTTCGGGCGCACGCCCGCGCCATCGTTGCTCAGCGCCGCGAGCCGCCGCCCGCAGGCTGCGGCTCGCGCAGCGCGGTTACGATCATCCGCTTGCCGAACAAAAGCGCGGGCGAAAATACGTGGCGCATGATCTCGGCGGTCAGCTCGGGCGGGGCGACGGCGCGGCGATGCTGGCGCGCCTTGCGGCTAAACGCGGCGACCGCGCCGCGCGAGGCCGCGTACATCGCCGGCACGACCCAGGCGAGCGCGAGCGAGGACGGGCTGAAGCGGTCGGTGTAGACTTCGATCGTGCCGAACCCCGCCAGGCGCATCAGGTAGCGCAGGCGAAAGTAGTCGATAAGAAAGATGTGGCCGTGGTAGAAGCGGCCGGCCGAGCGCGCGCGCAGCGTCTCGACTTCATTGGCCAGCCCCCGGCGCATCGTGCGCTGCCCGGTCAGCAGCGCGCTCAGCCGCGCGCCGAGGTGCATCACGTTGGGCGTGGTCAGCACGATTCTGCCGCCGGGACGCAGCACGCGGGCGCACTCGCGCACGAAGCCGGCCTGGTTTTCGAAATGCTCGATACCTTCGCGCGAGAGCACGGCGTCGAAGGCGCCGGTGTGAAACGGCAGCGGCGCGTTGCAGTCGGCGCGGACCCATCGCGGCGCCGGCCGGCCGGCGGTTGGCGGGAAAAGGTCGGCCGAGACGACCTTGAAGCCCATCTGCTCGAGCCACGCCGACTCGCCGCCGGCGCCGGCCGGAAGATCGAGCAGCACTGCGCGCGCCACTCGATCCAATGGTTGTCGATCGAATAGTTGAAAAAAATCGATCCGCGCGCGCCGCCTTTCACTCACAAGGGAAAAGGCTTTATCCGAGCCGCTGCGTCCGCGCAATCCACGCGCGCGTGGCGCAACCCCGGCAATGCAGGCTGGCCGGGCGGATTGCCACCATTGTCCCGCCGCGGAATAATCTTCGACTGAGCCCTCTGCATGAATACTTCACCAGCAACAGGCGCGGCGCCGGCGGGACGCGCCGGGCAGAGATCCGCCGAACCCGTGATCGAAGTCGGCGGCCTCGGCTTCAGCTACGGCGGGCGCCAGGCGCTGAGCGGGATCGCATTTACGATCGCGCGCGGCGAGATTTTCGGCTTTCTGGGCCCCAACGGCGGCGGCAAGAGCACGCTGTTCCGCCTGCTCTCGACGCTGGTGCCGATGCAGTCCGGCAACGCGCGCATCCTGGGCTACGATTTGCGCGGCGCGACGCGGGCGCTGCGCCGCAGGATCGGCGTGGTCTTCCAGAGCCCGAGCCTCGACGGCAAGCTGACCGTCGCCGAGAACCTCGCGATCCACGGCCATCTCTACGGGCTCGGCGGCGCGCGCCTGAGGGAGCGAACGCACGCGATGCTGGCGCGGCTCGACGTGGACGATCGCGCGGGCGACCT
Source organism: Deltaproteobacteria bacterium (assembly GCA_021827495.1). Lineage (GTDB taxonomy): Bacteria > Desulfobacterota > Binatia > Binatales > Binataceae > JAKAVN01. The sequence continues at coordinate 76,574 of JAKAVN010000002.1, read as the reverse complement.
CGCCGAGACGCTGTCGGGCGGGCTGCGCCGGCGCGTCGAACTGGCCAAGGCGCTGCTGCATGAGCCCGAGCTGCTGCTGCTCGACGAACCGAGCACCGGGCTCGACCCGGCGGCGCGGCGCGAGTTTTTCAACCTGCTCACCCTTCTCCGCGAGAGCGCCGGCGTCACCATCGTGCTCACCACGCATTACATGGAGGAGGCCGAGCGCTGCGGCCGCATCGGCATCCTCGACCAGGGCCGGCTGGTGGCGATCGCGCCGCCGGGCGAGCTCAAGGGACAGGTCGGCGGCGACGTGATGGTGATCAGCGGGCCTGCGCCCGAAATGCTGGCGCAGAAGATCGCCCGACAGTTCCAGGTCCGCGCGGTGCTGGTCGACGGCACGCTCCGCATCGAACGGCCGCGCGGCCACGAACTGGTGGCGCGGCTGGTCGACGAATTCGGCGGCGAGATCGATTCAGTGGCCTTCGGGCGGCCCACGCTGGAGGACGTTTTCGTCCACCTGACGGGCCATCGCTTCGTCGCCGGCCCGCGCGAGAAGAACGGCCGCTGATGAGCGCGGTGGCGCTGCAAGTGTGGACGCTGTGGTGGCGCGAGATCGTGCGGTTTCGCCGCCAGCGCAGCGTGATCATCGGCTCGTTCGTCCAGCCGCTGATTTTCTGGGTGCTGATCGGATGGGGCTTCCGGGCCTCGTTCAAGCCCAGCGGGATGCCCTCGGGCATCGACTACGTCCAGTACTTTTACCCCGGCGTGATTATGCTGGTGCTGCTGTTCACCGCGATCTTCGCCACCATCGCGACCGTCGACGACCGCCGCCAGGGATTTTTGCAGGGCGTGCTGGTCGCGCCGATCGCGCGCGACACGGTGGTGGCGGGCCAGGCGCTGGGCGGCACCACGCTCGCGCTGTTCCAGGGCTGCGTGTTTCTGGTGCTGGCGCCGCTCGCCGGAATCCATCTGAGCGCCGCGGCGGTCGGCGCATCGATCGCCGTGATGACGCTAATCGCCTTCGCGTTCAACTGCATCGGGCTCATGATCGCGTGGCGCATCGAGTCGACCCGCGGCTTCCACCTGATCATGAACTCGATTCTGGTGCCGATCTGGTTCCTCTCCGGCGCGTTCTTTCCAGCCGCCGGCGCACCGCTGTGGCTGCGCTGGATCATGTGGCTCAATCCGCTGACCTACGGGATGGCGGCGCTGAGACGCTCGCTCTACCTGGGCGAGCCGCACACGCTGGGCGCGCTGCCGGGCGCGGCGGTATCGGTCGCAATCAGTGTCGCCTTCGCGGCGGCCGCGATGTGGTTCGCAGCGCGCGTCGCCCAGCGCAGCCAGGCCGTTGCCGCCTGAGCGGCGGCATCAGCCGGGTTCTGCCCAAATTCAAAGCGCGCGATAACGTTATCGGCCATGAATTGAGCCGCCAGTGGACGGCACGTGGCTGAAAGGATTCGCCATCAGTGGCCCCCGCTCGTGGACCCAGAACCAGGCCATCGTAAGACAACAACCTCCTCGCGCAAAGCCTCCCTGGTCGCGGTAGCGAGCCGCGTGCGGAAGAGGTCAATGCCTTCAACCTGGTAACCGAGCGGTCGCGCTATATCAGCCAGCAATTGCCCCGTTCGAATCATCACCCGAAGATAGGACGCCTGATCCCCTACAACGTAGGCCAGATACGCGCCTGGCCGAAGAACCGATCGGAGTTCGGCGAAATGGCGCGCCATACCTCCGAAATACAATTTGGCCACCCGTGCGTACTGGCGCTCGAAACCGGAAGTTTTCCGCAACTCCATTCGGCGCGTCTCGATAGCATGTGCAATACGCTGTATCTCTCCGTGATTCGCGACCAGCAGGTCGTCGGTATCTCCCCTGTACACGCCTCTGGTGTTTGAGCGAACCAGGGACCGCTTGAGGCCTCTGAGATCATCTTTGCTGCTAATGAATTCTAAAATCACAGACTCCAGGCGCGTGGTGCGCGTGTAGTCCTTTTCGTTGGGGTACGGGGGCGACGTAATCACGGCGTCAACGGATTGTCGCCCCAAAATGTGCGAAATCTGCCGCGCGTCCGCCTTGTATGCAGTTGCCTCAACGTGGCGCCAGGTGGCGAGACTATTGATATCATTCGCCATCGCTTTGATGCACCGCATCCACGGCGTGATCACGGCTGCGTCTTTTCTTGACGGACCGACCCCGACTTCGGGACCGAATTGCAAATTGCTGGCATCATGGACAATGGTCCTGGCAAGGGCGAGGCGTTCGTGGCCGCTGACAGCTTCGTCCCGCAACTCGTTGATCGCGTCCCGCAGTACCAGGGCTTTGTGCAGCGGTAGCGGGCTGATGGAATCGCGCAGGAGTAATTTCCGGCTTTCCTCCGGCAACGCCCGAAGTATAGGGGCGCTGAGCCCGCGATTGCGCCGCCCGAACAGGGGTAGCTCCGGCTCATCGTCGATGCCTTGCGCCTTCAGCGTCGCGAGCGCCAGGCGCGCCACTTCCGCGGCGTGCCCGAGCAGGCGCTCGGGACTTACGTTCCAGTCGACCTTCACCCGGCTTGCGAAATGCGCCATTGGGTTGGCTTCGATCCCGATGCTCGGCAGGCCCAGCTTTTTGCACTCGACCAAAGTTGTCCCAGTGCCACAAAAGGGATCCAGCATCTGCTTGCTCGGGTTAAGGCCGAACCGTTCCGCGCAGGCCCTGACCAGGTGCGGTGGAAACGACAGAACAAACCTGTACCAATCGTGAGCTGCCCGGTCCTCTCGACGGATTTTGTTGTCGTCGCCGACTGTCGTTTGCATTGCACCCCGCATGAAGGGAACCTACGGAAGAGCGTCGATGATGTCGAGGCTTTGAAGGTCCTTCAATTCAGAAGCTGGCAACGCCCCTTCAGCCCGATCTTTTTTCCCCAGACGGCCGGGCGCTTAGATGCCCATAACGTCCGCGGCGAAGCCGCCGCAAGGGCGTGTTGATGCGCGGCGCGGGAAGAACTGCGGTCACGCGGGAGGCGGAGCGCTAGAAGCCGGGGAGCACGCTGGTGGCGTGCTGGAAGGGGCTGCGGCCGAAGGGGTTCTGGCCGATGGAGCCGATTCCGCCCAGCGTCACCATGAACTGCACGGCGGTCTCGCTGGGGTTGATCGACTTGGCCACGCCGACGCCGACCGCCCAACACGTCGTAGTCGGCGTAGGCCAGCCCGCCAAATAGTTCGCGCCGCCCGCTCAGCAGAAACTCCGGCCGCGTTTGCAGCGCAAATGACTGCGGCTGAATCAGGTCCTGGTTCCACCCACCGTCCAACTGCGCGTAACGGTTCTCGAAGCTGTCGATCAGGCCGAAATGCGACACCGCGTCGTCCATCGTGTTGAAGCTATTGCCGAAGCCCTTGGACCGCGTCCAGATGTTCGACTCGCGCAGCCGGTCTGGCGCGAACTGTCGGTCGGGAAAAGCGCGTACGGCAGCGGGACCACAGCATAGCCCAGCACGTCGAAATGGCCATTGCGCGCCACCCCGGTCTGGCCGACATGCATGTCGATGTCGACGCCGGAGATGTCCCAGCCCGGCCTGTCGCCGCCGCATCCGCAGGTGGTGAAAAATCCGTCAGTGACCTTGTAGTGCTCGACCGCGCGGCGCGGCTCACGCACCACAACCTGCGCGGAAACAATAGATGGGCCCGCTGGCCCCGGTCTCCCATTTTGCTTGCACATAGGATTACGCATCCCAAGATAGCCGAAGAGATCGGAGTCATCGAGGAGCCGCAGCCCGGCCTCAAAGCCCCCAAGCCATGTCCGCGTAAAGCTCCGAGGCGACCTGCTGCAGCATCTGGGTTCTTCCCACAGCCTCCTGTGTCGCCCCTACCTGCATATCGGTCATCCTCAGCAAGTCCTGGCCGCGAAGATTCTGCTTTAAAAACTGAGGCGTCGTAGGCACCACGGCTTGCGCCACCACCGGCGCTTGGGTTGAGCCGCTCACCCCACCGCTCTTCCAAATGACCTTTTCTGTTCGCCGATCCTTAAGCGTCGCCGCGACGAGAATTACATTTCCGTAGCTCAGCGGCTCGTATACGCCGCTCAGGCCCGCAGGTGACTCGCCGGTATAGAGGATCGTGCCGGACAGCAACAAGTCCGCATCCGACGGATCATCGACCACGGTCAATCTTCCGCGCGAGGAGATGGCGTCCTTCATATAGGACATAAACTCGTCATTAGCCCCCGGCACGTGGGTCAAGTTAGTAAAGAGCGCGACATAAATGGTTTTCGCGGAACTGGGGAACGACATGCCGTTGTCGGCGAAGTGCAGGGAAGAACAGCCGACGCTCGCAACGCTCGCCAGCGCGAACAGCGCCGGACCCAACATGCGAAGGAAGAGAGACACCGCAGGTTTCCGTTTCCGCTTTTGCTTATATTCTCCCGCATTGCCCATTGGGGTAACCTCGGATTTGCTATCATCCACGAACTCGGCGGCTGGTGATAAACAATGAGTCCTTCGATACCGCTTCATGGCGAGACCGTGTTCATTCGGTGGGCAGGGAGCAGGCCCATGACCTGGAATGGATTGGACCCAAACGGGGAGCCGCCTACCGAACCTAATCCACCCAGCGTGATCTGAAACGTGTAACTCGTGTTGCTCGGATAATACGTATTGTTGATGCCGAAGTCCGCAAACCAGCAGTCGCAGCCGGACTTGATTCGTATACCGAAGACGCTCGACAGCAGCTGTGTTGTACTAAAGTCGTATTGGGGCGCGAAGTAAACGCCCAAATGGTTGAACAGCCCTATATAACTTTGCATCGAGACACTGCTGATGGAGTTCTCGGGCGAGCTGGTGCCCAATAACACCGCGTTCGGCGCGGCGTACGAGTAGGACAACTGCACGAACGAGCCCACCAGCGCCCGCCCAGTATAGATGCTTGGAGCGGTTTGTCCGGGCGGCTGGAAGGCCAGGGAGAAGGTGATGGCATCGAGGCCGAGACCCTGATTCGATTGACTCGAACGCGGGCTCCAGTCGAGTGTCGCTCCGCCGCTGGCGATGCTGGTCGGAAAAAGCCATGCCTGAAGCGTAAGATCCGAGAGGTGAGAGCCGTCAGGCGCTATAGCATACGACGTGTCATAGACCTCTTCCAAGCTCAGGCGGAGCAACTCGGCGGTGGCCGCGCCGTTGGCGCCCGTAAAACTCGGCCCCAACATGGCCATGGCCCGGTGGCCCAAGCCCGTAGTCTGGTTATCGGTCTGGCCAAAGAGGCGCAGACTTACGCCGTAGTCGACGAGGCTGCGGGGTTCAATTCGATCGACGCTGTCGAAAAGCGGAAACTGGCTTTGGTCGATGACCGGAATATAACTGTATTGCACGAACGGCTGGGTGAGGCTCTCGATCCGGCTGAAACCCAGTTCATTGAGGTCGTAAGTACCCACCAGCGCACTGCGCAGCCCGATGTTGGTGTCAGGGACAACGCGAGCCATCAGACCGCCAGGCGCCAACCCTCCCAATGCGAGACCGTTGTTGTAAAGCAAACTATGCGTCCCAACCGGCACCACATTGACCTGGTGGCCGGAGGCGTCATAGGCGGCCGCGTCAGCTCCCACGGTCACCCAACCGTCAAGAAAGCGGCTCCATCTCCAAGGCACCGTCAACTGGGGATTCACGTCGAGCCGCGACCCATCGATGCCTTCCTGGCGCCAGTAGTCTATGGCCGATACGTTATAGTCGAGATAGGCCAAACCACCAGCGACACTTTGGTATCCGCTCCACAGCAATTTCGGCAAAGTCTGAAGGGCGAAGGCTTGTGGCTGAATCAGGTCCTGGTTCCAAGATCCTCCGAATTGCACGAAGCTGTCGTGGAATTCCTGGAACAGCCCGAAATTTGACGCCGCGACCCGGGCCGTTTGCCACAATCCGCTGTTCCAACCATAGCCCGAGGATAAAGCGACATCGCCGATCTCTCTAAAGAACAGGCTGTCGCCGCCGGAAAACGCGTTGGAGTAGGCGAACAGGCTCGGCGTAAGATACTCCTGCATCACGCCCACAAGGCCCCAGCGGTTTGTAGGGATGGTCGGATTGGCGATCTGCGAATCAATCAGGTCGCTGAGCCGGTTCTGTTCGGAACGAATATTTTCGTTGAAATAGTTTCCTGTGATGCTGATATAGTCTTCCGGGCCATTCACCAACCGGTATTCGAGTTGGGCGCCTATGCGCGTCGAGGTCTCCACATCGAACTGCGCGGTTATATCCTCACTTCGGTTGATATCGAAGAAATAGGGCTGCTCATACTCGAAGCCGTTCAGGGTTGACTCGCCGTACCGCGGACTGAGAAAGCCGCTGCGCCGATCGTTGTTCGTGTCGAACTCCGCGAACGGGAGCGGAAGCACCGGATGACCCAAAACATCAAAGTACGCATCCTGTAGCTTGGCCATGCCCCCGAGATGGACGTCCAAATGTTTGGCCGCGATGCTCCAATCGGGCAACTTCTGGTTACAGGTGCAGGTCGTAAGCAAAGCATCGGTAGCCTGATATTGCTGGCCGGAAGATTTGCGCAACTCCTTGCCCGTCAGATAGTAACTGTTGTCAAGCGCGGACACGCGGGCATCGAGCAGCCTGGCAGTCTCGGTGTTCAAGTTTAACCACGCCTTGCTAGCCCATGTATCAGATGTCGGATCGACCAGATGGACATGACCTTCAGCATAGCCGCGGTAGCGGTGCTGAAGGGAGATTTTGTCCGCAGTTAATGTAGTCGGGCCCTGTACGAGTTTCGCCGCCCCCTCGGCGGTGTAGGTATCGGTCTTGCGATCGTAAGTTAAGACATTCGCCCGGATAGAGACCGGCGCGGAGTTCTTTTTGTGCTCAGGGCGCAGAACTTGCAATTGTTGTTGGAAGAACTGCTTCTCCGTCGGCAGGCTCGGCTGCACGTTCTTGGGCGCGGCGTATACCTTGCCGGCCTGAAGGAACACGCCGATCAGCAGCATCAAAAGCGCCGCGCCACTTCGCGCCAGATGATTCTTTACCGCCGCCAGTGGCGTTGCGCAGTCCGGATTTGTGGCTGAGGCCTGCGGCGGGCGGCTCGCTTGGCCGCAAGCGGGCCGCGCGCGGGAGCCTATGGCCGGGGCCTTGCCGGTGCGCGGGTTGCACCTGCGCCGTTTGTATGGAAACCCTCGGCGGGGTGTCGTTCCACCGCGGCCGCACTGTGAAATAGACGGCGCGCTGGGTGGTGCGGTTGGCGGCGGCGCCGTAATCGAATTGCGATCCGAGCTTCCCATAGTTGCCTCTGATCACCAGCAGCGAGGCCTGAAGCTCGGACCATCGCCCGCCCCCCTCGCGAAGGCGTGGCTGCTGTCGTACATCCGAATCCAAGGTGTGAACTCCGCCAGCTCCTGCGCGCCGCTCGGGGGCGCGCTCTTATATGCCCGGCCTTCGCCTCCTTGCGGCTCGCCCGGTTGTAGCGCGGCGCGCTGGTAAATCCGTGAGATAAAGCCGTAGGCAACCTGGCCGCGCGCGACGGCGCAGCGACCGCTTTGCAAGCGGTATTCGCCGCGCAGGCCGGCGCGCTGGCTGGTCTCGACATCCGATGCGAGCATCATTGCATCATGATGGCCCTTAAGGATAACGGGAAGGATAACGGGCGGAAGATTCCGCGCGCGCCCCACCGCGAGCGCGGCGATGGCCGCGATCGCAAACCATACCCCGGCCAGCGTCTTACATCGCGGCTTCAGGAAATAGCCCTCGCCGCCCCTGCCGTTTGAGAAAATATGGATATACCTCCCCCACCAGATAAACAGACCCGGCTACCACGATCACGTCGTCCGCTCCACTGTCGGCCATCACCTGCTCGACCGCGCGGCGCGGCTCACGCACCACGCGCGCGGGAACCTGCGCGGAAAACAGCGGCAGCAGCTTCTCCGGGTCAAGCGGCCGCTTGGGCTGTACCCGGGTCAGCGTCACGTCGCACACCCGCGGCGCCAGCATCGCCGCCATCCGCGCCCACTGCTTGTCCTCGAGGCAGCCGAAAATCAGGCGGGGCTTGACCTGCGGTCCCAACTCCACGGCGATCGTTTCGAGCAGGGCGGCGATGCTGAGTTCGTTATGCGCGCAATCGAGGATGACCAGCGGCCGGCGCGACACCACGTCGAACCGTCCCGGCCAACGCAGATCCCTGAGCCCCTGCCGTATCGCCCGCTCCTCCAACCGCCAACCCCGCGCCCTAAGGGCTTCGACCGCCGCCAGCGCAATGGCGGCGTTCTCGTGCTGAAACGGCCCGGCTACCCCCAGTTCAACTCGCTCAAGGTTAAGCCCCAAGCCGAAATAGTCAAGCAGATGGGCGGGGGCGCCGGAGCGAAAAGAGAACTCGCGATCGACCATCCGGACCGGGCTTTGGCGCTGGGTGGCGATGGACGTCAGCACCCGGCGCGCCTCGGGGTCGCGCGCGCCGATCACCACCGGCACGCCGGGCTTGAGGATCCCGCCCTTCTCGGCCGCGATCGCCGCAATCGTGTGGCCGAGTCGATCCATGTGGTCGAAGCCGATCGGGGTTATCACGCTGACCAGCGGCGTCACCACGTTGGTCGAGTCCAGCCGTCCGCCAAGGCCGGTCTCGATAACCGCCAGGTCGACCGCCGCCTCGGCAAAGTACAGGAACATCAGCGCGACCGTGAACTCGAAGAAGGTGAGCGCGAGACCGGCGCGCTCGTAAATCGCGCGCAGCCGCTCGATATATTCGAGCATCAGCCGCGCCGGCATCTCGGCCCCGCCGATTCGGGTACGCTCGGTCAGATGGATCAGATGCGGCTTGGTATAGAGCCCGCAGCGCAGCCCGGCCGCGCGCGCCATCGCGTCAAGCATCGCGGCCACCGATCCCTTGCCCTTGGTGCCAGCGATATGGACCGCGCTGAGCCGCCGCTGGGGGTCGCCGATGAGCGCGAGCGCCTGGTCCATGCGCTCGAGCTTGTAAATCTCGCCGCGTCCCTCGAGCGCGTAGAGCCAGTCCAGCGTTTTCGACAGCCGTTGCATCGCGGGCCGGGATTTTAGCGCGCCGCCCGCCTAAAGCCTAAGCCCGGCCACATCGATTTGGCGCAACGATTGAGCCGCGCTAAGCCGAAGCCGGCTTGCGGCGCCGCCCGCGCGCCCCACCAAGCATCGCGAGCAGCCGCCCGAGCGTCGCCCGCATCTGCGCGCGCGGCACGATCGCGTCGAGCATCCCGTGCGCGAGCAGAAACTCGGCGCTCTGGAAGCCCTCGGGCAGCACCTGGTTGGTGGTCTGCTCGATCACCCGCCGCCCGGCAAAGCCGATCAACGCGCCCGGCTCGGCCAGGTTGAGATCACCCAGCATCGCGAACGACGCCGCCACGCCGCCGGTGGTCGGATCGCACAGCACCGCGAGATACGGCCGCCGCGCGTCGCGCAGCCGCCCCAGCGCCCCCGCCACTTTCGCCATCTGCATCAGCGACAGCGCGCCCTCCTGCATCCGCGCGCCGCCCGAGGCGCAGAACACCACCGCCGCCAGGCCCTGCGTGGCCGCATGGTCGACCAGCCGCGCGATCTTCTCGCCCACCACCGTGCCCATGCTGCCGCCCATGAAGGCGAAGTCCATCACCGCGAGCGCCGCCGGATGGCCCTCGATCCTGGCGACCCCGGTTACCACCGCGTCGTTGCGTCCGCTCGCGCGCTGCGCCTGTTCGAGACGCTGCGGGTAGGGCCTGGAGTCGTGGAATTCCAGCGGATCGCCGGCGGCGAGGTCTTCGAACAGCTCGCGCCAGCTCCCGCGATCGATTGTTATTGTGAGGCGCTGCTCGACCGTGAGGCGATGATGGTATCCGCACTTGGGGCAGACGTTGAGGTTGCGCTCGACCTCCTTGCGAAAGGCGATCTCCCTGCACCCCGGGCACTTGACCCAAAGGTCCTCGGCGCCACCCTGCGCCGCGGCCGCCCGCCCGCCCTGTTCCCGCTCCGCCATCGCTCAGCCTCCCGCCGTGGCGCGCGCCGCGCGCATCGCGTGCTTCATCGCACCCACCAGTTCGCCCACTGCCGCCGGGAGCCGCTGCGCCGCGCCCTCGCGCTCGATTATCAACGAGAGCGCGCTGCCGACCACTACCGCGTCGGCGTATCCGGCGACCTCGCCCGCCTGCTCCGGGGTCGAGATGCCGAAGCCGACGCCAATTGGAAGCTCGGTCACCGCGCGCAGCGCGCGCACGCGCGTCTCGAGGCCGGCGGCGAGGCTGGCGCGCGCGCCGGTCACCCCGGTCACCGCGACATAGTAGAGAAAGCCGCGGCCCGCGCGCGCGATCGTGCGCACGCGCTCGAGCGGCGTGGTCGGCGCGAGCAGGTAGATGATATCGAGGCCGTGCGCGCGGGCCGGACGCGCAAGCTCGGCCGCCTCTTCGGGCGGCAGGTCGACGGCGAGCAGGCCGTCGACGCCGGCGCGGGCGGCGTCCGCGCACAGCCGCTCGCACCCGTAGTGCAGGATCGGATTGTAGTAGCCGAACAGCACGATCGGAATCTGGCTCTGGCGCCGGACCTCGCCCACCATCGCGAGGATCGCGGCGAGCGAGGCACCGGAGGCCAGTCCGCGCGCGAGCGCGCGCTGATTGGCCGGCCCGTCCGCCATCGGATCGGAAAACGGCACGCCCAGCTCGATCAGGTCGGCGCCGCGCGCCGCCAATTCGAGCACCAGGGCGCGCGTCGCCTCGAGGTTGGGGTCGCCGGCCACGATAAACGGAATCAGCGCCGCTTCGCCGCGCGCGCGCAGCTCGGCGAATTTCCTTTCGATTCGTCCCGCCGCCTTGTTCGGCATCGTGCGTCCGCTCACAGCGTCACCCCCAGCGCGCGCGCCACGGTCTGCATGTCCTTGTCGCCGCGTCCCGAGAGATTGACGATCATGACGCGGTCCTTCGCCATCGTTGGCGCAAGCCGCGCCGCGTAGGCGACCGCATGCGCGCTCTCCAGCGCCGGGATGATGCCCTCGCACTCGGAGAGCAGGCGCAAGCCCTCGAGCGCCTCGGCGTCGGTGACCGCGGTGTATTCGGCGCGGTCGGTGTCCTTGAGCCATGCGAGCTCCGGGCCGACGCCGGGATAATCGAGTCCCGCGGCAATCGAATGAGTCTCGCGAATCTGGCCGAGTTCGTCCTGCAACAGGTAGGTGCGATTGCCGTGCAGCACGCCAACGCTGCCGGCGCTGAGCGTCGCCGCGTGCGCGGCGCCGTTCAGCCCCAGTCCTCCCGCCTCGACCCCGTACATGCGCACGTCCTTGTCCCGGATGAACGGATAAAACAACCCGATCGCGTTGGAGCCGCCGTTGACACAGGCGACCAGCGCGTCGGGCAGCCGCCTTTCGTGCTTGAGAATTTGGCGGCGCGTCTCGCGCCCAATCACCGACTGAAAATCGCGCACGATCATCGGATACGGATGCGGTCCGGCGGCGGTGCCGATGAGGTAGTAGGTATTGGCGACGGTGCCGATCCAGTCGCGCAGCGCCTCGTTGAGCGCGTCCTTGAGGCTGCGGCTGCCGGCGTCGACGGCGGTGACCTTGGCCCCGAGCAGCTTCATGCGAAAGACGTTGAGCGACTGGCGCTCAACGTCGACGCTGCCCATGAAGACCTCGCACTCGCGCCGCAACAGCGCCGCCATCGTCGCCGTCGCCACGCCATGCTGTCCGGCGCCGGTTTCGGCGGTAATCCGCACCTTGCCCATCCGCACCGCGAGCAGCGCCTGGCCGAGCGTGTTGTTCACCTTGTGCGCGCCGGTATGACAGAGGTCTTCGCGCTTGATGTAGATTTTCGCGCCGCCCAGCCTGGCGGTCAGGTTGGCGGCGAAGTAAAGCGGCGTCGGGCGGCCGACGTACTCGCGCGAATAGCGCTCGAGCTCGGCGCGGAAGGCCGGGTCGCGCCGCGCCGCGCGGTACTCCCGTTCGAGCTCGGCCAGCGCCGGCATCAGCGTCTCCGCGACGTAGCGGCCGCCGAATTGGCCGAAACGTCCGCGCTTATCGGGAAGGCTTTGCATTGGCGTGGGAAGGCCCCGCACTGGCGCGCAGGGGTCGTTCGCTTGTCCGAAGGGATTTGTTGGCATTCACGATGAAGCTCCTGAGTTTGTCCGGGTCCTTGATACCCGGCGCCGACTCGACACCGCTGGCGACGTCGAGCGCATAGGGCTCGAACGCAGCGGCCGCGGCCACATTATCCGGTCTAAGACCGCCCGAGACGAAGACTCGGCTTAGGTCCAGCACGCGCAGCGTGTCGAGCCGGCGCGCCTGGCCGGTGCCGCCGAAAAGCCGCGGCTGAAGCGTGTCGATCAAAACGTAGTCGGCCTTGATGCGGTCGATCTGGATCGCGTCAAGCACCGCGTCGGAGCGCAGGCGGAGCGCGCGAATCACCGCCACCGGCCAGCCTTCCAGCGCAGCGTCATCCTCGTCGCCGTGAAACTGAAGCAGGTCGAGATCCAGCGACTCGAGGCGTTCCTTCACATAGGCGCGATCGGAGTTGACGAAGACGCCCACCAGCAGCGCACGTCCCTTGACCGCGCGCGCAATCGCCGCCGCCCGTTCGATCGTCAGGCAACGCGGGCTTGGCGGATAGAAGTTGAGCCCAATAAAGCCGGCGCCGAGGCTCACGGCCAGCTCGGCGTCCTCGCATCGGGTGATGCCACAGACCTTTATCCGCATCGCCATCGACGGCCTACCCTGCGCGCCGCGGCGGATCGCATGCTGTGGACGCCGGGTCCGGCAGCGCCGCACAGAGCGCTTCGAGCTTTTGGCGCGGATGGCCTCCGCGCAGCAAGCTCTCGCCGATAAGAAAGGCGCGGGCGCCGGCGCGGTCAAGCCGGCGGAGGTCTTCGGGCGTGTCGATTCCGCTCTCCGAGACGATCAGCGCCGCGCCGCGGTAGCCCTGTAGCAGCCGCTCGCTGAGCGCGAGGTCGGTGATGAAGGTGTGCAGGTCGCGGTTATTGATCCCGACGATTTCGGCGCCGGCGCGTCCGGCGGCGCGCAATTCATCCTCGTCATGAACTTCAACCAAGACTTGAAGGCCAAGCTCGCGCGCAGCCGCGTACAACGCGTGCAAATCAGCCTCCTTCAGCATCGCCGCGATCAGCAGGATACAGTCGGCGCCGGCCACGCGCGCCTGGTGAAGCTGGTAGGAGTCAAAGATGAAATCCTTGCGCAACAGCGGCCGATTGACGGCCGCGCGCACCATCCGCAAATCTTCAAGTGAGCCTTTAAAGTGACGATCAGTCAGCACCGAGATCGCGGCGGCGCCTGAGACCGCGTAATCGCGCGCCAGCGCGGCCGGGTCGAGCCCGGGCAGGATATCACCCTTGCTCGGCGAGGCGCGCTTGATTTCCGCGATGATCGCGGGACGGTGCGCGCGCAGCGCGGCGAGGAAATCGCGCGGCGCGGGCGCTCGCCGTGCGGCCTCGCGAATCTCTTCGAGCGGCGTGATGGCGCGCTCCGCTTCGAGCTCGGCGCGCTTGGCGGCGAAGATCCGCTCGAGGATCGAAGCCGGCGCCACACCTGAAGCGAAGCTTGAACTCACGATGTCTCTCCGTGGCTCGCCCGGCGCATCCGCTCGACCACCTCGAGCGCCCGGCCCGCGGCGAGAATCTCACGCGCCATCGCGGCGCCCTCCGCGAGCGAGGCCGCGCGGCCGCCGGCGTAAATCGCCGCAGCGGCATTGAGCGCGAGCACATCTTGCGCCGGCCCATCCTCACCCGCAAGCGTGCGGCGCAGGACCTCGGCCGCATGCTTCGCGCCGGTCACCATCAGCGCCGCCGCCTCGCCGGGCTCGAATCCCAGCTCGCGCGGCCGCACCTCGAACTCGTTTATCGCCGTGCCGCGGACCTCGGCGACCCGTGTCGGCGCCGCGAGCGACAGCTCGTCGAGCCCGTCCTCGCCATGCACCACCAGCGCGTGGTCGACGCCGAGCGCCGCCAGCGCCTCGGCCATCAGGCGCACCAGCCGCGGCTCGGCGACCCCGAGCAACTGGCGGCGCGGGCGCGCCGGATTGCTCAGCGGCGCGATCAAGTTGAACAGGGTGCGCACGCCCAGCGCGCGCCGCAGCCCGGCCAGGCGGGCGAGCACCGGATGGTACGCCGGGGCGAAGATGAAGCAGCATCCGGCGGCGCGAAGGCATCGCCGCAAACCCTCGGGATCGAGGTCGATCTTAACCCCGAGGCGCTCGAGCACGTCGGCCGCGCCGACCCGTCCGCTGATCGCCCGGTTGCCGTGCTTGGCGACCAGCACGCCGGCCGCCGCCGCCACCAGCGCCGCGCCGGTCGAAATGTTGAAGGTGCCGGCGCCGTCGCCGCCGGTTCCAGCGGTATCGAGCACGTTGCCGCCGTTGAGATCGAGCGTGCGCGCCCGCGCCCGCATCGCGCGCGCCCCGCCGGCCAGCTCCGCGGCCGACTCGCCCTTGAGCTTGAGTGCGACCAGGAAGCCCGCGACCAGCGCCTCGGCGGGCTCGCGGTCGAAGATCTCGCCCATTGCGCGCTCGGCCTCCGCGGCGTCGAGCGAGCGGCCGGCGAGCACCGCCGCGAAGGCGTCGCGTAGTTCGCTCACGCGGCGACCATCCTGAGGAAATTCGCGAGCAGCCGTTTGCCCTCAGGCGTGCCGATCGATTCGGGATGGAACTGAATGCCCTCGAGCGGGAGCGCGCGATGCCGCAGGCCCATCACTTCGCCCTCCGCGGTGCGGGCGCTCACCTCCAAGCACGACGGGATCGAGTCGGCGGCGACCAGCAGCGAATGATAGCGCATCGCCTCGAACGGGTTCGGCAGGCCGGCGAAGATCGTCGCGCCGTCGTGCAGGATGGGCGAGGTCTTGCCGTGCATCAAGCGCCCCGCGCGCACCACCTTGGCGCCGAAGGCCTCGCCGACGCACTGATGGCCGAGGCATACGCCGAGGATCGGCAGCTCGCCCGCCAACGCGCGCAACAGCGCGACCGACACCCCAGCCTCTTTCGGAGTGCACGGGCCCGGCGAGATCACGATGGCTTGCGGAGCCAGCGCGCGCACGCCGGCGACGTCGATCGCGTCGTTGCGGCGGACCTCGAGTTCGGCCCCCAGCTCTCCCAGGTATTGCACCAGGTTGTAGGTGAACGAGTCGTAGTTGTCGATCATCAGGATGCGCGCCATGGCTTACTTGCTCCCGCCGGCGGCCTCGAAGGCGTGCGCCGCGCTGAGCGCCCGGACCATCGCGCGCGCCTTGTTGACCGATTCCTCGTACTCGGCGGCCGGGTCGGAGTCGGCGACCACGCCGCCGCCGGCCTGGATATAGACGCGGCCGTTCTTGACCAGGATGGTGCGCAGCGCGATCGCGGTGTCGGTGTTGCCGGTGTAACTGAAGTAGCCGACCGCGCCGGCGTAAACGCCGCGGCGCACCGTTTCGAGTTCGTCGATTATCTCCATCGCGCGGATTTTCGGCGCGCCCGAGACGGTGCCTTGCGGAAAGGTGGCGCGGAACGCGTCGTAGGCGTCGCATCCGTCGCGCAGCCGGCCGCGCACGTTGGACACGATATGCATCACGTGCGAGTAGCGCTCGACCGTCATCAGCTCGGTGACCTCGACCGAACCGATCTCGGCGACGCGGCCGACGTCGTTGCGCCCCAGATCGACCAGCATCACGTGCTCGGCGCGCTCCTTGGGATCGGCGAGCAGTTCGCGCTCGAGCGCGCGGTCCTCGGCCTCGCTCGCGCCGCGCGGGCGCGTCCCGGCGATCGGCCGCAGCGTGATTTCGCGCCCCTCGACCCGCACCATCACCTCCGGCGAGGCGCCGACCAGCGTGTGATCGTCCAGCCGCAGGTAGAACATATAGGGCGACGGATTAATCGTGCGCAGGCTGCGGTAGAGGTTGAACGGATGGGTGCCGAGCGGGGCCTCGAAGCGCTGCGAGGGCACCACCTGGATCACGTCGCCGGCCGCGATGTACTCCTTGGCCGCTTCGACCATCGCCATGTAGCCTTCACGGGTCTGGTTGGAGACGAGGTTGGCGCTGCCGTTGGAATTAGCCGCGCCTTCGAGCCGCGGCGCCTTGGCGGGAGCGTCGAGGCGCGCGATCAGCTCGTCGATTTTGGCCGCCGCGCCGTGGTACGCGGCGCGCGTCGAGGGATGATCCTCGAGCGCGACGTTAGCGACGATTTTGAGCGTCTGGCGCACGTTGTCGAAGATCAGCACCGTGTCAGTGAGCATCAGGTAGAGATCGGGCGTGCCAAGTTCGTCGTGCGCATGGGTGGGCAGGCGCTCGAAGTAGCGCACGATGTCGTAGGCGAGGAAGCCGACCGCGCCGCCGAAGAAGCGCGGCAGCTCGGGCGACTGATAGGCCCGAAAGCGCCGCATCTCGTCGCGCAACCCCTCCAGCGGACTCTTGACCGAGCGCACCTCGACGCTGCGCCCCAGCCGCGTGAGGTCCATCCGCTGGCCCTGCCCGCGCAGCACCATCGCGGGCTCCGAGCCGAGGAAGGTGTAGCGCCCCCACTTCTCTCCTCCCTGCACGCTCTCGAGCAAAAAGGCGTAGTCGCCGCGCGCGATCTTAAGGAAAGCGCTGACCGGCGTTTCGAGGTCGGCGGCAATCTCGCGCCAGACCGGGATCAGGTTGTAGCCCTGTGCCACCAAGGCCTCGAACTCGCGCTCGTTTGGCTTAAGCATCGCTCTCTCCCAAACCGTCTTCGCACCGCACACGCCGAAGTCCGAAGCACCAAAAGAAAAGGGGCCGCCGGACTTTTTCGCCCGCGGCCCCTTCAAAAATCCTGCTGATCGTTAAATTACGATCCCGGAGCGCAGGCGAGCGCGATGGTATGCCACCACCGGCGCGATCCAGCCTCGAGCTTCAGGGTCATCGCTTCCACGTTCATTTCAGTTAGCCAGCCGCCGCGCCGCTTGTCAATCCGACGGCGCGGAGGCTCCGC
Organism: Deltaproteobacteria bacterium; assembly: GCA_021827495.1. Taxonomy (GTDB): domain Bacteria; phylum Desulfobacterota; class Binatia; order Binatales; family Binataceae; genus JAKAVN01. Next base: position 59,729 of record JAKAVN010000002.1, on the reverse strand, counting down.
CGCCGCTGTCACCCGAACCGCTATCGCTGGTCCCAGGGTTAGTGGAGCCCGTGCCCGCAGCGCCTGCGCCAGGAGCCCCTGCGCGCGCACCGTTGACGTAGCGGGCGGTGTAGGCCGCGCGCAACTGTGCCTGCGCCGCGCGCGCGTCGTCCTGGGTCGGATATGGTCCGACCTGCACTCGGTACCAAGTCTGGCCGTTAATCTGGCTCGGCACGATATGCGAGGTATAGCTGAGCGCGAGCAGCCGCGACGCCATCCGATTCGCCGCCGTACGGTCCATCGCGGCGTCGATCACGATGTTGTATCCGCTGCGGCGAGTCTCGGCAGGCGGCGCCGGAGCACTGGCCGCGCCCTCCTCCGCGCCGGTGCTCGCCTCCTGCGGCGGAGCCGAGGACTCAGCGCCCGGCGCCGGGGCCGCGGCTACTGGCGCTTCACGATGCGGCGGCGGGACGCTCGCCAATGCTGGACGCGGCGGCGCATGGTGCCCAGACGGCGGCTTGGGCAACGCCGCGGGCGGGAGATTCTCCGAGGCGGCCGCCGCATGCTGCGGCGGCTTCGGCGTGGCGGCGGCTTGCGGCGGCGGCGGAGCGGGCGCGCCGGCCGGCATCGGATAGACGCTCGCGAGCTGGCTTTGCCCCTGCTCGCTCTGCGCCAGCTCGCGCCCGGAAATCATTCCCAGGAAAAACACCGCGGCCGACAGCCCCAGCAGTCCCACCAGGACGACGAATCCTCCACCCGGTCCGATTTCAAAACGCATGCGTCTTACTCACATCCACTCGAGCTCACCTGGCTCACATTCGATCAGGGGCGCTCACGCCCAGCAGGCCGAGCCCGCTCGTGATTCCCTCCATCAGCACCCGCGCCAGGAACAGCCGCGCGAGGCTCAGTTCGCGTTGCTCGCTGATTATACGATTCGACGGCTTGTTGTAGTAGCGGTGAAAATCGCCCGCCAGCTCCAGCAGGTAGAAGGGCACGCGATGCGGCTCGAGGCTCTCGACCGCGCCGCGCACCACGCCGGGCAGGCCGATAAGCTTGCGCGCAAGACCGATCTCCTCCTCTGAAAGCGGCGCGAGATCGATCAAGGATCTGTCCGCGGGCAGGCCCATCCCCTTCTTTTCCGCCTCGCGAAAGACGCTGGCCAGACGGGCGTGCGCGTACTGCACGTAAAAGACCGGGTTCTCGGGCGCCTGGCGTTTGGCCAGGTCGAGATCGAAGTCGAGATGGCTGTCATGCTTGCGAAACAGGAAAAAGAACCGCACCACGTCGGCGCCGACCTCGTCGACCAGTTGGTCGAGCGTGACGTAAGTCGCCTTGCGGGTCGACATCTTGACCTTCTCGCCGCCGCGCGTGAGCGTCACGAACTGGTAGATGATCGCGTGAATCGGCGCGACGTCGTGGCCCAGCGCCTTGACCGCCGCCAGCACGCCCTGGTGTTCGGCAATATGGTCGGCGCCGAAAACGTCGATCACGCTGTCGAAGCCGCGGCGCAGCTTCTCGATATGATAGGCGATGTCGGGCGTGCGGTAGGTCGGCTCGCGCCCCGGCCCCGAACGCACCAGCACGCGATCCTTGGGCAGCCCGAGCGGTTCGCCCTTGAGCCACAGCGCGCCGTCGTACTCAGCTATCAGGCCGCGCGCGCGTAGCCCCTCGATTACCGCGTCGACCTGGCCGCCGCGGATGAGATCGAGTTCGTTGGTGTAGACGTCGAAGCGGATTCCGAGGCGCTCGCAGGTGCGGCGGATGTCGGCGAAGATCGCTTCCTCGGCCGCCGCGCGGAAAATTTCCAGAGTTTTCGACTCGCCAGCCGCATCGGCCAGCGCCTCGCCGTGGCGCTGGACCATCGCGCGCGCGATATCGCGGATGTATTCGCCCTGGTAACCGTCCTCGGGCATCGCCGCGGGGCGGCCGAGCTCTTCAAGGTAGCGCGCGCGCACCGATTCGCCGAGTAGTTTCATCTGCCGCCCGCCGTTGTTGAAATAGTACTCGCGCGTGACGGCGAAGCCGGTTGCCTCGTGCATCCGGGCGAGCGTGTCGCCGAGCACGGCGTTGCGCCCGTGGCCGACGGTGAGCGGCCCGGTGGGATTGGCCGAGAGGAACTCGACCTGCACCTTGCGGGCGGCGCCGATCTGCGGGCGCCAGAAGCGCTCGCCCTCGGCGGCGGCGCGGCGCAGTTCGCCGTGCCAGAACGCGGGCGCCATCCGGAAATTGATAAACCCCGCGCCGGCCACGGCGGCCTCCGCAACCTCGGGCGGGAGTTCCAGGCGCGCGCGGATGATCTCGGCGATTGCGCGCGGCGGCTTCTTCTCGCCCCGCGCCATCACCAGCGCGACATTGCTCGCCGCGTCGCCGTGGGCCGGGTCCTTGGGCGCCTCGACACTCGCGGCGGCGGGCGGCGCGGTCGCGAGTTGCCCGGCGGCGCGCGAGCGCTCGATGGCGGCGTTGAGGATGGATACGATCAGGTCTTTCATTTATTGGGTGTCAGGCGGTTTTTCATCGCGTGGCCGTCAGGCAATCGTGCCAGATAGAGGACCCGAGTTGTAGGGGGTTGCCTGTGCGAGGCGCCCCCCCTGCCCCGCGCACGCGCACGCTTCGCCTCGATTCTGTGCTAAGAAAAGCGCAGTTGAAAATGCAAGCTGCAACAGTGGAGGCATTCCAATGGTAAAAGTCTCAGTGATGCTCAAGCGCAAGCCCGGGATGAGTGCGCAGGAATTCCATCGCTACTGGAAGGACGTGCACGGGCCGCTGGTGCTGGGCGTGACGGAACTGATGCGTCATTTTCACAAGTACGTGCAGAGCCATGCGATCGACGCCGGGTTATCCAACACGCCGGGTGGATCGGGCCAGTACGACGGCGTCGCGGAACTGTGGGCCGACAACCTCGACGAGGTTAAAAAAGCCTTCGCCGAGCCGCGCTACCACGAAGTGATCCGGCCCGACGAGCACAAGTTCCTCGACCTCGCCAAGTGTAGCTTCGTGGTGACCGAGGAAGTCCCGATGAAAGGTTGATCGGCCAGCCGGCTTCACGGCGGCATCGGAGAGCGCCAACGTCACCATCGACGGCGGCATCACCAAGGACCTGATGGGCTGACGCGCCGAGGAGTACCTCGGGGAGAGTTAGTTGGAAAAATGAGCAACAAGCCGATCGGCACACTCGACCATATTGGAATCGCCGTCAGAAGCATCGCGGAAGCGCGCAAGTTCTACCAAGACGCGCTGGGCGCGACCTTCATGTACGAGCACGACGATCCCGAGGCGGGCTTCAAATACGCCGAGCTCGACCTTGGCGGCACCGTGATCGAGCTGCTCGAATCGCTGCGCGACGATTCCTTCCTGCACAAGTTCATCGCCGAGCGCGGCGAGGGCTTGCATCACTTGACCTTCAACGTTCCCGATTCAAAGGCGCGCCTGGCCGAACTGAAGGCGGCGGGTGTGCGCGTGGTGCAGGAGAAAGAGCACTCGCTAACTTCCTACGAGGCCTTCATCTCGCCGCGATCAGCGCACGGCGTGCTGATCCAGGTGGGCTCGGGTTTCCCGACACTGTCGCTCGACCCTGAGTGGGAGAAGATCGAGCCGGGCCTGCGGCTTAAGAAGAAGTGACGCGAAAGCCCGCCGCTCAAGCGGCGACCGCGGAGCCGCGCCGGGAGTGTCGGTGAAAAAATGGAAGATGCCGCCGCCGATCAAGGTCTACGAGGCGCTGGGTGCGATCGGCGACGGCCGGGTGCGGGCGGCCGATAAGAGCGCGGCGCCGATCGCATGGGACGTCGTCTCCTCCGATGGCGCCAAGACCTACCGTGTCGAGGTTTCCACCGACGGGCGCGAGATAAGCTCCAACGACAACGCCTCGTACTGGCAGGGCTACCTCGGCTATCCGGCGATCGCGGTGCTGATTGCGCGCGGGATGCTGAATGCGAGCGCTGAGGCGGCCCGTGCGCTGGCCGGAATTCCGTGGAAGGAGCTTAATCGCCGCTTCAAAAACGATTACGCGCGCACGATCGCCGAGGTCGCGCGTATCGTGGCCGAGCGCGGAGGCGACTTCGGCGCGATCCATGCCGAAGCGGCCTCCATCCTCGACGCGCTGGCCGCGCTTGCTCCGCTCCACGGCACGCGGCGCCGCCCGCCGCGCGAAAGCAAGGATACAGACTGACCAACTCCTAGCGTTTCGGATTATTCACGCGGAGATGAAGAGGAAATACAACTTCAGCAAGACTTGGCGCGGTCCTCTCGCTCCCGCGGCGTGCCGTCCGATCCTCTGCTCGATGCCACGAACCGTTCTTCTTCCGGATGGTCACCCGGCATCGCCAACACGAAGCCGCTAGTAGTTGCGGCGCGCGCGCCACATGCCGCGTTCGACCATCCCGCCGCCCTGCAGGCAGAAATAGCCGCCCTCGATCGCGTCGCCCTTGGGCTGGCCGTTGAACAGACAGTCCGAGCCGTCGGGCATCATCACCCGCATCTTGAGCAGGCTCTGGCCCATCGTGCCCCGCGCGACCTTGCCGGTCTCGTTTTGATTGCGGCAGTCCACGTTGCCGTAGCCGCACTTGTAGAAGCCGCTCACGCTGGCGTCCTTCTGCAACAGGGTGAAGGTGATGTCGTTGACCGCACCACACCGCGAAGGATCGAAGGTGAACGTGCTGCACTCGGCCCACGACTGCCCCTTCCATAGGCCGGTCACGTCGATCCCGCTCTTTTCCTGGTCCTTGGCGGGCGCTGCGGCCGGCGATTGCGCGCCGGATGTGGCAGCGCCTTGTACTGGGGCGGACGACGCATACGCCGACTCCGCATAGGGCGACGAACCCGCAGCGCACCCGTGGAGCAGGATCACGGCCAGCGGCACTGCGAGAACGAGAGCGAGGCTGTCCGGCATGATCTTCATTATGCCATACTATGGAGGTAAGCGCGTGCGGCGATACCCGCGGCGGCGGCAATCCGAATTTGTTCCATGCGCTGAGTTGGGTCAAGCGTCGAGCGGCGCGCTAACCGTATCGGCATGATAACCCGCCGCCGGACCAGTTGCGTTGCTGCGCGATGCGGCGGCGCGCCGCGCACAAACCGATCGAGATGCGGCTAATCAATTCGCAGGCGATCGGCGAGACGGCTGAAGCGGCGGCGCTCGTCGACGTTGCGCACGGCCTGCATCAACGCGCTGCGCGTGCCGACCAGCACGCACACCCGCTCGGCGCGCGTGATCGCGGTATAGAGCAGGTTGCGCCGCAGCATCAGGTAGTGGCCGGGATGGAGCGGGATGACCACCGCCGGATACTGGCTGCCCTGGCTCTTGTGCACCGAGATGGCATAGGCCAGCGCCAGCTCGTCGAGCTCGGCGAGGTCATACTCGGCGTGGTTGTCCTCGAAGGCGACGCCGACGCGGCCGCGCTCGGGGTCGACCGCCACCACCCGTCCGATCTCGCCGTTGAAGACCAGCTTGTCGTAGTTGTTGCGCAACTGGATGACGCGGTCGCCGGCGCGTAGCGCCCGATCGCCGGCGCGAATTTCGCGGCCAGCCGGGTTGAGCAGCGCCTGCAGCTCATGGTTGAGCGCATGGGCGCCGAGCGGCCCGCGGTTCATCGGCGCCAGCACCTGGATCTCGCGCGGCTCGCGCAGCTCGAAGCGATCGCCGAGCAGGCGATGCTGCACCAGTTGCTTGATGGTCGCGATGACGTCCTCGGGCGCGCCGCGCTCGAAGAAGAAGAAGTCGCCCGCGGGGTCGTTGGCGGTCTCCGGCAGCTCGCCGCGGTTGAGCCGATGGGCGTTGGCGACGATCAGGCTCGCCCGCGCCTGGCGATAGATCTGGCTCAGTTCGACCACCGGCACCAGCCCCGAGGCGATCACGTCCTTGAGCACGCTGCCCGGACCGACCGAGGGCAACTGATCGCGGTCGCCAACCAGCAGCAGCGAGCAATCGGGTGGCAGCGCCGCCAGCAGGCTCGCCGCCAGCTCCAGGTCCATCATCGAGGCCTCGTCGATGACGAGCCAGGTGGTGCGCAGCGCAAAGGCCTCGCCGCGGATGAAGCTTCCCGTCTCGGGCGAGTATTCGAGCAGGCGATGGATGGTCTTGGCCTCGCGCCCGCAGGCCTCCGCGAGGCGGCGCGCGGCGCGTCCGGTGGGCGCGGCAAGCGTCGCCCTGACGCCGGCGCTGGACAGCGCCGCAAGCAGCGAGCGCAGCAGCGTGGTCTTGCCGGTGCCAGGGCCGCCGGTAATCACGGTGACCTTGCTCTGCAGCGCACAGCGCAGCGCCGTGCGCTGCTCGGCCGAGAGCTCGATTCCGTCGGCGCTCCGGGCCGCTTCCAGCGCGCGATCGACCACCGCGCGGCCCATCGGGCGCCCCTGCGTAAGCCGCCGCAGCCGCGCCGCCACGGCAGTCTCGGCGTCGTGCAGGCGGCGCAGATAGATCGCGCGATTGCCGTCGCCGCCGAGTTCCTCGGCCACCAGCTCGCCGCGCTCGACCAGTTCCTCGACCGCCGCGGCCGCAAGCTGCGGGTCCATCTCGAGCCCGGCGCCGAACTGATGTTCGAGGTAGCCGAAGGGCGCGAAGACGTGCCCCTCCTCGGCCATCCGCTCGAGCAGGAAGACCACCGCGGCGCGCGCGCGCTGGATCGAGTTCTTGGGGATGCCGAGCTTCTCGGCGACCGTGTCGGCGGTGCGAAAGCCGATGCCGGCGATGGTGCGCGCGAGGACGTAGGGGTCGCGCCGCACCACTTCGAGCGAGTCGCGGCCATACATTTTATGGATGCGCCGGGCATGGCCGGCGGCGATCCCGTTGCCGCGCAAAAAGACCGTAAGCTCGCGCAGTCCCGAGGAGTCGCGCCACGCGGTGGCAATCCGCGCGGCCACCACCGCGCCCAGCCCGCGCACCTCGCGCAGGCGCTCGGGCGTCTGCTCGAGCACGGCCGCCAGCGCCTCGCCGAAGTGCTCCGCGATGCGCCGCGCGAACGCCGGCCCGACGCCCTTTATCTCGGCGGCGAGGTAGCGCTCGAGCGCGGCGACCGAGGCCGGGCGGACGGTCTCGTAATCCTCGACCCGGAACTGCTCGCCGTATTTCGGATGGCGCTCGAAGCGGCCATGCAGGCGCAGCCCCGCCCCGACTTCGAGCCCGGCCAGGTTGCCGACCACGGTGACGCGCCGGCGCAGTTCCTCGCCGCTGCGCTCGAGCACCGCGACCGCATAGCCGCTCTGCTCGTTGACATAGAGCATCTGATCGAGCGTGCCCTCGATCAGAAGTTCAATCTGCTCGCCCGTTTCCGCCACTGGCCGCACCCGCTTGGCGGGCGCGCCGCGCCCCGCCTCTGCAGCCAAGGATTACTCGCCGAGCCGCCCGCGTCCAGCCAGGGGCCGCCCGGATATAAAGAGGGTTGATCGAACGATGCACCCGGAGTTACTCCGGCTCGCGGTCTGGCGTTCGCGCCATGCGCTCGCTCATGCGCCGGCGCACGGCGCGGCGCGCGGCTTCGCGGCGCCGCTCGATCATGATCACGTAACAGGCCGGCTACTGCGGCGTATCAGTTGATGGGCGGCGTTCGCCTGCGCGGGCTTTTCCGTTTCGCATCTGATTCGCGTTTCGCAAAGGTTCGCATGCGCCCGACTGCGTGCGCCAAACTGCGTGGCGCTCCGATCGAGCTCAAAAAATCTTGATTTTTCGGGTGATCGCTAACTGCGCTGGCGATGGCACGGTCGATGCTCCTTTCCTGCCTAAGCGTGATTTCACGCATCCATTGAAGGATGGGTCTTAAGAGATGTTGCTACCGTATTTTTATCCGAAGTGCACAGCCTCAGACCAGGAGACTTTGGAGGAGGAAGGAGCCCAAGATGATTTTTCCGTCGATGACTACTTTGATTTTTGGCGCAGCGATCGTGGCCGCGATGGCCGTGGTGGATTGGTACGTATGGCGTATGACGCCCGTACGGCGGTATCCGCTCGCGCCGGAGGGAACGCGGTTCGCTGAGGACGACGAAGCGACGGCCTTTAGAAAGGTCGCCTAGCTATAAACACGCGGCGTAAGCGCACGCCGGAGGCGTTCGTGATAATCGCGGACTCGGTTCAGATGCTTACTCTGGCTCTGATTTTGGCCGGCGCAGCGGTGGTGCTGCTCGGTTCGATTCTGAGGCCGCGGCAGGCTGACCCGATGGGCATGTTCGGGCTGCCATCGGTGTGCGCGATCGCATGCCGGCCGGTGAACGTGAAGAGCCGGACGGCGCGGCCGCTCGCAGTGGTGTCGCGGTGTGAAAATCGCAAGGCGGCGTAAACGCACGCGGGATTCGCGCGGAACCTCAGCGCGGAGTTCAAGCGCAGGGCGGCGAATGAAATGATTAATTCGGTCGCCGTGCTAATGCTCGGTCTCGTGATTATCTCTGCGCTCGGCTCGTTGGTTGGCTAGCTGATCGAGCGCGGACGTTTCGAGCATCGCGGAGCCGCCGAACCCGCAATGGGCCTGTTGGTCGCGGAGTCCCAGCGCAAGACGGCGATCATTCGCCGCGCTTGGCCGCGTAACCAAACAATCCCTCAAACAGCCGGTCATTAACTGCGCCGGCACTGGCGGGGGATGGCTCACAGCCGCTCGCCGGTGTCGGCGCTGATCTCTTCAGGCGGCCGCACCGCGCGGAAAAAGAAGTAGTAAAGCGCCGCGTTGAGCGCCTGGAGCAGCGCGGCCAGTTCCAATGGCAGCGCCAGTGCTACCTGCTGCATCAGGTAGCCCGCCACGTACGGGGTTATCGCCGAGCCGGCCTGCGCGGGAAAACTCGCCATCCCGGCCGCGCTCGAACGCTCGGCGGGCGGGATGACGCCCATCAGAAACGATTGGCGCACCGGGATCGAGAGCGTGTTGAAGATCATCCGCGCCCCGTACAGCAGGCCGGCCAGCCAGAAGCTCGGCATGATTACCATCACCCAAAGCAGGATTGACGCGATTCCCCGGCAAACGACGACCGCCTTCACCGAGCCGAAGCGCGTGGCCATCCGGCCCGCCAGCAGATAGGGCATGGCGGCGACCAGGTTCAGCACGAAATACAGCTTGCCGATTTCGGCCGCGTCGACGCCGTAGCGCCGATAGAACCAGTACACCAACAGCGGCCCGAGCATCCCAATGGCAAGCCCGTTGGTCGCCGCCGTCACCATGAAGCGTGCGACCAGCCGCCACGACGCGCGCGAGAGCCCCAGCACCAGGCCACTGGTGCGCGGCGCTCCGGGCGGGCGCGCCGGCGCCGCACCGCGCCCGCCCGGCGGATGCGCCGCGCCGCCATGGTGCTCGCGCACCGGCATCACCACCGCCGCCATCGCGAGCCCGATGGCGGCGGTCAACACGAACAGCGCGCGGTAGCCCTCGAGAATCGGCAACCCGAAACTTTGCCGCATCAGCCGCGGCGCCCATGCGAGCAGCGATCCAGCGGCGCCCCCAAGTACCGCGACGAATGACAACGCGCCGAAGACCGTGGTGCGGTCGAGGTCGGAGGCCTGCTCGGCGATCAGCGGCTGCTCCGCCGGATAGTAAGGGCCGAACGCGCCGGCGCTTCCGGCCCCGCCACCGCGGCCGATCGTGCCCACGGCGGCGGCCACGGTCAGCACGACAAAGCTGCTCGAGCAGGCAAACACCGCCCCACCCGCCGCGGTCATCAGCGAAATCACGATAAGCAGCGCCTTGCGCCCAAAGCGGTCCGACATGATCCCGGTGAACGCGGCCATCGCGGCGCTCGCGACCGCCACGATCGTGAACATCACTCCGATATGCACCGCGTCATAACCGAGCGCCGCAAGGTATAGCGGCACCACGATCACCAGGTAGGCCTGCGAGGCGCTGCGCAGCGCGCGCCCGGCGAACAGGCAAACCAGGTTGCGGTTGAGCCATCGCGGCCGCCATGAAGATGGCTCGGGCTCGGGCGGCGCGCCGGATTGGAAGCCGGGCAATTCGGTGCGCCGGACGCTGGCTACCGCGGCCGCGTTCCGCGCCGCGCGCCATTGCCTCCACGCCCGTGGGCGGCGGGCTGAGCTCACGTGCGCGCGCGCGCGGCCCTCGCGGCGCTCATCCCGGCGATTCGCCCGAACACCGCGCCCGACATCAAGCCGGTGCCGCCCGGATAGTTGAAGTAGAACAGACCGCCGACCAACTCGCCCGCCGCCACCAGGCCGCCGATCGGATCGCCGTCGGTGTTGATCACGCGCGCCTGCTGATCGACGCGCAGGCCCCCAAAGGTGAACGTCACCCCGCAGGTCACCGCGTAACCCTCGAACGGCGGCGTATCGATTCGGTTGGCCCAGTTGGTCTTGTCGACCGCCAATCCGCTGGTGCGCCGCCCGTCCTTGATATTCGGATTGAACTCGGCGCCGGTATCGACCGCGGCGTTGTAGGTTTTGATCTCGTCGAGGAAAGCCGCCGCGTCGACGTCTTCGAGCTTGCCGGCGAGCGCCTCCAGCGTGTCGGCGCTGACCTTGCTCACGCGCTTTATCCGGTACTCGTCGCGCAGCAGATGCGTCACCTTGCGATCGAAGACCTGCCAGGCGAACTGCCCCGGCTGCTCGAGAATCACGCGGCCATACTTGGCGTAGGTGTAGTTGCGAAAGTCGGCGCCCTCGTCGACGAACCGCCGGCCGCGTCCGTTGACCATGATTCCGAACGGGTAGCTATGCTTCTGGAAGCCGTCGCCGACGCTCAGATCGCCGAACTCGGGCGCGTTGCGGTCCCATCCCACCGCGTGGCATCCCGACCAGTTGCCGTAGGGCATCGCGCCCGCTTCCAGCGCCATCCGGATTCCGTCGCCGGTGTTAAAGCGCGTGCCGCGCACCTTGGCCAGGTCCCATCCGGAGCCGAGGTAGCGCGTGCGCCATTCGGCGTTGGCCTCGAAGCCGCCCGCGGCGAGCACCACGGCCTTGGCCGCGACGATCATCGTGCGCCCCTGGCGCCGCACGACGACGCCGGCCACGCCGCTGTCGTCGTGCTTAAGCTCCAGCGCGCGGCTTTGATACCAGACTTCGATCCCGTGATGCGCCGCGCCGTTATGCAGCGCGTCGATCAGTCCCGGCCCGCCGCCCCACGCCTCAACTGTGAGCCCGCCCCAGAACTTGAAGCGTCCGCCGACGTTGAACGCCTGCCGCCCGTAGATCGGCTGGAAGCGCACGCCCTTGGTGCGCATCCACATCATGGTCTCGAAGCTGCGGCGCACCAGCAGTTCGGCCAGCTCTGGGCTGGTGCGGTACTGGGTGACGCGCGCGAGGTCGTCGAAGAACTGGTCTTCGGGGTAGGCGCCGAAGTCGGTGCGCGCCTTGTCCTCGTCGGTCAGATCGGGCATCAGGCGCGCGAGGTCATCGACTCCGCCATAGGCGACGCGCATCGCGCCTGCGGTGAAGCGGCTGTTGCCGCCGCGTTCCGCTTCGGGTGCGCATTCCAGCACCAGCACGCTGACGCCCGCCTCGCGCGCGGCGAGCGCCGCACACAAGGCGGCGTTGCCCGCACCGACCACCACTACGTCATAAGAGCAAGACATCCAATGCGGCTCCCGTCATTGGCCGATGTGATCGGCCGAGATGTCGCGAGTATAGCGCGATCGCGCGCGCGGCGACTGCCCATACGATCTACCTTCGCCCGCGCAGATCGGGCGGGACGACGCTGGCCGCCACAGACGCATCGAGGCTTTCGTAATCGCTATAGCCAATCGTTTCGTACAACTCCGCCCGCGTCTGCATCCGCGCCAGCATCGCCTCGGCCGTGCCCTTGGAGCGCAGCTCCGCGTACAGCTCCGCAGTCGCCTTGGCCGCGACTCGCAGTGAGGAGACCGGCCAGATGACCATCTTGAAGCCGAACTCCTCGAACTGGCGCGCCGTGAAATACGGCGTGCGGCCAAACTCGGTCATGTTGGCGAGCAGGGGCGCGTGAATCTCGCGGGCAAAGCGGCGGAACATCTCCGCGTCCGTCAGCGCCTCGGGAAAGATCGCGTCCGCGCCGGCCTCTAGGTAAAGCCGCGCGCGCGCCAGCGCCCCGTCGATTCCCTCTGACGCGGCCGCGTCGGTGCGCGCGATTATCCGCAGGTTCCGCCGCGCGCGGCGCGCCGCCGCGATCCGGGCCGCCGCCTCCTCGGGCGCGGCCAGCAGCTTGTCGTTCAGATGGCCGCATTTCTTGGGCAACAACTGGTCTTCGATCTGGATCGCCGCGGCGCCCGCGTCTTCAAGCTCGCGCACCACGCGCATCACGTTCAGAATCCCGCCGTAGCCGGTGTCGGCATCGACGATCAGCGGCAATCCCGCGGCCCGGCAAACCATCCGCGCGAACAGCGTCAACTCCTCGAGCGTCATGAGGCCGAGGTCGGCGAGCCCCATGCTCGCGCTCAGCGCCGCGCCCGAGAGATAGAGCGCCTCGAAGCCCGCGCGCCGCGCGAGGATCGCGGCGAGGCCGTTATGCGCGCCGGGAATCGGCAGAATGCCCGGCCGCTCCCATAGCTTTGCCAGCCGCTCGCCAGCCGCCATTGCGCCGTCTGCTTGAGTCAGCCACGTCATCTACATGCCCTCCTGGATGTGCCTTCCCGTGCCGCCTTGCGCCGCAGCGCTCCGCCCGCATTATATCCGTCCGCCAGGCATTCCGGTGCGGCCGGTGCGCGGGCGGGCTGGCGCGTTGCGGCTTTTCGCGAGCGCATCCTTTTGTGCAATTATCGCATTGAACCGGAGACACCGGGCAAAGGAGCGCCATGGCGGATTACGACGTTATCGTTATCGGAGCGGGCAACGCGGCGCTGGCGGCCAGCGTCTCGGCGCGAGGCGCGGGCGCGGAGCGCGTGCTGGTGCTGGAGAAAGCGCCCGAGCAGGACCGCGGCGGCAACACCCATTACAGCGGCGCCCTGTTCCGCTTCGCCTTCAACCACCCCGACGACTTGCTGCGCCTGGTGCCGAAGGCGCACGAGGCCCCGGGCTTCATGGAGGGCATCGAGGCCTATCCCGCCGAGGCGTTCCGCGAAGACCTCGAACGCGTGACCGACGGGCGTACCGACCCCGAGCTTTCGCAAATCCTGATCGCGAATTCCTACGACACGGTGTGCTGGATGGCCAAGCAGGGAATGGCCTTCGAACTCGCCCTGTCGCTCAGCGGCGTGCGCGTGGGCGGCGTGATCAAATGGCCCAAGGGCGCGATCGTGCGGGCCGCGCACGAGGGCGTGGGACTTTCGCGGATGTGGTTCAATATCGCGCGCCAGGCGGGCGTGGAAATCCGCTACGGCTCGCCGGCGCAGCGCCTGGTGCAGGATCGCAAGGGGCGCGTATGCGGGGTGCTGGCGCGCGACAAGGAAGGGGTCCGCGAAATCAGCGCCGGGGCGGTGGTGCTCGGATGCGGCGGCTTTGAGGCCAACATGGCGTGGCGCGCGCAATACCTCGGCCGTCCGTGGGATCACGCGCGCGTGCGCGGCACCCGGCATAACCAGGGCGACGGGCTGCGCATGGCGATGGAGATCGGCGCGATGCCGTGGGGACAGTGGAGCGGATGCCATGCGACGCCGATCAACGCCGAGGCGCCGCCCTACGGTGATCGCGAGCTGACCGACAAGACCAACCGCCTCTCGTACGTTTATGGGGTGATGCTCAACAAGCTGGGGCTGCGCTTCGTCGACGAGGGCGAGGACCAGAACCTTTACACCTACGCCAAGTTCGGCGGGATCATCCTCAACCAGCCGGGCGCCGTCGCCTGGCAGATCTTCGATCGCAAGGCCGTCGATCTGCTCGAGCCGCGCTACTCGACCAGCCGGCCGGTCACCGCTGACACGCTCGGCGGCCTCACCGATCAGCTCGCTTTCGACCGCAAAGCCGCGATGCGCACGCTTACCGAATATAACGCCGCCGCCGGTCACGGGACGTTCAATCCGGGCGTGCGCGACGCTATGCACACGGCGCGGCTGGCGCTCGCGAAATCGAACTGGGCGCAAAAGCTCGACACGCCGCCCTACTACGCTTTCCCGGTGACCGGCGGAATCACCTTTTCGTTTGGCGGCGTCAAGGTCAGCGATCAGGCGCAGGTGATCGGCACCGACTGGGATCCGATCGCGGGGCTGTTCGCGTGCGGCGAGATGGTCGGCGGACTGTTCCATAACAACTACCCCGGCGGTTCGGGGCTGATGTCGGGCGCGGTCTTCGGCCGGATCGCGGGGCGCAGCGCGAGCGCCGCCGCACGAACCGCGGCGTAGCTGATCGTCGAAATAGCGGCGCTGATGAAGCAGCTCAAGTTGCGTGCGGTCTTCATGCGTGGCGGGACCAGCAAGGCCGTGATGTTTCGTGCGGCCGACCTGCCCGCCGAGCGCGAGTTGTGGGCGCCGATCTTCCTCGGCGTGATCGGCAGCCCCGATCCCAACGGACGCCAGCTCGACGGGATGGGCGGCGGAATTTCGTCGCTCTCGAAGATTTGCGTGATCGGACCGCCGACGCGCGCCGGCGCCGACGTCGATTACACCTTCGCGCAGGTCTCGGTTAAGGACGCGGCGGTCGATTACAGCGGCAACTGCGGCAACATGTCGTCCGCAGTCGGGCCGTTCGCGGTCGACGAAGGTTTGGCCGCCGTCGCGGACGCGGCCGGCGCGGCGGCGGTGCGCATCCACAACACCAACACGCGCAAGCTCATCGTCGCGCACTTTCCGCTCGACGCCGGGCGCGCCGCCGTCGACGGCGATTTCCGGCTCCCCGGCGTCGCCGGCAGCGGAGCGCCGGTGCGCCTGGACTTCATGGAGCCGGGCGGCGCGGGCACCGGCAAACTGCTGCCGACCGAAAACCCGCGGGACACGCTCGACCTGGACACATTGGACGCCGCATCGCCCGGCCTGCATGGTCCGCGCGGGATCGAAGTCTCGATGGTGGATGCGGCGAATCCGTGCGTGTTCGTGGCCGCGGAAGCACTCGGTGCAAGCGGAGTCGAGATGCCCGAGGAGCTGGAAGCCAATGGCGCGCTGTTGCGGCGCCTGGAGGCGATCCGGATCGCCGCGAGCCTGAGAATGGGTATCGCGAAAACGCCTGAAGCCGCCGCGCGCATCCCGAGTATTCCGAAGGTCGCCATGATCGCGCCGGCGCGTGAGGCTTGCACGCTCGCGGGCGAAACCCTCGCGGCGGACGACGCCGACGTCACGGTGCGCATGATCTCGATCGGCCAACCGCATCGCGCCGTGCCGCTAACCGGCGCGATGTGTCTCGCGGTCGCCTCGCGAATCGAGGGCACGGTGGTGAGCCGGCTGGCGCGCCGGGGCGCATCACCCGGCGACCCGGTGCGAATCGCGCAGCCCTCGGGTCTCACCGTGGTCGGCGCGGCGGTCAGGCGCGCGGGAGACAGCGGCCATGGATGGTTCGCTGAACGCGCGACGGTCTACCGCACGGCGCGCCGGCTGATGGAAGGATGGGTGTTCGTGCGCGCCTCGGCGCTGCCGCAGAAGCTGCGGGAGGCGCTCGCGGCCGGCTAGGGGCGCAGCCACTCGGCGCGCTGAATGCGCATCGCGGCCCGCGCAGCACTCGAGGTCGGCTAGCCCGCCCAGGGATGAGCGTCGCAGCCAGCGGGATGGCGCCAATCCCAGCGCAATGTCAGCATTTGGCCAACTGCGCAGTTCTTTGCCGGGGCGCGTTTGGGAATTTTGCGCCACGGCGCTAAGGGTTTTGGAGCTACCGGCGCGGCCCCGCCCTTGCATCAGACCTTCAGGAGACACGCTGTTCGCCGCAGGCGGGAATGGACATGCCGAAAATGACGACGACTGGCGACACCAGCCTTGAGGCAAGAAATTATTCGGCGCACGAGGTCCTGCGCGACGGCGGCTCGATCTTTGTCCGCGCCATCCGCGCCGATGACAAGGATCGGCTGCTCGACCACTTTCGCCACCTGAGCCAGGACTCGATCTACCAGCGCTTCTTCGGACTGAAGCATTCGCTGAGCGATGCCGACCTCGTGCGCTTCACCGAAATCGACTTCGTCAGCCACGTCGCCCTGGTGGCGACGCTGCGCACCAACGGCGACGAGCGCTTCATCGGCGTGAGTCGTTACGTGACCACGGGGCCGGGGTACGCCGAAGTCGCCTTTGCCGTTCTCGATGAGCATCAGGGACGCGGAATCGGCACGGTTCTGCTCGAGCATCTCGGACGCGTCGCGCGCGCGGCTGGAATCACCGAGTTCCAGGCCGACGTACTGGGCGACAACAACCGGATGCTCGAGGTGTTCGCCAAGAGCGGCTTCCGGGTGAAGCGCTCGACCGAAGCCGGCGTGGTCCATCTGAGCTTCCCCACCGGCGAGACCGAGGCCTCGCGCGAGGCGAGCGAACTGCGCAACTGGACGGCGGCCGGCGAGAGTATCCGCAAGCTGCTTCATCCGCGCTCGGTCGCGGTGGTCGGCGCGTCGCGCTCGCGCGGGAAGATCGGCGGCGCGCTTACCGCCAATCTTCTGCGCGCCGGATTCAACGGGCCGCTGTACCCGGTCAACCCAGCGGCCGGCGAAGTCATGGGGCTGCGATGCTACCCGAGCGTGGCGGCCATCGGCGCGCCGGTCGACCTCGCGCTCATCGCGGTGCCCGCCGACCTGGTCCATGGCGCGATCGAAGACTGCGCCCGCGCACACGTGCATGGCGTGGTGGTGATCACGTCGGGCTTCGCCGAGGTCTCGCCCGAAGGACGCGCGCAGGAGCAGCGGCTGTTCGAGACGGTGCGCGCGTCGGGGATGCGGATGGTGGGACCGAACTGCCTGGGCGTGCTCAACACCGATCCCGCGGTGCGGCTGGACGGGACCTTCGCGCCGACCGCGCCGCCGGCCGGCAATATCGGGATGTACTCGCAGAGCGGCGCGTTGGGTATCGCAATCCTCGACTACATGAACAGCCGCGGGCTGGGAATTTCGACCTTCGTCTCGGCCGGCAACCGCCCCGACGTCTCCAACAACGACCTGCTCGCCTACTGGCTCGACGACGCACGCACCGGCGTGGTCGTGCTCTACCTCGAGAGCGTCGGCAATCCGCGCAAGTTCGCGCGCCTGGCGCCCGAGGTCGCGCGCCGCCGCCCAATCGTCGCGGTCAAGTCGGGGCGCTCGGCGGCCGGCCGGCGCGCCGCCTCGAGCCATTCCGCCGCGCTGGCCAATCTCGACGTCGCGGTCGAGGCGCTCTTCGAGCAGGCCGGCGTGATCCGTACCAACACGCTGATGGAACTGTTCGACGTGGTCGCAATGCTGTCGACGCAGCCGGTCCCGGCCGGCCCGCGCGTGGGCGTGGTGACCAACGCCGGCGGCCCGGGAATCCTGCTCGCCGACGCCTGCGAAGCGCAGGGCCTCGCCCTGCCGCCGCTCGATGAAACCACGGTGGCCAGCTTGCGCTCGTTCCTGCCCAAACGAGCGTCCTTCGGAAATCCGGTCGATCTGACCGCGACCGCGGGGCCCGAGGACTACGCGCGCGCGATCGCCGCGGTGGGCGCCGACCCCAACGTCGATTCGCTAGTCGCGGTCCATATCCCGGTTACCGAGGCGCTGCGCAGCACCGCCGCCGACGGAATCGCGCGCGGCGCCGCACAGGTGCCGGCGCACAAGCCGGTCCTCACCGTGTTCCTGTCTTCGCAATGGCCGCCGGCGGTGATCCATGCGGGCGCGCACGGCCAGATCCCGTCGTACGCATTTCCGGAAAACGCCGCGATGGTGCTGGCGGCGGCGTTCCGGTATGCGCGATGGCGCGAGCGGCCGCGCGGCACGGCGCTCGAACTCAGCCCGTTCGCGATGGGCGCGGTGCGCGCCGTGGTCGACCGCGTGCTCAAGGACGCCGGCGGTCCAATCTGGCTGGCGCCCGAGGACATCGCGACCATTCTGCGCGCCGCCGGAATCGAAGTCGCGCTGGCCGCGCGCGCCTCGGTCGCCGACGCGCCGCAGGTCGCCGACCGTATCGGCTACCCGCTGGTCGCCAAGATGATCGCACCCAGCGTCACACACAAGAGCGAGATTGGCGGCGTGATCATGGGATTGAACTCACCGCTGGCGGTGGCCGAGGCCGCCGTCACGCTGGCCGAGCGCGCACGCACGGCGGGCGCCGCGCTCGAAGGCGTGCTGCTTCAGCGCGAGGTGCAGGGTGGAATCGAGGCGCTGGTCGGCGTCACCACCGACCCGACCTTCGGGCCGCTGGTCGTATGCGGCTTGGGCGGCGTGATGGTCGAACTGATCCACGACGTCGCGTTCCGGCTGAGCCCGGTGACCGATATCGACGCGCGAGAGATGATGGCGTCGCTCAAGACCAGTCGGCTGCTCGACGGCTATCGCGGCGCGGCGCCGGGCGACCGCACGGCGCTGGCCGCGGTGTTGCAGCGCGTCTCGGCCCTGATCGAGGCGATCCCCGAGCTGACCGAAATGGATCTCAACCCGGTGAAGGTCCTGCCCCCCGGCAAGGGCGCGACGGTGGTCGACGCGCGGATGCGCCTGCACCCCGGCCGGGCTCTGCTAGGGTCCTGAGTCTGAAATAGGTTTACAAAAACGGTTAACCGATTCGAGGATCCGGGCAGCGGTTTTGGTCCAGATGAAGGGTTCGGGATGACGGTGGTTGATCTCGAAATAGCGGCGGGTAATGCACAGGACTTTGATAGTTCGTGCGCGAGATCAGGCTCTACTCAGGACCGCTCGTTGTGGATCACGCCGCGGCGCTCCAGCTCCGCGACCTGCTGCTCAGTGTAGCCGAGGTAGCGGCCTAGCACTTCGGCGTTGTGCTCGCCCAAAAACGGCGCTTCCAGATCGAGCGGCCGGGGGAAGTCGGAGAAGCGCAACGCGAAACCCGGCAGCTCGAACTCGCCCAGCATCCGGTCGTGTACCTTGCGGATGGTGCCGCGCTGGCGCAGATGCGGATGGTTGATCGCCTCTTCCACCGAGAGCACCGGCGCGCATGGCACCCGATGCTCCTGCATCGCCGCCAGCGCGGCCGCGTCGCTGGGCAGCGAGGCGATCCAGCCCTCGATTTCATCCACCAGCGCCCGGCAGTTTTTCACCCGCGACTCGTTGTCGATGAAGCGCGGGTCCCGCGCCAGTTCCGGCCGGCCCATCGCGCCGCACAAAAAGCCGAAGATATGGTCCATCGGGCACATGATCACGATGTGGCCTTTTTGCGCCTTGAACACTCCGACCGGCGCGAGATAAAAGCTGTGCAGGCCCGTGCGTGTCGGCTTGTACGCGCCCTTGCTCAGACTATGTATCTGCACGCTCGCCTCGTGGTAATGGAAATAAGTATCCAGCAGCGACAGATCGAGGTGTTGGCCGCGGCCGCTGCGCTCCCGATAGAGCAGCGCACAGGCTATCGCGCCCATCGCATGCGCACCGGTGCTGACGTCGCCGATCGCGGCCATCGGCACGTAGGGCGGGCCGTCGGGCTCGCCGCCCATGCTGGTAATTCCAGCGTAGGCGGCGCCCAGGGTATCGAAGCCGGGCTGGCCGGCGAGCGGGCCGGTCTGGCCGAAGGCCGACACTGAGCACATGATGGCGCGCGGATTGATCGCTTTGACCGTCTCCCAGCCAAGGCCCATCCGCCCGATCACCCCGGGGGCGAAATTTTCCACCACCACGTCGACCTTGGCCACCAGGGCCTTGAGGATCGCAAGGCCGTCGGGAGTCTTGGGATCGACACAGAGGCTCTTCTTGCCGCGGTTGTGCTGGACGTAGTAGCCGCTGCGCCCGTTGACCTGCATCGGCGCGATGCGGGACTTGTCGCCGCTCGGCGCGAGTTCGACCTTGATGACCTCGGCGCCCATCTCGGCCATCATCAGGGTGACCGTCGGCCCGGCGACGTACTGGGTGAAGTCGAGGATCTTGTAGCCGTCGAGTACTCCCAAAGGCGCATCTGTGCTCATCACTGTCTCCCTGGTGTTGATGCCTTGACGGGGCATCGAATACGGCGCGCTGTGCGGACTCCACGCCGCGCTCATCCCCGCCTCTCTATATCACGGCGGAGCGCAAAATTGACCCGGCCGAGGCGGCGGCCGCATCAGGCGCCGGGCGGCCGGCAAGCGGCCACGTTGGCCTGCGCCGGGCGGACGCACGCCGCCGCGTGACAGGACATTGACGGGGCCAAATCGTACTGATACTCGGATTCGTCATGGTGGGTGGGCCGTGCCCAGCGGATGGAGACGTGGACGGGCCGCGGGTCGTTGCCTGAGTTTCGGCAGCGTTCCCCACAATATCGAGGAGTAGTCGCGAACCATGAGCCAGGGAGCCGAAAGTCCGAAGGCGGAAATGGGCGGGTTGGGAGCGGAAGAGCAGATCCATTACCGGGAGTACAAGCTGCTGCTCAAGCCGGAGCGCTTCGCCGACGAGGAGGGCTTTCGCAAGTTCTACAAGCATGCCCATCATGCCGCCAAGGGGCTGGGAATCCATTTCGAAAAGTCCGAAAAGCACGAGCCGCACGTGCGCGAGGTCGTCTTCTATGACACGCCGCACTCCAAGCTTTACACCGACGGCTTCATCCTGCGTAAACGGACCTTCTTCAAGAAGGGCCGCCCCGAGCCAAACTTCGAGCTGACCATCCGCTACCGCCATCCCGAGGCGGCGGCGGCGGCGGGCATCGACATGCGTCCGCTGCTGCCGTGCATCTACACCATCAAGTTCAAGGAAGAGATCCTCCAGCTCAAGGAAAAACTGGGCGGGATGCGGATGCTGTACGCCAATGGCTGCGAACTCGACACCCCCAACGTCATTCTGACCCAGCGCTTCGAGATCATCTCGCAGGTCTTCCCCGGCCTGCAGCGGGTGCGCAGCGCCAATCCCAAGGCCACGCTGGGCGTCGTCAACGACGTGACGGTGGACGAAACCCTGGTCCATCTCGGCGACATGGACTTCGGCGGCAAGGCGCAGTGCAAGGGGTCGGTGGCGGTGTGGCGCAACCGCTCGACCGGGCGCGACATGATCGCCGAGTTCGGCTACCAGCTTAAGTTCCAGGGACTGGCCTCGCTGCATCGCAAGCCGCGCGAGCTGTCGGAGGAATTCTTCAAGGCGCTCCAGGTGGAGTGCGGCGATTGGGTCGCACTCGGCACCACCAAGACCGCACTGGTTTACGGCATGGGGCGTAAGCCGGTCAATCATCATGAGTGACGCGAGCGCGGTGGCCGAGGCGCAAGCGGGCGCGCGCGTTTCGCTGGGGGTCATTTTCTGGACCTTTCTGATGGCCGGGGCGATAAGTTTCGGCGGCGGCGTGGTCGCCTATTTGCGCGAGTACACGGTCAGCGATACCAAGTGGCTCGACGATGAGGGTTTCCTCGACGCGCTCGAGATTAGCCAGACTTTGCCGGGGCTCAACGCGGTCAACATGAGCGTGATCATCGGCGACAATCTGCGCGGCATCCCCGGCGCGATCGCGGCGGTGCTGGGCCTGGTGCTTCCCGGAGCGGTCGTCATCATGGGGCTGGGCGCCGCCTGGCAGGAGCAAGCGCACAATCCGCAGGTCAAGGCATTCCTGATCGGCGTGGCGGCGGCGGCGGTCGGACTGCTGAGCACGGTGACGCTGCAATTGGGCCACAAGCAGTTCACCAAGCCGCTTGACCTGGCGATCATCGCGGCGACCTTCGCCGCGGTGAGTCTCCTGCGCGTTCCGCTTTACATCGTGCTGGTGGTGATTGGATCGGCCGCGATATGGCTCTACCGGCCGGGCGCCAAGCACGCGCGGCTGGAGGAACGCACCCGCCATCTGCGCGAGCGCCTGCGCCATCGGCACTACATTCACCTCCGGCACTAAGCCGGGAAGGGATACGCGCGAGCGATGGCGAAATTGCTAAACCTGGCCTGGGTGTTCATGCTGCTCGCGATTCTCGCGGTGGGCGGAGGCACCGCGGTGCTGCCTGAGATGCAGCACATGACGGTCGATCAATTTCACTGGATCACCAACAGCCAGTTCCGCGACGTCTACAGCCTCGGCCAGGTCGCGCCGGGGCCGAACATGCTGATGGTGCTGCTGATCGGCCACAAGATGGCGGGCGCAATGGGCGCCCTGGTGGTAGGGCTGGCCTTCTTTCTGCCCGATTGCATCCTCACGCTGGTCGCCAATCGGCTGTGGGTGCGCTTCGAAGGATCGCCGTGGCGGACGGCGGTTCAACACGGGATGGCGCCGCTGGCAATCGGCCTGATGCTCGCGGGCACCTTCGCGATCGCGCGGCTGTCGATCTTCAATCTGACCAGCCTGCTGATTGCCGCCTCAATCTTCGGCTTGCTGATGTGGCGGCACATCAATCCCGCCCTGCTGGTGCTGGCCGGCGGCCTGACCTACCTGCTCCTGCCGCACGTGGTCCATCTGTTCCCGCACTGAACCAGCTCGGCGCCCGGCACTCCCGCCGCCATCATCAGCGCGCCGATCGCGAGGCTGCGGAATCGAGCAGGGATTGCCGCGCTCAGCGCACGCCGGGTGCTACCGGCGCACCTCGCCTCAGCTCCAGAGGCGGCGGGTGGCGAGGTCCGCACCCGCGCGCAGCGCGCCAAACTTGGCCCATACGATGTCCTCGGGCACCATCTCCCAGGCCGCGAATGTGCCGAAGCCGCAGTCGACGCCGGCGATCACGCGCGTGCGATCGCCGATCGCTTCGGCCACCCGGCAGATCCGGTCGGCGACGACCTCCGGGTGCTCGACGTAGCAGCAGGTCGAATCGATGACACCGGGAATGATGATCATCCCATCGGGCGGTCGCAGCTTGCCCAGCACCTTGTACTCGTGCTGATGGCGCGGATTGGCGCCTTCCAACGCCAGCGCGCCGACGCGGGCTTGGTAAATGGCGGGGAGGATATCCTCGGCCGGAACGTCGTGCATGTGGGGGCCGTCATAGTTGCCCCAGCATACGTGCAGGCGCACGCGGTCGGGCGGAATGTTGGCGACGGCGCGGTTGATCGCGGCTATGTGAAGCTCGACGATCTTGACGAACTCGGCGACCGACTTGTCCTGGAACAGGAACGTGCGCTCCATCGCGAGATCGGGCGCGTCGAGTTGCAGCACATAGCCGCGCGAGTAAATGTATTCGTATTCCTTGCGAATCTCATCGGCGACCGCAAAGACGTAGCGCTCGTAGCAGTCGAAGTATCCGTTGAGCATCGTGGTGGCGATGATGCCGGGCGCCGCCGCGGTCATGAAGCGCTCGGCGAACTGGGACGACGAGCCCGTGGCCGCGCGGTCGAACATGTCGCACTCTCTGCGCACCCCGCTGAGATCGTCGTAACTGAGCGGGCCGATGGCCTGCGGCGCATTGAAGACCTTGGCGCCGCCGAGCATGCCGCGCCGCCGCATGATTTCCACGTATTGTGGAAATTCGCGCATGTCCCACGGCGTCGGGCGCTGGCTTTCGCCGCCGAAACCCTTCATCCGCTGCGGCACGTAGGTTTGAAACCCGATCCGCGGCTGCTCGCCGTCGTTGCCGATGTCGACGCCCGCGGCAAGCTGGCGCTCGACCACGTGCGCGACCGCGGCTGCGGCCTCGAGATCGAGCACCTTTTCGTCGATCGCCTCGCCGCGCTCCTGCCTCAGCAGCAAGTCGGTCAGTTTGGGATTGCGCGGCAAACTCCCGACATGGGTCGTGAGAATGCGCTTTTCGCTTTTCAACATGGCCAGCGTCCCCTTCGTGATATGCGCCGGCGGGCGCGTGGTTCGGCGCGCTATTGCCACCGCGCGCCGTGGCTGAGGCCGTCCGCAGTCTACAGCAACCGTCGGGTCAAATTGCAAACGCGGGCGGGGATGCCGGTCGAGAAAACACCCGGCTAAGCGCGTGTGCGCTCACGCCCACCACCGCGCCACGCATCGGCCCGCGATACTCGGGGGCGCTTGCGGCCAGCATTCCCGTCAAAAGCGCGGGCGGCTCCTCGCTGGCTTTCCAACTTGCCATCGCAAACGAGCAAGCGCATCGATGCAACCGGTGATCCAGCTACATACACGCAGGCGCACGGATGGTTTCATGATATGGGCGCATTTCCATGCGAGGCAATTCGAGTTGCCCGCGGGCGAAAAGATACGGAATGCAAAGCCCTAAACGGTCCGCGCGCGCGGAGCCCGGCAACAGTGGCCCGGACCCGGAGATCGGATCCGGCTTTGGCGCGGACCGTATCGTCAGTTCACGCGGCCGAAGTTTCGCGCCGGCCTAGATTTTCGCGGCCGGCTCGACCCACTCGCGCGCCATCTGTTCCATCTTGGCGATCAGCTCGCGCTCGCTGGCCGGTGGCTTGAACTCGACCAGCGCCAGCTCGTCGACACCGGCGTCGCGATAGCGCTTGAGGTCGTCGCGCGTAATCGGCTTGGCATAGGGCGAGAGCGCCATATGGATCTCCGAGCGCTTGCGCCCTGCCGCTTTGATCAGCACGTCGAGGCGCTTCATCTTGGCCGCCGCCTCGCCGGCCGATAGATTGAAGCCGCACCATCCGTTGCTGTAATCGGCGACGCACTTGAGCGCCGTGTCGCTCTCGCCGCCGAACCATATCGGCACCTCGCCACGGACCGGCTTCGGATAGCTGCGAACGTTCTCGAAATTGATGAACTCGCCCTTGTAAGTGCTGTGCGCATCGCGCCACAGACAGCGCATCGCCTCGATATATTCGCGCGTGCGCTGTACGCGCCGCTCCCACGGCACCCCGACCGCGTTGAACTCCTCCTCCAGCCAACCGACGCCGACGCCGAGCGTAAAGCGCCCGCCGCTTACCTGGTCGAGCGTCGCGACAACCTTGGCCAGCACGACCGGGTTGTGCTCCGGCACCAGGCAAATCCCGGTGACCAGCTTGAGCCGCGCGGTATAGGCCGCGGCGTAGCCGAGCGTGACGAACGGATCGGTGAACGCCGTGGCGGTCGGAACCGCAAATCCGCCCTGCGAATAGGGATACTTGGAAATGTACTGGTCGAGCAGCACCACGTGCTCGGGAGCCCATATGGTGCTGAAGTTCAACCGCTCGGCATGTACGGCAACGGTCTTGATCAGGTCGGGCCGCGCCAGATGGCCGATCCCGACGGCGAAAAACCCTATCTTCATAGTCCGCTCCTTTGAACCCCGGTTGGCTCTCTCATATCATACGGCGCCATTTTGCGCCGCCGCGTTAATAGTCCGTGCGCCGGCGGAGAATCAAGCGCCGCGGACCACGCCTTGGGCGCGGGTTGCCCACGCGCCCGCTACTTCATCAGCACCAGGTAGGCGGCCAACCCCAGTCCAAGGAGCGCGAGGATTAGTGCGACGGAGATCGCGGCTGCGAACGGCTCGCCGATCGCGTCTCCGCGGTTGAGCCGGGCGACCAAGCGGACGTGGTGTATCGATGCGGCGATATTCACGATTACTCCGAGCAGCAAGAGCGCAGTTCCGATCCACAGAGAGGCGCCGGTGGATTCGAGCGGGCGGGCATGAGTGGTCAGCGCGATCTCGCGCAGGAAAAGGCCGAAGCGCGCGACCACGAAGCCGAATCCCATCAATGCCAGGCCGGTTCGGATCCAGGCGAGAAAGGTCCGCTCGGCGGCCAAATAGTCACTCGGCGAATTGATCCCGCTTTCCGCCATCGGATTCCCTTCGCTCCGGCGCCCGCTCGGCGCGTGGCACGCTGATTTGATGCGGTCCCCGCTTTACTCAGTCGATACAGAAGGGGCTGACGGCGTCGAGCCCCGGAATGGAATTGGTGAAGGTGTTGCCCACCCAGATGTTCGAGCCGCAAGTGGGATTCTCGTCGATAAGGTCGTCTTTGGTGTTGGCCCTCGACGCCGTTGACCAGCGGGCCAAACCGGCCCTCGCTGCGCTAGCGGGACGCCGGGCCGCCGCCGGGCACCCGCACGTC
The DNA here is from genome assembly GCA_021827495.1 of Deltaproteobacteria bacterium. Taxonomy (GTDB): domain Bacteria; phylum Desulfobacterota; class Binatia; order Binatales; family Binataceae; genus JAKAVN01. The sequence continues at coordinate 34,026 of JAKAVN010000002.1, read as the reverse complement.
GCCCTCGAGCACCGCCCCCTCGCACACGCGCAGGCTCTTGGCCTCGATACGTCCGAAAACCCGCGCGCGCGGACCGAGCACGACCAGCAGCGACTCGACGACGTCGCCGCGCAGTTCGCCCAGCACCAGCAGGCGCGGCGAGCGCACGCGGCCTTCGATAGTGCCGTGGTCGGCGATCACCACCAGTTCGCTGGAGCTGACCTCGCCGCGAAAGCTGCCTTCGATTCGCACCGGCTCCTGGAACACCAGGCGCCCCGAGACGTTGACGTTGCGCCCGACCGCGACCCGCGTGCGTTCCTCAACCCAAACCGCGCCGGGCATCGGCGGAATGTTGCTCGTCGGTTGCGCGGTGGCAAACTCCGGCGTGTCGGCGCCAGCCTGAGCGGAATCCGAAATACCCAACTTGGCCATGCGCCGGCACCGATCCGCGCTTACGGCGCGGGAAAAACGTGGCAGGCGACCGCATGCCCGCCGCGGCCCGTCTCGAGCTTCGGCTCGACGGTCCGGCAGATATCTTTCGCATAAGGGCAGCGCGGATGGAAGCTACAACCGGGCGGCGGGTTGAGCGGGCTCGGCATCTCGCCCGGCAGCTTGATCCGCTCACCGGCCGCGGCGCCCGCGAGCGCCGGGATCGCCGAGAGCAGCGCACGGGTGTAGGGATGGCGCGGGTTGGCGTAGATCTGCTCGCGATCGGCCACTTCCACGATCTTGCCCAGGTACATGATCGCGGTGCGCTGGCTGATGTGCTCGACCACCCGGAGGTCGTGCGCGATGAACAGGTAGGTAAGATGGAGCCGCTCCTGGAGGTCCTGCAGCAGATTGATGATCTGCGCCTGGATCGAGACATCGAGCGCGGAGACCGGCTCGTCGAGCACCAGGAAGCGCGGGCTCACCGCCAGCGCGCGGGCGATTCCGATACGCTGGCGCTGGCCGCCGGAAAACTCGTGCGGGTAGCGCTCGAGCGCATCGGCGTCCATCCCCACCATCTCGAGCAGGCTGACGATCCGCTCCTCCTTCTCCCTGCCGCGCGCGAGCTTGTGAATCTCGATTCCCTCGCCGACGATCGCGCGCACCCGCATGCGCGGGTTAAGCGAAGCGTAGGGGTCCTGGAAGACGAGCTGCATCTGGCGCCGCAGCGCGCGCAGCTCGCGGCGCGAGAGCGTGGC
>JAKAVN010000002.1:0-32850 GCA_021827495.1 Deltaproteobacteria bacterium | reverse complement strand
ACGCTCCCCGCCGTCGGCTCGAGCAGCTTCAGCACCAGCCGCCCCAGCGTCGACTTGCCCGACCCCGATTCGCCCACCAGTCCCAGGGTCTCGCCCGGCATGATCGCGAGATCGACGCCGTCGACCGCGTGCACCACCAGCCGCTTGCGCCCAAGCAGGTCAAGCGAGCCGGCGGGAAATTCCTTGCGCAGGCCCTCGGTCCTGACCAGCGCGCCGGCCGCCGCGGGCGCGGCGGCGGCCACCCGGTCCTCGGCGGGCGTCGGATTAGACACGGATGCAGGCGACCAGGTGTTGGGCGGCCTTGGAGACAAGCGGCGGATCGACCCGCGCGCACTCGTCGATCGCCATCGGACAGCGCGGATGAAACCGGCATCCGGAGGGCGGATGGAGCGCGCTCGGGATGGTGCCCGCAATCGCGCGCAGGCGGCGATGATGGCGGCCGTCGACGCCGGGAATCGATTCAAGCAGGCCGCGCGTATAAGGGTTGAGCGGATTGCGGAACAGCTCGGCCGACGCCGCCTGCTCCATCACCCGCGCGGCGTACAGGATGGTCACGTCGTCGGCGTACTGGGCGACGATCCCGAGGTCGTGCGTGACCAGGATCACCGCCAGCCCCAGCCGCACCTGCAGCTCGCGGATCAGGTCGAGAATCTGGGCCTGGATAGTGACGTCGAGCGCGGTGGTTGGCTCGTCGGCGATGAGCAACCGGGGCTTGCACGCGAGCGCCATCGCGATCATCACCCGCTGGCGCATCCCGCCCGAGAGCTGATGCGGATAGTCGTTGACGCGGCGCTCGGGATCGGCGATTCCGACCAGGCGCAGCGCCTCGATCGTGCGCTCGAGCGTCTCGCGCCGCGCGGTGTGCTGATGGAGCCGCACGGCCTCGCCGATCTGGTTGCCGATGGTGAAAACCGGGTTGAGCGAGGTCATCGGCTCCTGGAAGATCATCGCGATCTTCGCGCCGCGCACCGCGCGCATCTCGGGCTCGCTGAGGCTTAGCAGGTCGCGCCCCTCGAACAGCACCGCGCCGCCCACCACGCGCGCGCGTTCGGGCAAAAGCCGCATGATCGAGAGCACGCTCGCGGTCTTGCCCGATCCCGACTCGCCCACCAGGCCCATCAGCTTGCCCGGCTCGACCGCGAAGCTCACGCCGTCGACGGCGCGCACCTCGCCCGCCTCGGTGAAGAACGAGGTCCGCAGATCTTTGACTTCGAGGAGCGGCTGCACGCGAGGTTTAACCTATCATCCGTCGCGCCGCCTTTTCATCATGCCCGGCCGCAGCGCTCCGTTGCCGCGCCGCTCTCGATGGACGATCGAGCCGCTTCAGCCCCGCGCGCCACTGCTCGTCCATCAAGCGCACACGCGCGGGTGGCGATCCGCCCAGGGCGCGGCCTGCTCGACCTGCGCCGCCAGCCGCAGCAGCAAATCCTCGCGCCCGTAAGCCGCGATGAACTGGACGCCGACCGGAAGCCCGCCGGGCGTCATGTGGAGCGGCAGCGAGATCGCCGGCTGGCCCGTGATGTTCCAGGGCGTGGTGAAGGGGCTGACCTGGTTGAGCCGCACGCCGACGTTGCTAGGATGCTCGCCGGGGCCGGTTTTGAAGGTCCCCAGCTCGGGCGCCGGCTGCGCCATCGTAGGCGTCACCAGCACGTCGAACCCGCCGCTCCACCATCCGGCCGCCGCGCGCGAGAATTCGTTAAACCACTCGCACGCGGCCAGGTAATCGACCAGCTTCAGGCGACGGCCGCGCTCGACCAGGAACCAGGTCCATTGGTCGAAATCGCCGGGTCCGACCGCGCGCCCCAGCATCTTCTCGACCGTCACGGCCTGCCGCGCCTCGCCGCCGGCCACAACCTTGCCGAAGGCCGAGCTTAGCGTGGCGTCGTCGAGCGCCGCGGGAAAATTCGCTTCGACCTGGTGGCCGAGCGACTCCAGCAACTTGGCCGCGCCGCGCACCGCCGCCGGGCATTCGGGATCGAGCCCCGGATGAAACGCCGGGGCGCGATCCATGAAACCGATTCGCAGGCGGCCCGGCGGCTGGCCGACTTCGGTACGGAACGGCCGCGCCGGCGGCGGCGCCATCCACGGATCACCCGGCATGTAGCCCGCGACCGCATCCAGCGCGGCCGCCGCGTCGCGCACCGTGCGCACCAGCGCGCCCTCTTCGCACAGGCCATGCCAGAAATCGGCGTGCGCGGGTCCCAGCGAGGTCCGGCCGCGCGAGCCCTTGAGCCCGACCAGTCCGCAGAATGAGGCCGGAACCCGAATCGACCCGCCGGCGTCGTTGCCGTGCGCGATCGGCACGATGCCCGAGGCGACCGCGGCGGCCGCGCCGCCGCTCGATCCGCCGGTGACACGCGCCGTGTCCCAAGGATTGCGGGTGGCGCCCCACGCGCGGGTCTCAGTGGACAGCGTCGCGCCCCACTCGGGCACCGCGCTTTGCCCGAGCATGATCAGGCCGGCGGCGCGGAACTTCGCCGCCACGTACGAGGTCGAGCGCGCGACCATCCCGGCGTCCTTGAAGGGCTTCCATCCCCAACTGAAGGGCTCGCCCTCGACCGTCTGGATCAGGTCCTTCATCAGAAACGGCACACCGCGGAAAATGCCGCCGGGGATGGCGCCGCGGCTGCGGGCCTCGGCGCGCGCCTTTTCGTAGCGCGGAAAGATGACACAGTTGAGTTGCGGGTTCAGCCGCTCGATCCGCGCGATCGCGGCCTCGGCCAATTCGGCCGGCTCGATCTCGCCCTTGGCGACGAGTTCGGCCTGCGCCGCCGCATCCAGCCAAGTCAGTTCGCTGCTGCTCATCTTGCGATACTCCTTGCGATCAGTTTGGTGTTCATTGGCCGTCCTGCCCTTGCTCGACGCGCGCGCCATCACCTTCTCGGCCCCGAATCGCCTAGCCCAGGTTGCCGGGGTCGAGGCGGTCGCGCAGATGGTCGCCGAGGAAGTTGAATGCCATCACGGTGAGGAAAATGAAAACGCCCGGGATGAGAATCCACGGGTAGCGCGCGAGGTTCTGCACGTCCTGCGCCTGCGCCAGCAGGTTGCCCCAGCTCGCGGCCGGCTCCTGGATGCCCAGGCCGAGCAGCGAGAGCGCGCTCTCGCCCAGGATGAAACCTGGAATCGACAGGGTCGCCGCGACGATCGCATAGCCGAGCACCGAGGGAATGACGTGGAGAAAAATCACGCGCGCGCGTGAGGCGCCCAGCGCGCGCGCCGCCTCGACGTAAGGACGCGAGCGCACCGAAGCCGCCATTCCGCGGATGATCCGGGCGAAGCCGGCCCAGCTGATGAAGCTCATGATCGCGACGATCACGAAAAAAGTCATCACCGGGCTTACGCCGGCGGGGATTACCGCGGCCAGCGCGAGCAGAAAGTAGAACGACGGCAGCGACATCTCAATCTCCGACCAGCGCATGATCAAATTGTCGGTGAGTCCGCCGACATAGCCTGAGAACGCACCCACCGTGATGCCGAGCGAGAAGCTGATCAGCACGCCGATCAGCCCCACGCACATGCTGACCCGCGCGCCGTATACGATGCGCGAAAAGAGGTCGCGGCCCAGCCCGTCGCTGCCCATGATGAAGTACGGCTCGCCGGGCGACTCGGTGGTGAAGAGATGGCCGTGGTGGAAAAATCGCAGGTAGGTCTTGCGCGTGCGATCAGGGGTGAAAATCCGCGCCGCCGCGTCGCTCATCCGCATCGGATAGGCGTAGAAAAATCCGTGCGCCCACTGTGCCGGCGGCGCCAGATGCAGGCTCATCGGGGGACAGTCGGGCAGCTCGCGATACTGGCGGATCGGATCGTAGGGCGCGACGAAGGGCGAGGCGGCGGCCATAAAATAGAACACCAGCAGGCAGCTAACCGAGAGCCGCACCACCCACGAGGCGCGGCGCCATTCGCGGCCGAGGCCATCCAGCAGCGCGCGGACACGCGGCGCCCGCGTCGCCGGCGCGAGCGCCGCGGCGTGGTTGTCCGGCATTGTCGCGTGCGAGGCCGGCATGCTCAGTCCGCGCTCAGCGAGGAGAAATCAACGCGCGGGTCGACCATCACCAGCGCGATGTCGGCCAGCAGGTTGCCCAATAGCAGCAGCACGGTGCCCATCAGCACCGAGCCCATCACCAGATAAATGTCGAGCGAGCGCACCGCGTCGAGCAGCAGCAGCCCCAGCCCCTGCAGGTTCATCACCGCCTCGACCAGCGCCGCGCCGCCCAGCAGGTCGGCGAGCCCGTAGCCGGCCAGCGTGACGAAGGGATTGAGCGCGTTGCGCAGCACGTGCTTGTAGATCACGACGCGTTCCGGCAGGCCCTTGGCGCGCGCCGTGCGCACGAACTCCGAGTTCTTGATCTCGAGAATCTGCGAGCGCATCAGGCGCATCAGCGAGGCCATCCCCGCCACGCCCAGCACGAAGGCCGGCAGGATGAGATGGTTGATGCGGTCGGCGATGCGGCCCCATTCATCGAGGCTCTGATAGTACACCGAAAACGTGCCGCCCACCGGGAACCATCCGCTGCGCAGCGCCAAATACATCATCAGGAAGGCGAGAAAAAAATTCGGCACCGACATCCCGAAGAACGCCAGGAACGACAGCACGCGGTCCCAGATCGAGTTCTGCCTGATGGCGACGACCATCCCGATCGGAATCGCCACGGCCCAGGCGAAGACCATGCTGGTGGCGGCCAGCACCATCGTGTTGAATGCGCGCGAGGCGATGAGCGAGGCCACGTTGACCCGGTAGCTCATCGAGATTCCAAGATTCAAATGGAGCAACTGCCACAGCCACTTGGCGTAGCGCACCAGCAGCGGCTGATCGAGGCCGAACTGCGCCTCCATCTGGCGGATCACCTGGGGCGAGATGGCGGGATTGAGCTTGAGGTTGGAAAGAAAGTTGCCCGGCGCCAGCGACATCACCAGGAACGAAAGGAAGGTGATCCCGATGATCAGCGGGATCATGTTGAGCAGGCGCTTTAGCAGGAACCTGGCCATCGCTTGCGCGGCGCGCGATCACTCGGGCCGGAACTCGATCCATTCGGGCTTGTAGACGCCCCACACGGTGGGCCGGAAGTTCTCCAGCGAATTCTTCCAAGCCTGATAGCGCACCTGGCGCACAGTCTCAATGATCGGCAACTGGTCGTGGAGGATTGCCTGGATGCGCCAGTAATACGGCGCGCGCTTGAGCGGATCCATCACCATCGTGCCCTGTTCAAGCAGGCGGTCGATCTCGGCTTCCCACGCCGTGGCCGGCTTGGGCTCCTTGGGATACCACAGGTGCAGGGTGCCCGACGAGCGCAAAAAGTCGGCGCCATTGTTGGGCTCGATCCCGCCGGTGAAGCCGATCAGCACCACGTCCCAGTCGTAGGTGGAGTCAAGCTTGTCGACCAGCGTGGTAAACTCCAGCGGACGGTAATTGACCTTGATGCCGAGCCTTAAGAGGTCCTGCTGGAAAATGACGCACATCTCGTCGCGCACGTTCACGCCGGTGTTGGTCGCAAGGTTGAACTCCACCCGATGGCCCTTCGGGTCGCGGCGCACGCCGTTGACCAGATGGTAGCCCGCGGCTTCCAGCAGGCCGCCAGCCTCCTTGAGGTTGTAGTCGTAGTCCTTGAGGTTGGGATTATGAAAGACCTTGTTGGCGGGCGAGGTGTCGGAGACCGCCGGCACGGCGAGGCCGTGGAAGCAGAGATTGATCATGCCCTGCTTGTCGACCGCATGGGCGATCGCGCGCATGAAGCGGAGGTCGGTGAACCAGCGGTACTTCGGATCGACCACGCCGTTGCGGGTGTAATGATTGAGGTTGCGGTTGAAGGCGAAGAACAGCGAGCCGGTGTCGATGCCGATTTGCTTGAGGGTGATGCCGAGCCGCTGCTGTTTGTCGCGCAGGTCGACGACTTCCTCCGGGCGCGGCGTGTAGATGTCGATCTGCCCGGCGAGAAAGCGCAGGTACTGGGCGTTGCCGTCGGGTACGATCTGGAGCGTCTCGCCATGCAGCCGCGGCAACCGCCCGCCTTTCTCGCCGCGCATCCAGTAGTCCGGATAGCGCTTGAACTGGACGAACTGCGCCTGCACGTAACGCGCCATCTCGAACTGGCCAAGCCCGACGATTTTTTCCGGCGCCGTATTGATGCCCCAGGTGTGATTGAACTTGCCGGCTTCGAGCGCCGGCTCGAGCAGGTGCGCGGGCACGATCGGGACGCCAATCGCGTAGAGCAGCGGCGCGAACACACGCGGCATCGTCATCCGCACGGTGTAGTCATCCAGCGCCTCGACCTTGAGCGGCTGGCCATCGACGGTGAGGCTGGGCTCTTCGATATTCGGAACGCGCGGGTCGTAGATCGCGCGCATGGTGAAAACCACGTCGCGCGCGGTGAAGGGCGCGCCATCGAACCATTTCACGCCGTGGCGCAGATGGAAGACGATCGTCTTGCCGCCTTCGCTCAACTCCCAGCGCTCGGCCAGGCCCGGCTCGGGCAGGGTCGTGATCGGATTGATCCTGACCAGCCCCTCGAAGAGATCGCCGACCACCTCGCCCGAGGCCGAGTCGGTAACCAGGATCGGATTAAAAGTGCGCGGGTCGCTGATGGTCGATTGGTAGAGAATCTGCTCGCGCTCGTGCTGGTTGAGCGGCCGCTGCACGCGGCATCCGGCCGCCGCGGCGGCGGCGGCCAGCGCGGGACACAGCAGCATCGCGAACGCGCGGCGAAGGCTCATCGGCCGCGTTCAGCCCGCCACTCCCGGCGCGGCGCCCGCGCCGGCGTCGATCGAAATCTGTTTGGTGCCTGGCGCCGGCGTCAGCACGAACAGTGCGGGCTTAAGCGCGGCATTGAGCGCCGGCGCCTCGTAGCGCAGCGTGATGCGGCTGGCGGGAAAGTCGGCCGCGACCTTGTGCGGGAAGTTGGTTCCGCCCGCGTCGCGCCAATCGCTGTAGCGCACCGCGTAGCGCTGAGCCCCGGCGCTGTCGCGCTCGCGCACCATCGCCAACTCTCCGCCGATGAAGCCCAGTTCGCGCGTGCCGCCGTCGTCCAGGCGCCACATCGCGACCGTCATCCCGTCCGTAGCGCTGACGGAGCCGGGCGGCGTGCCGAGCTCGGCCGGATCCGGCGCGAGGCCCATCAAAAGCCCGACCGCGGCCACCGGCGCCAGCGGGATCCGCACGTAGCGCTCGAGCGTGGCGGCGCTGGCTCCGCCGCTCATCAGGACGTTTTTCGACGGGTCAAAGATCATCAGCCGGCCGGCCCCGTCAGCCGCCAGCACCATCGTGGCGCCGAACGGTGAAACCGCCTCGACCCGCATACTGGCCGGGCGCGCGAGCGCGATCTCCTCGTGCGTGCGGAAGTGCTGGCCGTCGGCGGCGCTGTACTCCATTATCGCCCCGGTCTGTATCGAGCGGAGCGACCGCTCGCGATCGGCGAGCGCCGCGAGCATCGCGCTAGCCGGCGTGGCGGCGGCGGGCGTTGGCGCGGGCGGCGCGCCCGTAGTCAGCGCGCAGGCCGAAAGCTGGAAGATTGCCAGCGCCAAGGCCGCCGCGCCGGCAACGGCGCGCCAGCTCCGGCGCAGCAGCTCAATGGCCGGCGCTGCCCACATTGCGCAGGGCTTGCAACTTTCCCTTGAGCCGCGCGGCCTGCTCCTGGTCGGTGGTCCGCTTGAGTGCGTCCTCGTATTGTTGCCCGGCCTGGTCATAGCGGCCCAGCTTAGCGTAGGCGTCGCCGAGGTGCTCGGTGATGGTGGGATCGTCGCCGGTCAGGTTGACCGCCTTCTCGAGCTGCTCGACCGCCCTGCCGTATTCGCCCTTCTGGTAATAGACCCATCCGAGGCTGTCGATATAGAAGCCGTCCTCGGGCTCGACCACGAGCGCGCGCTTGACGAGTTTTTCGGCCTCGTCGAGGTGGTTGCCGGCCTCGGCGTAAGTGTAGCCGAGGTAGTTGAGCGCCTGCGCGTTTCCCGGATTGAGATCGATGGCCTTGCGCATCTCGGCGATGCTGGCTGGACGCTGCTTGCTCTCGTCGTAGAGCGCGCCGAGCGTGAAATGGTACTTGTCGTTCTTCGGCTCGAGGCTGACCATCCGCTGCGCGAGCTTGATCGCGGTCGGATAGTCCTTCTTTTCCTGGTAGACGCCCACCGTGAAGCCGAGAATCTCGGCATTGTCGGGCTTCTTCGCCAGCGCCTGGTTGAGCGCGGCGATCGCCTGGTCGTAGTCATGCTGCTTGTCGTAGATGTAGGCGAGCTGCAGGCGCGATTCAACGTAATGCTCGTTGGCGTCGGGAATCCGCTCGAATTCCGCCGTCGCCTTGCCGTAATCGCCGAGTTCGCTGTAAGCGGTGCCGAGATAATAATGGACGCGGTAGTTGTCGGGCTCGGCGCCGAGCACCAGGTTGAACTCGGTGGCGGCGCGGTCGAAGTCGCCGCGCTCGAAGTACAGGAGCCCAATCTTGGTGCGGGTATCGCTCGGGCTGATGTCGATCTTCTCGGGCGCGGGCGCCTGCGTCACCGGCGCTTCAGCCGCGGCGTGCGCGGCAAAGTACAGTTCGGCCATGCGCTGATGCGCGCGGTCGTCGTTGGGGTTGATCTGCAGGATCTTCTTGTAGATCGCGAGCGCATCGTCGCGCCGTCCCTGGTCCTCGCGCAGCGCGGCGAAGTCGAGCAGCGCCAGCTCGGATTGCGGATTGAGCTCGAGCGCCTTGTTGTAGTAGCGCTCGGCCGCCGGGTAGTTGTTCGCCGCCAGCATCGTGCGCCCGGCGTAGTAGTAGCCCAGGAACGAGTGCGGGTCGAGCGCGATCAACTGCTCGAAGACCTTGCGCGCCTGCTCGTAGTCGCCGCGCTTGGCGTACAGCGTGCCCAGAAACAGATCGGCTTCCTGGTTCTTGGGCGAGAGTTTGATCACTTCCTTGTAGTGCTGTTCGGCGCCAGCATCGTCGCCCAGCGCGGAATCGATGCCGGCCGCGAGCAACAGCGCGCGCGAGGAGCCGGGCTCGATCCTGATCGCCTGGTCAATCTGGGCGCGCGCCTCCGGCAGGCGGCCGTTACGCACGTAGAGCGTGGCCAGCGTCACCCGCAGCGTGGCATTGCCGGGGTCGTACTGGACCGCCTCCTCGAGAGCTTTCAGCGCCTCGGTACGGTCGCCCTGTTCCGTGGCGACCTCGGCCTGTAAAAACGCGCCCATCGCCCTGGCCTGTGGCGGAATGTCGATCGTCGGCTTGCCGCCGAACGGCGACTGTTGCTGGCCAGCATCGCTTAGCGCGGTGCCGGGCGGAGGCTGAAACCTGCGGCCCTGCACTTGGCCGCATCCGGCGCCCAGCGTCAGCGCGGCCGCGGCCAGCACGACCATCAGGGAAGGCAACGATAACCTTGGCATCCTTGCGCGACCGCCCGGAACAAATTGGTTTGCAATTAACACAGCGGCTTGACCGTCAGCGCCGGCCTAATCGCCAGGCGGGGCTCAATTACTATATGTGGCATCGACACAATTTATAAGTGTTGCGCGCCAGCCGCCCTGGCGCAATCCCCCCGCCTTGTGTCGCCGCCGACGCTCGGCTAGAGCCTAGCCCTGATGACACGGCCGAGCCTGGATTCCGCCGGCAAAGATCCGGTCGAGGTGACCGCGCGCGCCGCGGCCACTACGCCGCCGCTTAAGCCCCGCGCCGTCCTCGCCATGCAGGGCGGCAAGCTCGGCCTGCTCTCGCTGACCTGCGTCGTTTACCTGGTCGTAAGCGGAGGCGCCTACGGGACCGAGGACGCGGTGCGGATAGCGGGTCCGCGGCTGACCCTGCTGCTATGCGTGCTGGTGCCGCTGACGCTCAGCCTGCCGACGGCGTTGATGGCGGCCGAACTCAACGCGCTGATGCCGGTGGAGGGCGGCTTCTACTTCTGGGTCAAGGAAGCGCTGGGGCCGTTTTGGGGTTTCGCCGAGGCTTACCTGACCCTGCTCTACAGCGCGGTGGACATGGCGATCTACCCGGTCCTGTTCAGCGCCTACCTGGCATTCCTGTATCCGCTGGGCACCGGCGGACAGCTCGCGGCCGGAATTGCATTGGTATGGCTCGCCGGACTACTCAACTTTCTCGGCGTGCGGCCGGCCGGCAACAGCGCGATCGTGCTCACCATGCTGTTGCTGGCGCCGTTCGCGGCGCTGGTCGTGCTCGGCTTCGGCCATCTCGTGCACTGGCATCCGCCGGGCGGCCGGATCTTCGGGCACGACTTCGCGATGGCGCTCGGCGGCGGACTCACGATCATAATTTGGAATTTCAACGGATGGGAAAACGCGAGCGTGGTCGCAGCCGAGATTCGCGACCCGCGCCGCACCTATCTGCGCGCGCTCGCGATCGCGCTTCCGATGGTGGTGCTCGGCTACCTGCTGCCGCTCGGCGTGGCGCTCTCGGGCGCGCATAGCGGCGCCCGGTGGGAGACCGGATGGTACTCCGAGATCGGCCGTCAGATCGGCGGCCCGGCGCTGGGCGCGGCGCTGGCGCTGGGTGGCACGGTGTCGGCGTTTTCGATCTTCACCGCCGCGTTGCTGTGGCTGTCGCGGATGCCGTTCGTGCTGGCGCGCGAGGGCTATCTGCCGGGATGGCTGGCCGAAGTCTGGCGCACGACCGCGGCTCCCGGCAAATCGATCCTGGCCTGCTGCGTGCTGTTCACGATGCTGGTGCCGTTGGGCTTTGTGACGCTGGTGATCCTCGACGTATTTTTTTACATGGGCGCGCTGGTGCTCGAGCTGGCCGCGTTGGTCCTGATGCGCCGCAAGCGGCCCGCGCGCGACGGCCTGTTCGTGATCGGCGGCGGCTGGCCCACACTTTACCTCGTCGCGGCCCTGCCGATGCTGACGTGGTGCGCGACCTTTGGCCTCGCGCTTACCGCGGGCGGCATCAAGGAGGACTTCCTGATCGCGGTCGCGCTGGCGGCGACGACCTATCCGGCATACGCGCTATGCCGGCGGCGATGGGGCGGACCGCCGCGCGGACAGAGCGTCTTCGAGGCGCTCGCGCGCCCCGCCGAGACGCCCTGAGCGAGCGGCGGCCTCCCTGGAGCGTGAGCGCGGCTTGGAATCCGAAGACTTTTTTATGGCTACGCGATTATGGTTACCCGCGCGGTAAGGGCCTACTTTAACCACGGCGGACTTGCCCGCCCGTATGATCGCGTGGCCCGGCGCGTAAGGACGGTCGAGCGCGAGTACGCGGGCCTGCTATTCAGTGAGGACGGCGTTCGCAGGTTCGACGCCACGCTGGCCGAGGCGCGGATGGCCGCCGCGGCGCTGCTTGGGGCGGGCGAAAATGGCGGCGTCTCGCTGCTGCCCAACTCCTCGACCGCCCTCAACCTCGCGATCAGCATCCTCGGCGCGCCGCTTGAGCCGGGCGCGATCGCCGTCACCACCGACCAGGAGCATCCGTGCGTCAACTGGCCGCTTTCACGGCTCGGCGCGCGCGGCATCGAGATCGCCCAGATCGGTGGCGGCTCGCCGGCGGAGTTTCTCGAAAATCTGCGCGCGCTGATTCGCCGCCGGCGCCCCGGCTTCGCCGTCTTCTCTCACGTCTCGTACAAGGACGGCCGCCTCCTGCCGGTCGAGGAAGCCGGACAAATCCTCGCGGAGCGCGAAATCCCCTACATCGTCGACGGCGCTCAGGCGCTGGGACAGGTCGCGGTCGATGTGGCGCGCATCAAGGCGTGGGCCTACGCATTCACCGGCCACAAATGGCTGTTCGGCCCGATGGGCACCGGGGGCCTTTGGGCGAGCGAGCGATTTCTGCGCTGCAACCCGCTCGCCTGGACCGGGCCGGTGGGCTTCACCCGGCGGGGCGGCGGCGAACTGGAGAGCGGTTCCCTCAACTGCGCGTTGTTCGCGGGGATGGCCGAGGCGCTGCGGACCTGCGCCGAGGAATTCCCGTCACGGGTCGAGACCCTGATACGGCTGCGGGCGCGAATCAGCCAGCTTTTCGACGGACTCTACGAAAGCGCGGCTACGGGATGGGACGGCCCGCATGCACCCGGCATCCTCGTCTACAGGCTGGGACCGGACGCGCAGCCGGTGGATTTGGCCGAGGCGGCGCTCAGACGATTCGGCGTCGCAATCAAGCCGCTGCGGCCGCCCGAAGATCTCAATGGCTTCCGGGTGTCGTTCTCGCCATGGACGACTGAGGATGAGATCGAGTTGCTGGGCGAGGCGATGCGCGCGCTCGCCCCTAAATAACCGCGCTAGCGGCGCCGGCGATGGCGCCGCCCGCTCCCGACCGGCCAGCGCCGCGCGCGCCGATACGGCTGTTCCCGGCCCCGCGCCAAATGCTAGAGCATAAACAACGCGCCCGCAGGCTCGGCAGGGATCTTGATCGCGGGCCGCGGCGGGCGCGGCGGAGCGTCAAAATGGAAAATTCCGGCGACCATCGCATCACGACCGTGGACCAGTTGCGGGCGCTTCTGGGCCATCCGCTTCCGTCCACCCCGCGCAAGCTCCTGCGCGCGCTTGACGATACCGCGATCGGCTTCATCGGCCGTTCGCCGTTCCTGGTGCTCGGGACGGCGGACGCCGAGGGCAACCAGGACGTCTCGCCCAAGGGCGGCGAGCCCGGCTTCGCCGTGGTGGAGAACCACAACACCCTGCTGATCCCGGACCGCAAGGGCAACAAGCTGCTCTTCGGCCTGCAGAACATCCTGGAGAATCCTTACGTCGGGATAATCTTCATGGTTCCGGGCACCGATGAGACGCTGCGGGTCAACGGCACGGCGGAGCTGAGCGTCGAGCCGACGGCGCTCGCGCGGCTTGAGGCTAACGGCACGCGGGCGCAGCTCGCAATCCGGGTAAGCGTGCGGGAATGTTTCTTCCACTGCGCCAAGGCCCTGTTGCGCTCGCAGCTCTGGCAGCCCGAGAGCTGGAGCGCGCGCATTCCCTTTTCGTGGGGAAAATACCTGGCCGCGAAGGGCGACGGCGAGGAAGCAGCGCGCAAGATCGACCAGGCCGTCGAGTTCGATTACAAGAACAATCTCTGAGGCCGGAACTCGAGCGGCTCAGGACTTTTTCTCGGGCTCCCACAGCCGCTGCCACGCGCGCAGGCCGTCCTGCAACGTCTTCTGCACCGACTCGGCCTGTTTGCGCGCCGCCTCGGTCCAGTCACCCGAGGCAGTGAACGCTTCGGTCGCTTTGCGCCAGTTCTCCGCCCACGCCTCCATCGGATTGGCGGGCTTTTTCGCCGAGCCGGCGCCGGTGGCGCCAGCCGTGCGGCGGACTTGCTCGCGGACCTGGCGCTCCCACCACTCGAAGCCCTGCTCCAGCGCCGTCACCATGCCGTCCTTGCCCATGCGCGCGGCGCGCAGCCACTTCTCAACCATCTGGTCGCGGTCGAGCCCGGCACCGGCCTGCGCGGCAATATCGTTAATCGCCTTGTTCACCGCCGAGAGCGTTTCGGCAAACGCCTCGCTGGCCTTGCGAATCACATCGGCAATGCCCGAGAAATCTTCTGTCGCCATCGCCTTCTGCCCTCCGTATCGATTGGTGATCGTTGCCTGGCGCGCGCCCCATCGAAGCCGCAGCGCAGTGTGCGCCCCACCACCCCATCGTCCTACAGATCGCGGAACAATTCGAGCCGCCGCCTCATGCGAGGCAGCGGTAGCCAATCGCGCCGACCGCAGGGGTGACCGGCAGCGCCAGCCAGCGCCAGATTCGTGATCATAAAAGCGCCTGATTTATAGGATCTTGCGGCGCGGCTGGCGCGGCGGGTTGTAGAGGTGGAAAAACGAGAACGCCGCGATCACCAGCGCATGCGTGATCTTCTCCGACGCGATCAGCCGCGTCACCTCGCCCAGCGGCACCCTCACCACCTCGGTTTCCTCCGAGCCGCCCAGGCGCGGGCGGCCGACGCGGCGCACGTTGCGGGCCACGAACGAGTAGCAGAAGTTGGGCTGGATTGCGGGATTGGGATGGACGCGGCCAAGCTCGACCACGTCCTCCGAGTCATAGCCGCACTCCTCGCGCATCTCGCGCCGCGCCGCCAACAGCGGGCTCGCGTCGTCCGGGTCGACCATCCCGCCCGGAATCTCCAGGGTGAAGTCGCCGACTCCATGGCGGAACTGGCGCACCATCACCACCTCGCTTGCGGCCGTGAGCGGGATGATGTTCACCCAGGCCGGCGCTTCGAGCACGAAGAAGTCGTGTTGGCCGCGCCGCGGATGCGAGCGCTGATGGCGATGCAAATCGAAGATCGGAGTGGCGTAGACGCGCTCGCTCTTGAGCGTCTCCCAGCGGCGGGCTTTTGCACGCGCCATCGCTAACCGCGCTCCGGCGCGCGGCCCTTAGAACAGCCGCCCATACTCGATCGCCGGGCAGCGGTCCATCACGACCGTCATCCCGGCCGACCGTGCGCGCTCGGCGGCCTTAAGGTTGACCACGCCGAGCTGGCACCAGAGCACACGCGCGCCCTTGGCGATCGCCGCCTCGGCGATGGCGGGCAGGTGCTCGGGGCGGCGAAAGACGTCGACGATCTCGACCGCTTGAGGAATCGAGGCCAGGTCCGGGTAGCATCGCTCGCCCAGCGCACTCATCAACGCATCGGGCGCAAGCCGCGGGTTGACGGGAATCACGCGAAAACCCTTGCGCTTGAGCAGCATCGCGATCCGCAAGCTGTCGCGCGCCGGGTTGTCCGAGCATCCGACCACCGCGATCGTGGCCGGACGCGAAAGTATCGCGCGAATCTCGGCGTCGGTGGGGTTGGTGAATTTCATCGGCGCGATCCGTTCGCTGCCGCGTCACTGGGCGCCGCTTCACTTACTTGCCGCATCACTCCCGGCCGTGTCACTCCTGGCCGAGCAGGCGATCGACGACCCTTGGGACGAGCCTTCCGATCTCGTCGCGGCAGAGGTCGAAGACCTCGTGGCCCTGCTCGAACGGATCGTCGATGTCGCCCGCCTCGCCGGCGAACGCGCGCAGCGTGAAGACCGCGCGCGCCGCGGCCGCGGGAAAGCGCTCGAGCAGGTCACGCTCCTGCTGAACGGTCATCGCAATCACCACGTCGGCCGCTTCCAGCAGCTCGGGATGGCGCTTCAAGTCGGTCGAGGTCGCCTCCTCGCCGAGGTCGATGCCGATCGACTTGAGTGTCATCCGGGTGTCGAGCGAGACCAAGGCGCCGTCGCGCGCGTAGGGCGCGATGCCGGCCGAGCGTATCTCGATCCGGCCGTCGCCGCCGCGCGCGCCCAGCTCGCGGCGCAGCATGTGCTCGGCCATGATGCTGCGCGCGGTGTTGGCCGCGCAGATGATGAGCACGCGGCGCGAGCGCGCTCCGCGTGGAGCCGCGCCCGCGCGCGCGCCGGATTTTCCGTGAGGCATCGGTCGGCTAGCGCCCCGCCGTCAGGATCTCGGCCATGGTCTCCTTTTTGGTGACCCCCTTGGCGAGTTCTTCCTTGACGCGCGCGCCGAGCGCCGCCGGCTCCCAGAAGGTGCCCGGGGCAGCGGCGACCTGCGCCGCCGAATGCCATCCGCGCATCAGCCACACGCGGCCCATGCCGACGCGAAACACTTCGCCGTGAACATCCTTGGCGTCGTCGCTGCCGAGCCACGCCACCAGCGGCGCCACGTGGGCGGGGCTGAAGCGGTCGAATTCGCCCTGCTTGACGGCGGGCATCGTGGCCGCGGTCTGCGGCGTGGCCTCGATGGTCAGGCGCGTGCGCGCGACCGGCGCGATCGCGTTGGCGGTGCATCCGTAGCGCGCCATCTCGCGGTCGATAATTATCGCGAAGGCCGCCACTGCGGCCTTGGCGGTGCCGTAGTTGCCCTGGCCGGCATTGCCCAGCAGTCCCGAGTCGGAGCTGGTGTTGATGAGGCGGCCGTTGAGCATGTTGCCGTTCTTATGCTGCTCACGCCAGTAGGCGCTGGCGTGGCGCGCCATGTTGAAGGTGCCCTTGAGATGGACGTTGACGACCGCGTCGAAGTCCTCCTCGCTCATGTTGAAGATCATGCGGTCGCGCAGGATGCCGGCGTTGTTGACCACGATGTTGAGTTTGCCGAAGTTGTCCAGCGCGCACTCGACGATGCGCTTGGCGGATTTGAAATCGGTGACGCTCTCGAAGTTGGCGACCGCCTCGCCGCCGAAGCCGCGGATGTCCTTGATCACGTCCTCGGCCGGCGAGCGCGACTGGCCAGTGCCATCGAAGTGGCCGCCCAGATCATTGACCACAACCTTGGCCCCCTGTTTGGCCAGCAGCAGCGCCTCCTCGCGGCCGATTCCGCGTCCAGCTCCCGTGACGATCACTACTTTTCCGTCAAGTAATGCCATTGCCGTCTCAGTCCTCTCTTTTTTTCCAGTGGTCCCTAATTATGTGAGGCGCGGCTACGCCCCATCGGCGCGCGCCGCCCGCCCCGGTTCCCGCCCTGCCGGCCTTACAAGCGCGATGCTGTGCCGCGCACGGTCCGACTGGCTCCAGACAGGCTTCCTCCCCCGGGGCGGATTTTCTCCTGCCTTAGGCAGATTTATCCCGTAACTCCGCCTGGCCGCAAGCGCCGGGAACCCTGTCAGCGGCGCGCGGGTTGACTCGCCCGAGGGGCGCTCTTGACAGGGGCTGGCGGATGCTGCGATTAGGCTCGGCTGTGCAGGTTTGCACATACGGGCAAGTGCGGGTAATTATGTTGGCCTTCGGGGACCAGCCGCCGCATCGCAGGGGGAGCGATGCGGCCACGCCAGTCTTCCCAAAATTCTCAAGGGCAGAATCCTTAGCGGCGGTAAGGTTGAGCGATGCAGAATCAGTTCGGCATTATCCAAATGATCCAGCAGGGCTACTACGCCACGTACCCGCTGATCATTATCTCAATCGTTTGCCTGGCAGTCATTTTCGAGCGCATGTGGGCGCTGCGCGGAATCGGCACCCGCGCCACCAAGACCGCTGACGCGCTGGTCGGCCCGCTGCGCCAGGGCAAATTCAACGAAGCGCTGCAGCGCACCGAGACCGGCCATACCGCCGCCGACCGCGTCTTCCATACCGTCATCTCGGGCGCCAGGGAGCTTGACCGCGCGCGGCTGGAGGAACTCGACGAGGAGCGCCGCTTCGCGGAACTGGTCGAACTCAAACGCTACATCTGGGTGCTCGCGACTTCGGGCGCCTCGGCGCCGTTCATCGGGCTGTTCGGCACCGTGGTCGGCATCTTGGCCGCCTTCCAGTCGATGGCGGTGATGGGCACCGGCGGCTTCTCGGTGGTGGCGGCCGGCATCTCGGAGGCGCTGATTTCGACCGCGCTGGGACTGGCGGTGGCGATCATCGCGGTCATTTTCTACAACTACTTCTCGGTCAAGATCGAAAACATCAACGCCGCGATCCATATCAACGCCGCCCGCCTCATCGACGCCGCGCTGCAAGGGAGGCAGGCCGTTGGCGGTTAGCGGACCCAAAACCGGCGGCGAGGTCTTCTGGCAGATCAACATCACGCCGCTGACCGACATCTTCCTGGTCCTGCTCATCATCTTCATGGTGACCACCTCGGTCACCATCGAGGCCGCTTCCCACGTCGACCTGCCCCTGGCCGAGAACACCTCGCCCGAGAACAAGGGCGTCATCGTCACCTACACCGCCCAGCACGAGCTGTTCGTCAACTCCAAGGACGTGACCGAGCGTGACCTCGAGTCGGCGTTGACCGACGCGCTCACCCGGGTCGATTCCAAGGTGGTGATTTTCCAGGGCGACGAAAAGGTGCTGCTGGGCGACATGATCCGGATCCTGCAAATCGCCAAGCTCGCCGGGGCCCAGCAGATAGCGATCGCGGCCAAGCGCGCCGCGCCGGGACAATTCCAGCGCCTGCAGACCGGGCCGGGCACGGCGGGCGGCTGATACGGGCAACGCCGGAAAAGAAGGCTGGTAGCAACTCATGGCGATCGGCTCCAATCAGAGCGGCGGGATCTTCTCCGACATCAACATCACGCCGCTGACCGACATCTTCCTGGTCCTGCTCATCATCTTCATGGTGGCGACCGCGATCACCATCGAATCCGCCGCCCACGTCGACCTGCCCAAGGTCCAATCCCAGGCGACCACCGAGAAACCCAAAGGCGTGCTGGTGATGTACACCGCGGACCATCGCATCTTCGTGAACCAGGCCGAGGTGAATGAAAAGACGCTGCCGGCGGCGATCAAGGACGCCATCACCAAAGATCCCGACAAGCTGGTGGTGTTCCAGGGTGACCCCGCGGTAATCCTGGCCGACATGGTGCGCATCCTGGACGTCGCCAAGACGGTCGGCGCGCAGCAAATCGCGATCGCGGTGGCCAAGCTGCCGGGCGGCGCCGCGGCGGGCGGGGAGCCGGGTATTCCCAGCGGACCGATAGTACCGCCCGAACCGTCCTCCGAAGGGCCCTGACTTCAGTTGCACGGCCAGCGGGAGCACAATGTTAGCGGACGCCTGAAGGCGCCTAACTGGAGCACGGGCGCCGCCTCGCGCGGGAGCAGGGCCGGGGCCGTAACAGCAAAAGGCATCGCGTGACCGTCCCGGAAGAAATCGGCCTGCTCGCGATCTCGGTAGTCGTTGTGGCGATGGTCCTGTTCTGGATCGCCACGCGCGCGCACCTGGACGAGGAAGATCCGGAAAAAGATAAGCCGGGCTTCGAACATGGCCTGCGCCAGGGCCTGCGCTTCCTGCTCGGCCCGTTCCCGCTCTCGATCGGCCTGCACGTCGTGGTCCTGCTCTTCCTGCTGTTCGCCGTGCACATGGAGACCGGCCAGAACTTCATCCCGATAAGCCTGCAGGCGGGCGGCGGCGGCGGCCAGACCAAGCCCGGCGAGGACACCAATCTGCCGGCGGCCCAGATGCCCGAGCTGCAGGCGCTGCCGATGGAGCGGCCCCAGCAGGTGGATACTTACGCGCGCGAGGCCGTCACCACCGCCAACAACTACGTGCGCTCGGCCAACGGCGGAATCGGAATCGGTCGCGGCGGCGGGATGGGCTCGGGCTACGGCCAAGGCATCGGCGGCGGCTTCGGCGGCTTTATCAGCGGGCTGCGGCGCACGGGACTCGACGTCGTGCTCGTGATCGACGGAACGGGGTCAATGCGCCTGGTGATCGACGACGTCAAGAGCAAGATGCGCGAGCTGATGCTGGCGATCCATCGGCTGGTGCCAACCGCGCGCATCGGGGTCATCGTCTTCGGTGGACGCGGCGAGCAGCTGCAGATGCAGCCGCTCACGACTTCGACCGGCGCAATCATCGTGTTCCTCAACCGCATCCAGGCGCAAAACGGCGGCGAATGGCAGGAAAACACGCTGGGCGCGGTCCGCACCGCGGTCGACAGCATGGGCTGGCGCTCATACGCCAAGAAGGTGATCGTGCTGGTCGGCGACACGCCGCCGTTCAAGGAAGACTTCGACCCGACCCTCCAGCTCATCCGCCAGTTCCACGCCGAGAACGGAACCTTCAATACCGTGGACCTGACGGTCGAGGAGCACGAGCGCTTCCTCAAACAGTGGCAGCAGTACAGCGGGCCGGTGCCGGTGTCGGCATCCTCGCTGCCGGAGTTCTACCTCGAGACCCAGGCGGCGTACCAGGCGATGGCGCGGGCGGGCGGCGGAGTATGGCGCAGCCTGACCAAGGACGAGCATATCAACCAGCAGGTGTTGATCCTGGCCTTCGGCGAGCAGTGGCGCTCCGAGGTCGCCGCCTTCGGCCGCAGCATCAATTCCAAGAGCAGCGACCCGTAGGACTCGCCGGACCAGGGGCCACATCCCCCGGCCCCTTTTTATTGCTTGCGCTCACTCCGCGGCGGCGGGAGCGGAGGACGCGGCGGCGTCAACGCGGCTATGGTAGCGGCCGTAGCTGAAGTAAATCACCAGACCAATCGCCATCCATACGAAGAACCGGATCCAGGTAACCCACGGCAGGCTGCCCATCAGATACAGGCACGACAGCGCACCCGCGATCGGCGCCAGCGGGACAAAGGGCGTGCGAAAGGGCCGCTGCTGATCCGGAGCGATGTAGCGCAGGATCCATACGCTTAGGCATACCAGCACGAAGGCGAACAGGGTGCCGATATTGGTCAGCTCGGCGATCTCCTGGATCGGCAGCAGCGCCGCCGCGATCCCCACTGCCGCCCCGGTGATCACGGTTGGTATGTAGGGCGTCAGGAAGCGCGGATGGACCCGGCTGAAGGCCCGCGGTAGCAGCCCGTCGCGCGAAATGGCATAGAAGATCCGTGACTGGCCAAGCAGCAGCACCAGCAGCACCGAGGTCAGGCCCATCACGGCGCCCATCGAAACCACGCCGCCGATGAAGTTGAGCCCGCGTACCACGAAGGCCGAGGCGAGCGGCGCGTTCTTGTCGATCTCGCCGAACGGCACCATCCCGGTCAGCACCGCGGCCACCGCGATGTAAAGAATCGTGCAGACCAAGAGCGACCACAGGATGCCGCGCGGCAGATCGCGCCCGGGCTCGATCACCTCCTCGGCCGCGGTCGAGACCGCGTCGAAGCCGATGTAGGCGAAGAAGATGTAGGCCGCACCCTTGGAAATCCCAGACCATCCGAACGGCGCGAACGGGCGCCAGTTGTGCGGGCGAATGAAAAACATGCCGACCAGGATCACGATCGCGACCGCGCACAGCTTGATCCCGACGATTATCGAATTGAGCCGCGCGCTCTCACGGATGCCGACGTAGAGCACCGCCGAGATCAGCAGCACGATCAGCAGCGCCGGCAGATTGACCAGCGCGCCGGGCGCCGCCCCGGGCGCGAGCGCGATCGCGGGCGGCAGATGAATCCCCATCCCTTCGAGAATCACGCGGAAGTATCCCGACCATCCCACCGCGACCGCCGCCGCGCCCACCGCGTACTCCAGCACCAGGTCCCATCCGATGATCCATCCGACCAGCTCGCCCATCGTGGCGTACGAGTAGGAGTACGCCGAACCGGCGACCGGGATCATCGCCGCGAACTCGGCGTAGCACAACGCCGCCATCGCGCACGCCACGCCTGCCAGGATGAATGAAACTATAAGGCCCGGCCCGGCCTCGCGCGCGCCGACCCCGGTCATGACGAAGATGCCGGCGCCGATGATCGCGCCGATGCCGAGCGCGGTGAGATCAAGCGCGCCGAGCGCGCGGCGCAGTCCGCCGTGATGCGGCCCGGCCTCCTCCCTCAAGGTCGCGAGCGGCTTGCGGCGCGTCAGTTGCGCCCGCAGAGCCGCCCTGCCCCCACCCGTCACCCGCTCACCCCGCCTGTGCGCGGCGATGTCACCAAGCCTGGTAGCCGCCGTCCACGGCCAGCATCGAGCCGGTCACGTAGCTCGACGCCTCGCTGGCCAGGAAGATTATTGCTCCGCGGATTTCCTCGGGCTGTCCGAGCCGTCCCAGCGGCGTCGACCGTTCCATCCGCTCGCGATTGTTGCCCTTGGCCATCCCGGCCTCAGTGGCTTCGGTCGGAATCCATCCAGGCGCCAGCGCGTTGACCAGGATTCCGTAGTCCGCCCATTCAACCGCAAGCTGACGGGTGAGATTCAGCAGCCCGCCCTTGGCCGCCGTATACGCCGAGAGCCGATAAATCGAGCTGGCGACGGTGGCGTAGATCGATACTATGTTGATGATGCGGCCGGGGCGCTTGGCCTCGATAAGGCCGCGGGCGACGCGCTGCGCAAGCATCATTGGCGCGGTCAAATTGGTGGCGATCGCGGCGTCCCAGGTCGCGCGCGGCAGGCTCTCGGCGCGGCCGGTGGGCGAGATGCCGGCGTTGTTGACCAGGATGTCGACCAGGCCGAGTTCGCGCCGCGCGCGTGCGAGCGCCACGTCGATTTGGCCGTCGGAGGTTACGTCGAGCTGGATCGCGGCGGTGCGCACGCCGTACTCGCTCGCGAGCTGCGCGGCGAGCTTGTCGAGGCGGTCACCGCGCCGCGCGGCCAGCGCGACGTCGGCGCCCGCCATCGCCAGCGCCGCCGCGCAATCCACGCCGAGGCCCGAGGAGGCGCCGGTGACGAAGCCGACGTGGCCGCGCAGTGAGAACAGCGATTGCAGTGAATCCATCGCGGGGGCTACCCCTGGGCCGGCGCGGCGGCGGCGCAGGCGGTTTTGGCGGCGGCCGCGGCCGCCGCCAAAACCGCCTGCTGAATGTCCGCGGCGCTCACGCCGTAGTGCGTGACCGCGCGGAACTCGACGGGGCTACGCGGGCCCACCAGCACGCCGCGCTCCTTGAGCGCGCCGGCGAAGCGCCGCGCGCCCGCGGCGCCGCCGGCAACCTCGAAGAACACCATGTTGGTGCGCCGGCGCGCCGGATGCACCCGCAGCCCCGCGACCCGGCCCAGACCCTCGGCCAGCGCGCGCGCGTTCTCATGGTCCTCGGCGAGCCGATCGACCATCGCGGTCAGCCCGACGATCCCGGCCGCCGCGATGATCCCCGCCTGGCGCATTCCCCCGCCCAGCATCTTGCGCGTGCGCCGCGCGCGTTCCACGAACGGGCGTGGCCCACACAGCAGCGTCCCCACCGGGCAGGCGAGCCCCTTGGAGAGACAGAACGAAACCGTGTCGGCGTGCGCGGCGATACGGCTCGCACTGGCCTCGAGCGCCAGCGCGGCGTTGAAGATGCGCGCGCCGTCGAGATGGACGCTCAGGCCATGGCGATGCGCTGTCTCGCTGACTGCGGCCATGTGCGCGAGCGCGACCGCTTCGCCGCCGCAACGGTTGTGCGTGTTTTCCATCGCGACCAGCGCGGGCGGCGCGAAATGCTGGTCGGCCGGCGTCTCGAGCTCGAATTGCAGTTCGTCGAGGTCGAATTCGCCGTCCTCGGTGTTGCGAATCGGAGTGAGCACCACGCCGCCCAGCGCGGCGGCGCCGCCGGCTTCGTAGAGGTAGGCGTGGGCGCGCGCGCCGAGCACCGCTTTGGTGCCGCGCGCGCAATGCACCAGCATCGCGGCCAGGTTGCCCATGGTGCCGCTGGCGACCAGCAGCGCAGCCTCTTTGCCCATCGCGGCCGCCGCCATCGCCTCGAGCCGGTTGACCGTGGGGTCCTCGCCGTAGACGTCGTCGCCCAGCGCGGCGCGCGCGATCGCTTCGCGCATCTCCGGCGACGGCAGGGTGACCGTGTCGCTGCGCAGGTCGATCACGTAAACGCCCGCCTACTCGGGGAAGATCGCCTTGACCACTTCGTCGATCGCGCGCTTGCTGTCGGCCTCGTCGGTCAGCGACCAGGTCACGGCGACGGTCGCCGCGCGGCGCGGCGTGATGCCCTGGCGGATTAGCTCGCCGGCGTAGATCAGGAGCCGGGTCGAAACGCCCTCCTCGAGGCCCGAGGCCTTGAGATTGCGCACTTTCTCGCCCAGCACCGCGAGCTGCATCGCCATGTCGCGGCCGACGCCCGCCTCGTGCGCGATGATCTCGACTTCCTTGTCGGCGGGCGGGTAGTTGAACTCGATGGTGACGAAGCGCTGGCGGGTGGAGTGCTTGAGATTTTTCTGGATGCTCTGGTAGCCGGGATTGTACGAGATGACCAGCAGGAAGCCGACGTGCGCCTCGAGCGTTTCGCCGCGCTTCTCGACCGGCAGGATGCGGCGATGGTCGGAGAGCGGATGGATCAGCACGGTGGTGTCTTTGCGCGCCTCGACGATCTCGTCGAGGTAGCAAATCGCGCCGCGCCGCACCGCCTGGGTCAGCGGCCCGTCGATCCATACCGTCTCGTCGGCCTGGATGAGGTAGCGGCCGACCAGGTCGCTGCCGGTCAGGTCCTCGTGGCAGGCGACGGTGATGAGCTCGGTGGGGCCGTCGGCGAGGCTGGCGAGGCGATGGGCCATGTGCTCGACGAAGCGGGTCTTGCCGCAGCCGGTGGGGCCCTTGAGCAGCACCGGCAGGCGGGCCTTGTAGGCAGCCTCGAAAATCTCGACCTCGTCGCCGATCGGAAGATAGTAGGGGGCGTTATGCGGGTCGAGGTGGCGGACTTCAGGCCCTTCGGCCTGCATCCTGGTATCGAACTTTTTCAGCTCAATCGACATTGCTCACCCTTGTATGAGGCGCGTGCGGTGTGCCGCGAATTGTAAGAGAGCATGGCTATTAGATTCAAGCCACGCGCCTGCGGGGCATTATAGTAGACCCACCCCGATGATCCTTGACCTCGTAACCCTTCGCCTCCAACTCCTTGCGCAGCTCATCTGCGCGCTTGAAGTCCCTGGCCGCCCTGGCCGCGTCGCGCGCGCGCTGCAAAGCGGTTACTTCCGCGGGAAACTCGCCGTGCGTTACCTTGCGCATCGCATCCAAGCCGAGCCCGAGCACGGCGTCTAATTTTTTGAGCGTGTTCCAGATTCTCTTATCGCCGCGGCGGTAGGCCTCTCCCACCAGCTCGAGCGCGGCCGCGAGCGCCTGGGGCGTGTTGAGGTCGTTGTTGAGCGCCTCGATGAACCGCTGGTCGAACTCCTGCGTCCACGGCGAATCGGCGCGGGCCTCGGCCTCCGCATCGGCCAGGTTGCGGGCAAACTCGGCGAAGTAATCCAGATTGCGCTCGGCCGCGCGCACCGCGTCGAGCGAGAACGCAAGCTCCGATCGATATTTCGCGCCGAAGCAGAACAGCCGGAAGGCGAGCGGATTGATTCCCGCCGCCGCCAGATCGCCGAGCACCGGGAAGCGGCCGACGCTCTTGCTGATCTTCGCCCCTTCCATCCCGACCAGAAAGGCGTTGTGCACGAAGTAGCGCACGAAGGGTTTGCCAGTCGCGCCCTCGGACTGTGCGATCTCGTTCTCGTGGTGGACCGGAATATGGTCGAGACCGCCCGAGTGAATATCGATCGTCTCGCCCAGGTAGCGCATCGACATCGCCGAACATTCGATATGCCATCCCGGATAGCCGCGCCCCCACGGGCTTTCCCATTGCATCAGATGGTGCGGCTGGTTGAGCACCCACAGCGCGAAGTCGTGCGGGCTTTTCTTGTCGGGCGAATGCTCCAGGCGCTGGCCCGCATGCTGCTCGTCGAGGCTCTGGCGCGAGAGCCGCCCGACCCGGCTTTGCCCGCGCCATTTCTCGACCTCGAAGTAAACGCCCGAGGGCGTGACGTAGCCATAGCCGCGCTCCACGATACGCTCGATCAGCGCGATCATGTCGGCGACATGATCGGTCGCACGGCAGAGCAGCGGCGGGGCGGGCAAGCGGATATTGAGCTGGTCGCAGTCGCGCTTGAATTGCGCGATATAAAAATCCGCCACTTCGCGCGGCGTCTTGCCCTCGGCGCGCGCGGTCTTTTCGACCTTGTCCTCGCCGGCGTCGGCGTCGGACGTCATGTGGCCGACGTCGGTGATGTTCATCACATGGCGGACGTCATAGCCGTTGAGCTCCAGCGTGCGGCGCAGCGTATCGACGAACACGTAGGCGCGCATGTTGCCCAAGTGCTGCGGCAGATAGACCGTCGGCCCGCACGAATAATAGGTCACCACGGGCGGATTGAGCGGCTGGAATTCCTCGACCCGGCGGCTCAGCGTGTTGAAGATGTGGAATGGTTTCACTTGGCTTGCGCCTGCCGCGCGCGATCGGCGCCGCGCGCCGCCGCCGTGCGAATCACCCGCCGTGGCGCGGCGCTCAAGACCGGCGCGCCGCCGTGGCCGCGATCGCCGCCTCGGGCTTGCGGCCGGTCTCGAAGCGGTAGCGCCTGGCGGCGATGGCCTTGTACTGGCGGTCGGCGAGCCATGCGTAGCCCGGAACATACCACAAGTAGGCGAGCAGGCTACGCAGGCCGGCCTGGCGGCGCAAAATTTCATTGACCGCGCGCGCCCCGCGATAGACCCGGCCGCGGTCGTCCACCACGTGCAGCTCGTAAAGCAGGGCGTCGAGCTCAAGGGCGGAAAACTGCGCGCGCGCCGCCGGCTCATTGGCGTCGAGCAACTCGAGCGACTCGGTATTGTCGTAGCGCAGGATGCCCGCCGCGACGTTGCGGCACATCTCGCAGCCGCCGTCGTAGAGTACCGCGAGCCGGGCTGGCGAGGCGCGGGCCACGATGCGCTCCGGCGCTCCGAACAGCCGTTCCATCGCGCGTGCGCCTAGCGCCTCGACAACCGCGGATTGACCGTCACCCGCCGCTGCTTGCTGCTCTCGTGGCTGATGCGCCACTCGTAGCCGTCGACCAGCGACTGCCATCCGGCTTCGGCCGTGTTGGCCGACTTGGCCAGCGTGGTCCAGGCGCTCTGGCCGTCGGAAAATTTCTTTATCGACATCACCTCGGCCTCGGTCGATTCGCCGCTGACATGCATGTAAGTCTCGATGACGCGGACCGGCTCGAGAAACGGAAAGTACTTGAGCAGCGCCTTGCGCAGCGCGAGGTCGAGCGCGTGGACCACGCCGACGCCGCGCGCGGCCTCGGTCTCCTCCACGTTGCCGACCCTAAGCACCACGGTGGCGTCGATCGTCATCTTGCCCTCGTAAAAGTCGTCGATCACGCGGCGGCGCACGACCACGAAGGGCGGCACGTAGTTGCCCGAGCGGCGTAACTCATCCAGCTCACGCGAGGCCTGCGGAGTCTCGGCCTCGTAAAACATCGACTTCGATTCGGCGTCCATCGTTTCCCCTTCAATTATCTTTCCCGCCAGCCGTCCTTTCAAGGCAATCCGTCCCGCGCGACCATTTTTGATTGCGCGCCAATGCGGTGCGCGGCGGCTATAATTCTTGACCGGCGCTTGCAATCATTGATCGATGTCCCGGCTGGCAGCACTGCTTGGCGCAATCCTGGCCGCCGCGGCGCTCTGCGGCCCGGCCGGCGCCGCGCCGGCGGCGCAGATCACCGTCCCGCTCACGATCGATTACCTCACGCTCGGCGCGGCGCTCAAGCGGCAGATTTATGATGCACCCGGCGGCCGCGCGATCCTGTGGAAGGGAACCAACGACTGTGAATTCCTATACGCACAGAATCCGCGCTTCGCGCACAGCGGCGCCACCGTGGTAAAGCTCGAGTCCGGCGGCGCGCTCGCGCTGGGCCTGCCGCTGGCGGGACAATGCGTCAATCCGATCTCGTGGAAGGGTATCATCGAGATCGACGCGACGCCCTACCTGACGCCGAACCTGACGCTGATGTTCCGCGTGAGCGACATCAACCTTTACGACGAGCAGCACCGGAAATCCTTTATCGCCGGCCGCGGCTTCGACCTGATCAAGGGCAACTTCATTCCGCGCTTCGAGACTTTCAACTTCGACCTGCGCCCGCCGATCCAGGAATTCCGCGCGCTCGCCGAAGAGACCGCCCCCCCCGAACAGGCCGAACGGTTCAAGCAGGCGCTCGCCACGGTCCACGGCGTTCCGCCGGCCGTCGCCACCGACGACGGCATACGGGTGACGCTGCGGCTGGCCGCGCCGGCGCTGCCCGCCGCGCAGCCGACCGCGCCAGCGGGGCAGCTCATGCCGGCCGAGCTTGCGATCTGGAATGAGAAGCTCGACCAATGGGACGCCTTCATCGTGTTCGCGGTGAAGCAGATCGGATCGACGGTCGCCGACCAGCAGCTCCGCAGCAGTTTGCTCGACCTGTTGCTCGACGGACGCTACCGGCTGGCCGCGGCGATCAACCAGCCGCTGGCGCCGGGCGGCCCGGACCCGGTGCGGGTGCTGTTCCTCGATCAGTGGCGACGGCTGCGCGGCGTCGTGCGGACGGCGGCGGCGCGCGGCGAGCTCGGCGATCGTGCGCTCGAGTTCCTGTCGTTCATCTCGGCCGGCGACGCGCTGATGGCGTTCGACGAGGCCGCGCCAGCGCTCGGCGCGCGCATCTCCGCCGCCGATCTGCGCAGCCTGGCGCGCATCATGGCTCCGCGTACGACCACCGATCCGCTCCAATTCAACTACGAAGAAGATCCCGAACTGCAGCGCATTTTCGGCTTCACGCCGCCGCCCAAGACGCCCGACTCCGTCGAGCCGGCCGACTCAGCCGAGCCCGCGCCCGCTGCGACCGCCGCCGCGCCGACACCTGGCGCAGCGGCCGCGACGCCCACGCCTTATCCGCCGGCCGCAGCGCCGCCCGCCCGCCACTCATCCAACACCTCCTTCATCCGTATGGTGTTGCGGCTGATGGCTCCGGCGCGGGCCTTCGCCGACGCGCCGCCGCAGCCCGCGCGGCTGCGGCGCTTGGAAATCAGGCTCAGGCGCTCGGTGGTGAACGAGCGCAACGTGGACGGCTACGCGCGTGACCTCGGCGCGCTGCTCGACGCCGCGGCTGCGAGCGAAATCGCTGACCAACAGCCGGACCCGGCGCTGCGCCCGGCCTATCGCGTACTGGTCAAGGCCGCGGCGTGGCAGGAGAGCTGCTGGCGCCAGTTCGTGCTCGCGCGCGGCCGCGTGCGCTACCTCGAATCATCGACTCACGACATGGGCCTGATGCAGGTCAACCGGTACGTCTGGCGCGGCTTCTACAGCATCAAGCATCTCGAATGGGACATCGCGTACAACGCGGGCGCCGGCAGCCAGATTCTCGCGCGGCTGATGATACGCGCGGCGGACAAGACGCCGCCCGCGGGCGGCCTCGACGCGCTGGCGCGTTCGGCCTACGCCGGCTACAACGGCGGCCCCGACAAATTGAATCGCTGGCGGCGGGCAAACGAGCCTCCCGATAAGCGGCTGATCGACGAGGCGTTCTGGCAAAAATATCGCGCGCTCCAGGAAGGCCAGTCGCTAAACATCCTCAAGTGCGAGGCCGCGTGGGGCCGGACGCCGGGCCATTGAGCGCGCCGCTTGTTTTGCGGCGGTGCGATAGCGGTTTGCAAGCTGGCGGCCACGGCTCTTGATGTGTATAATATGGCCGAATATACACATAAACGGGGCGGGGCGATGAGAACCAACATAGTGATTGACGACAAGCTCATCGGTAAGGCCATGAAGCTTGCCGGCATAAAGACCAAACGCAAGGCCGTCGAGGAAGGGCTCAAATTGCTCGTCCGTCTCAGACAGCAGGAAAGTGTCCGGCGGATGCGCGGCAAGTTGCACTGGCAGGGCGACCTTGAGGCGATGCGCCGCGACCGATGATCCTGGTCGACACTTCGGTCTGGATCGACTACTTCAACGGACGGTCAACGGCTGAGGCCGGCTTGCTGGATGAGCTTCTTGCTTACGAACGGATTCTGGTCGGCGATCTCATATTGGCGGAAGTGCTGCAGGGATTCCGGATTGCGCAGGAGTTCCGTGAGGCTTTGCGGATTCTCGGAACGCTTGAGTTTCGAGAAATGCTCGGGCGACGCGTTGCGATCGCCAGCGCGCGCAACTACCGCGCGTTACGCGCTAAAGGCGTGACGGTGCGCAAAACCATCGATGTGCTGATAGGGACATTCTGCCTGCTCAACGGCCATGCGCTGTTGCACTCGGACCGCGGCTTCGACCCGATGGCAAAGCATCTGGGCCTGAAGGTTCTTCAAGCGGGACTGAAGCGCTAAGTGGCCGGCGCGCGAGCGTCACATCGCGAGGCCGCCGTCGATCTGGATCACCGCGCCGGTGATATACGACGCCGCATCCGAGAGCAAAAACGCCGCCATCGGCGCCACGTCCTCGACCCTGCCGTAGCGCCCCAGGGGAATCATCGCGAGCGCCTTGGCGCGCCGCTGTTCGTTCAGCGCGGCTGTCATGTCGGTCTCGATGAAGCCGAGCGCGAGCGCGTTGACGCGCACCCCCAGCGGCCCCAGTTCCTTGGCCATCGCCTTGGTCATCCCGACCACGCCGGCCTTGGCCGCCGCGTAGTTCACCTGCCCCGGCATCCCGACCAGCCCCGAGATCGAGGTAATGTTTATGACCGCGCCGCGCTTGGCCTTCATCATGATGAACGCGCTAGCGCGGGCGACGTTGAACGGGCCGGTAAGGTTGGTCTGGATGACCGCGGACCAGTCCTCTTCGCTCATCATCACCAGCAGCTTGTCGCGCGTGAGCCCGGCATTGTTGACCACTCCGTCGAGCCGGCCGAACTCGGCCTTGGCCGCGTTGACCATCGCGCGCACGGCCTTGAGGTCGGCGACGTCGGTCTTGAACGCCATCGCCTTGACCCCGAGCGCGCCGATCTCGCCCTGAAGCTCGCCGGCCTGTTGTTCGCTCTTGAGATAGTTGAAGGCGACGTTGGCGCCGCGGCGCGCGGCCTCCAGTGCGATCGCGCGGCCAATCCCGCGGGTCGCCCCGGTGATGATTATTCCTTTGCCCTCGAGGTCCCTCACCCTGCTCTCCCTCGGCGCGCGCTATGCGCCGGCTGTGCGCCCCGCTCCTAATAGCAGATGGCGGCGCGCGCGGCGACGGCGAGCCGCTTTGGCCGATTGCTCGGCAATCTCCCAAAAAAAGGCCGCCCGCACACGTGGCGCGGACGGCCGGAGCCGATCTAATTGAACTTCAGCCGCCGAATCAGGCGCTGAACGACGACCCGCAGCCGCAGGTGCGGCTGGCGCGCGGATTGTCGAAGCGGAAGCCGCCCGCGTGCAGGCCCTCGACGTAGTCGAGCGTGGTGCCCGCGATGTAAGGCAGCGAAATCTCGTCGACCAGGAGTTTCACCCCGTCGATTTCCTGCGCTGTGTCGCCTTCCTTCTGCAGATCGAAGCTCAGCGAATACTGAAACCCCGAGCATCCGCCGCCGACCACCGAGACTCTCAGGCCCTGCTCGGCGCCGAGGTTCTCCTTCGCATGCATCCGCTTGACCATCTCGAGCGCCTTGGGCGTCAGATTGATGCCGGGCACCGTCGAGGCGGCATGGTCACGCGCGGACTCGCTCTGATGCTCGTGTTGAAGCTCTTCAGACATTCGTGGAATCCTCCGCAGGATGCTTTTTGCGCCAATGGCGCGCTAACCAACTGGTGAATTCTAACCCAGCGACGCCCCGTGAGGCAAATCCCCCTGGCGTACAGGCGCTTGCGCTCGAAGGCGGCTGCGCCGCGGGCGCAATTGGGCGATAATACTCGGCGGCCCCAGGCGGGCGGCAACCTCCGGCGGTTTTTGATGGCTCAGCTCGAAGAGATTCTGACGGCCGCGGCGCACACGCAGGGCTTCGTCCTGGTCGGCTTCGCGGCGCTCCGCCGGCTGGATAATCGCGCGGAGTTTTTCAACCGATGGCTGGCCGAGGGGCGCCAGGGCGAGATGGGCTGGCTCGGACGCGACCCCGAGCGGCGTTTCGATCCGCGCCGCATCGATCCGCGCCTGCGCTCGGTCGTCAGCCTCGGTTATCCCTACGCCGCCCCCGCGATACCCAACATCGACTGGCGCGCCGCGATGCGCGGCCGGATTGCGGCCTACGCGCTGGGGCCGGACTACCATGACACGGTGCTCGAGCGCGCCCGCGCCGTGGCGGCACGGCTTAAGGGCGAGCGCCCCGATGCGGTTGCGCGGGTTTACATCGACACGGGCGCGGTATTCGAGCGCGAGTGGGCGGCCGAGGCGCGAATGGGATGGTTCGGCAGAAACACCAACCTGCTCAACCGCCATCATGGCTCGTATTTCTTTCTCGCCGAAATTCTCACCGACGCCGAATTCGAGCCGCGCGGCGAGCCTTATCGCGAGCATTGCGGCACCTGCCGCCAATGCCTTGACCGCTGCCCAACCGGCGCGCTCGCCGCGGGCTACGTTATCGAGCCGCGCCTGTGCATCTCATACCTGACGATCGAGCATCGCGGGCCGATTCCCGCCGCGCTCAGGCCAGGACTTGGCAACTGGATTTTCGGATGCGACGTCTGCCAGGAGGTATGCCTGTGGAACGTCAGCACGGGCGCGGCGGGTGACGATGCGCTCGTGCCGTTTCTGCCCGGCCTGCTGGCGCTCGACGACGAAGGCTTCCGCCGCCGCTTCGGCGAAAGCGCGGTCGCGCGCGCGCAGCGGCGCGGATTGCTGCGCAACGCCGTCGTCGTACTGGGCAACAGCGGCAATCGCGCCGCCGTGCCGGTGCTCGCGCGCACGCTCGAGCACGAAGCCGAGCCGCTGGTGCGCGCGCATGCGGCGTGGGCGCTTGGGCGGCTGGGCGGCGGGCGCGCGCGCGCCGCCCTCGAACGCCGCCGCGCGACCGAGAGCGATCCCGCAGTCAGCGCGGAGGTCGAGGCGGCGCTGGCCGCGCGCGGCCAGGCTTATCCGCACGGCCCAGCGGCCTGGCCGCCCGGTAAATAACCGCCCGCGCGCGGCGCCCGCGCACTGGATGAAACGGGAGCGAGGCGTTATATAACGAAGATGAATCCCGCGCGGACCGAATTTGCCCGCATCGCCGCACGCGAACCGATTCCGCTGGCCCACAGCGCCCTCCTGATCGCCAAGGAGGAGTATCCCGAGCTCGACGTCGCCCACTACCTCGATCATCTCGCGGCGCTGGGGCGCGCGGCGCAAAGCGCGCTGTGCGAGGCCGAAAACACGGTCGAGCGCGTGCAGGCGCTCTCCGACTTTCTGTTCGTGCGGAGCGGCTTTGCCGGCAATCGCGACAGCTACGGCGACCCGCGCAACTCCTTTCTCAACGACGTGATCGAGCGCCGCCTCGGCATCCCGATCACGCTCTCGGTGATTTACCTCGAAGTCGGGCGGCGCGCCGGGCTCAACCTCTTCGGCGTCTCCTTCCCCTCGCACTTCCTGGTCAAGGCGGTCGACGAACGCGGCGAACTGATTATCGACCCGTTCAACGGCGGCGCGATCCTGGACCTCGACGACCTCCGCACCCGCCTCAAGCAGATCTACGGCCAGCCGGTCGAGCTGCAGCCGGCGATGGTGAAGGCGGTCGCCACGCGGCGCATCCTCGCGCGCATGCTGCGCAATTTGAAGAACATTTACGCGAGTGGCGCCGACTGGCCACACGCGCTGGCCGCGCTCGACCGCATCCTGATCCTCGAGCCGCGCGCGGCCGACGAGCTGCTCGAGCGCGCCGCGCTCTACGAGCGGTTGGAATGCTTCGGCGCGGCGCTCGAGGGCTTCCAGAGCTTTCTCACCCAAATCCCCACCCATCCCGCGGCCGACGCGGCGCGCGAGGCCGTGGTGC
>JAKAVN010000241.1 GCA_021827495.1 Deltaproteobacteria bacterium | reverse complement strand
AACGCACGCCGAACGGCAGCCGGAGGATGATGTGGGGTCGGCATTTGGCATCTTCACGCTACGGACCAAGCTGATATGTAGCACGAAGGCTACATATATTCCAGAGATCTGGATTGGCGATCAGTACCTATCGGTTGGTCGCGTCGCGCCTCTCGCCAGTCCCTCCGGGTTACGCTGCCGCCTGCGGCGCCTTGTCGATCGATGGAGGTCAGGACGGCGCCGCTTTCAATTTAATTTTCCTGGTCCACGGTCCTCATCACAGGGATCAGCTCAGCATTTGAGACTGATGGCGCTGAGGGCGGTAGACACGTTCTGGCTTCCGCAGCTGCCTTCAGGGTCAGGGCGGGGGGCGAGAGGCCGGCGGCGGCCACACCCGG
This sequence comes from Deltaproteobacteria bacterium, assembly GCA_021827495.1. Taxonomy (GTDB): domain Bacteria; phylum Desulfobacterota; class Binatia; order Binatales; family Binataceae; genus JAKAVN01. The sequence continues at coordinate 2,893 of JAKAVN010000241.1, read as the reverse complement.
CGCGGCAAGATTTGTCAGTGATCACCAGGTTGGGGGTGGGTTAACCCGATTGGACGTGGTTATCCTTCGGCTCATCTTTCGGTGCGCTGTGATCCGACGGTTTGCCGGCCAGCGCGGCGGCGATCTTTTCGGTCACGCGGTTTGCGGCACGACGGGATGGGTCAGTCTGAACATGGGCGTAGATAGCGGTGGAGCGCGGGTTGGAATGGCCCAGAATGGAGCCCGTCAGCGCCATCGCCTCGCCGGTCGAGATCGCGGTCGAGCCCATGGTGTGCCGCAGCGTGTGCGGTGTGACCCCCTTCAGCTTCGCCTTCTCGATCGCTCGTGCCCAAATCGGCTTGACCCCTTGGAAATAGCCATCACCGCGCTCGGCGGGAAAAACGAAGACGCTACCTTCCTGCCGATCGATGCTTGCCAAAATCGCGATTGCGGCCGTGCCCAAGGGTCTGACGGATTTCCCCGTTTTGGTATCGTCGAGGATCAGCAAGCCTTCCGTCAGGTTTACCTCTGACCATTTCAGGCCCGCGATCTCGTTTCGCCGGCAGCCCGTCAGAGCCCAGAGGCGGGCGATATTGAGCGCTTTGGGGTTGGCGCCTTCCTGCTCGAGTTCATCCAAAGCAGCCCCCAGCCTCGCGACCTCCTCGAGGGTGAGGAACCGTTCACGCACGCCGCCGGTTTTTCGCACTGCGGCGGTGAGGCATGGATTGCGCGACACAATCTCTCGTCGCATGGCGAAGCTATAGACGGCGGAGAGATCGCGTACGACCTTCGCCGCCATGCCTTCGCCGCCCCTGACGATGATACGCGCGCGCGGTCCCGCCTTTTCGTCTCGTGCCGTCTTACCGGCGGCGACATCGCGGGCAAACCGCTCAATATCACCTGGGTTGATCTCTGTGACGCGCTTGTGGCCGAGAAGCGGAACAACGTGGTTCCGTAGGCGCCCCATGGTGAACCGCTTGGTCATCGGCTTCATCGGTGCGCCCTGCCGCTTGCCGCGCTGGACGAAGCACCCTTCCTCCTCGTAGAAGTCGATAAGGCCGCTCATTCTCATTTCGGCGCGCTTGGCGCGGCGCTCGTCGGCGGGATCTTCGCCGTTGGCGACGCTGCCGAGAATGGTTTTGGCCTGCTTGCGCGCCTGTTCAGGGGTCAAGGGGCCGAATCGGCCGACGGTAACAAAGCGCTGCGCGGCGGTCCGCCCGCCGCCTTCTGCACGGTAACGGACAATGAAAGTTTTTGCACCGCTCTTTTCTACCCGCAGCCCGAAGCCAGGGAGCAGACTGTCCCAGACATAGTAGCGATCGTTGCGAGGGACCGATGCATCCACCACCCGTTTGGTCAACAAAACGCCGACACGCTTGGTCATCGCTTGACCTCAACCCATTGTCCGCACAACCTCAACCTCTCGATTTTTGGTCAACACCTGGTCAACACCGTGTGTGGAAATTGTCGGCATAAGCTAGCGGGCGCTAGCGTAGGCTGTCAATTAGATTTATGTTATATCAATGTGTTAATAGGGCTCTGGGATACTGCCGGATACCCCCGAAAAGGGTCACTGCAATTTTGCCAAGGTTGGGGTCGAGGGTTCGAATCCCTTCGCCCGCTCCAGAATTCCTCAGGAAAATCAAGGACTTCGAAGCGGCCCTCTGGGGCCGTTTTTGCTTAGAGAAGCCCTGAGGTCGCTTTTTCCAAGCTGAATCTGAGCGTTCGGACGCGCGTCCCCGATCAGGCGATCGCGTTCTCGGCGGCCACAGTCCCGGATATGACGGTGTACGGTTGGCTCGACGCGTCTGACGTGGCGATCTATAAATTCACAGAAACTATAGAACCGACAACGCGATATGTCCCTGAACCTGAAGGACCCTGAGACCGACCGCCTCGCCCGCGCGCTGGCGGCGCTGACAGGGGAGACGCTCACGGAGGCGACCCGCAAGGCGCTGGCCGAGCGGCTGGCGCGCGAGCGCGTCCGACGAGGCCATCCGGGCGGCCTCGCCGGCCGAATCCGCGAGATCGGCGAGCATTGTGCTGCGCTGCCCGACCTGGCCCCGCCTGCGACGGGTGCACCGCCTGGGCGTGGTGCCGCGGAGATGTGGCGCTGATGGTGGTCGATGGGTCGGTGCTGCTCGCCGTCCTGCTCCGGACACCGGATGCCGCCCGATTCGACGCCGCCCTCGCCGACGGGCCAGTTCGTTTGATCTCGGCGGTGACCCGGGCGGAGGTCGCCTGCGCCATCGAGAGCCGCAAAGGCGCGCCCGGCCGGACTGTCCTGGAACGGCTGCTGCGCGAGGGCGACATCGAGACCGCCGCGGTCGCACCGCAGCAGGCGGACCTCGCCGCTGATGCGGCCCAAAGGTTCGGCACGGGCCGGCGGTCGGCCGCACTGACCCTGGGCGATTGCTTTGCCTATGCCCTGGCCCAGACCGTCGGCCTGCCCCTGCTGTTCAGGGACGAGCGGTTCCGGCAGACGGATGTCATTGCCGCCCTGCCTCCCGCATAGAGCGTTCGATGGCCCGCGCGAAAACCGTCACGCCCGAAGCCCTGGCCGCGCTCGGCGCCGAGGCGCTGGCCGAGGTGCTGATCGCGCACGCCGCGACCGATCCGACCTTGCGCAAGAAGTTCGGCATGCTGCTCGCCGGCACCGAGGGGCCGGGCAAGCTCGCCGCCGAGATCGACAAGCGGATCAAGACGATCGGTCGCTCCCGCTCCTTCGTCGATTGGGAGAAGCGGAAGTCCCTGGTGCATGAACTCGACCATCTGCGGATGACGATCGCGACCCGGCTCGCCAAGCAGGACGCGGCGCGGGCGATCGCGCTGCTGTGGGACTTCATCGACATGGCCGACGCGGTGATGCAGCGCGTCGGCGACGGCATCGGCGAGGTGGAGGTCGTGTTCGACG
>JAKAVN010000058.1 GCA_021827495.1 Deltaproteobacteria bacterium | reverse complement strand
ATCTCGAGCGGTTGACTCGGATAGGGTCGATTCATCAAAGTAACGTTGCTGTGAACGACATCATATGGGCATTCAGTGCTGGCCATGTTTGCCGTCTTACCGGCTTGTCAATTGGCCAGCTTCGATACCGGGACCGCACGAGGTTCTTTTGCCCTCAATACGCTTCTGATAACCGGCGTGATCCGTTCAGCCGGGTCTATTCGTTCCGGGATTTGGTCGGGCTCGAGACGCTCGCAACATTGCGGAAAACAAACAAAGTCCCACTTCAAGAGTTGCGCAAGGTCAATTTGTGGCCACGCGAGCAATATGAAACGGCAACTCCTTGGGCGAGCCTTACCTTCGCCGTTGAGGGGCGCAAAGTCTTCGTTGGAGATCAACGCAATCAACCGTTCGTTGAAGCTGTCAGCGGGCAAGAAGTCGTCTTGGTACAATTAAAGGAGGTGGTCAGGGGGCTCGAACGCCGCATCGGCCAGCTTCGCAAGCGCCCTCGACGAGAAATCGGCGCCATTGAAAGGCATAGGTTTGTGGCAAGGAATGCGCACGTACTGGCGGGAACCCGCATCCCGACTCTTGCAGTGTGGCAACTACACGAGGCTGGCTACCAGTCAAGCGCGATCATCCGAGAGTTTCCCACGCTCAAGCTTCGCGATGTGAACGCCGCGATTGCCTTTGAGCAGAAGCGGCGGGCAAGCTGAATTCAGCCCGCTGCGCATGCGTCTGCTAATCGACGAAAACGTTCAGGACTCGATAGCGCAGTTTCTCCGCGAGCGAGGACACGACGTGTGCCTCGTCAGAGAAGTGCTATTGCGCGGCGAGCCTGACCCTGTGGCCGCGCAGCTCGCAGATTCCTTTGGAATGGTTGTTGTCACTTGGGACAAAGGTTTCAGAGAATTGGCGAAGCGTGCTCCCCACGGACAACGCCAACGATTCCGCAACCTCAGCCGCATAACCCTAAAGTGTAATCAGGCACGAGCGCTGGCCCGAATTCGACACTATATCGAATCGATTGAGTTCGAGTTCACGCAGGCGCAGAAGCGTGGCGATGAACGGCTAATGGCGGAGATTACAGAGACGACGTTCGTGCTGCTATGAAAATCACGTTAGTCGAGAGGGTGGCGATGCCGCGATTTCGAAAACTGGCGTCCATGAATGGGTGTCGAGCACGCGATCATCCGGGCTCCGATGGCCGGGGGAACCAGCACCCCGGCGCGTTGGTCGCGGCGGTCTCCAACGCGGGAGGGCCGGGCTCGCTCGGCGCGGGCTACATGGCTCCCGGCGACATCGCGAAGGCGATCGCGGAGATCCAGGAACGGACCGTCAAGCCGTTCGCAGTGAACCTGTTCGCGGGCGGCTACGACGGCACCGGTTCCTCCGACAGCGCGGCGATGCTCAAACTGATCGCGCCCTGGTGAGCGGCTCGGCCTGCCGCTGCCGCCGCCTCCCGGCCGGCTCTCTGCCGCCGTTCGAGCAGCAGGTCGAAGCGGTTCTCCGCTCGGACGTTGCGGTGTTCAGCTTCACCTTTGGCATCCCGCCGGCGGACGCCATGCGGCGGATGAAGAAGCGCGGGATCAAACCGAACAGTTGCGGTTCGCTTTTTGCCGCCCGCAACGGATGGCGAACTGTCCCGCAGCGCCATTCCGGCTGCCCGGAGCCGAATGTCCCCGCGGCCCAGCGGAAAGCGAAAGGAAGCAGGGTTTAGCTGGCGGTGAGCCGGGCCGCCACCGCGAGCGGAACCGGGGCGTCATCGAGCAAGAGGTCGGCGGCCTCCTGCTCCCAGGCGGAGTCGGTTATCGTCATCGGGTCGCCGGGGCTCAGCTTGTGCTCGACCACCATCCGCGCGAGCAGCAGGCGGCGCGCATCGCCGCCGTCCGCGGCTATTCGCGACCCCTCCCATGCCATCAAGGCGGCGCTCGTCGCATTGTAGAGCGCGCTCGACGCCATCCGCGCGAGCTGCTCATGCTCGGGCCGGGCGGCAACCTCGCCGGCGAAGGTCACCGCGCGGTCGACGAGTGCGCCGATCCGATCGCGTAACCGCTCCGGCGCGCCGGATGCTTCCCTGAGCTTCGCCTTGAGCGCCTTGCCCAACACCTCATGCGCGCGCGCACGGCTGATGACCCGGTTCACTACGTCGAGCGCATTGATGTTCGTGGTGCCCTCCCATAGCACGCCGATATGCGCGTCTCGTATTAACCGGGTATTGACCCAGTCTTCGATGTAACCGTTGCCGCCGCGCACCTCCATCGCGGCCGTCGCCGCCCGTATGTTGTCGCGGCAGGCGCGGACCTTGAGTACGGCCGTGACTATCCGCACCAGGCGCTCGGCCTCGGCGTCGCCTTTCGCCACGTCCATCAGCTTGGCGTTGTAAGCGAAGACGGAGAGCGCCTGCTCGGTTGGGACCATGATCTTGAGCAACTCACGGCGCATCAGCGGATGCCCGATGAGTGTGCGGCCGAAGGTGACGCGATTGCGCGCGACCTGCATCGACTCGTTCAGGCATCGCCGCATCATTCCCGCCGCCCGTACGCCGTGCGACATCCGGCTCAGGTTGACCATGTCCATCATCTGCCGAAGTCCGCGGTCGAGCGTTCCCACATGGAACGCGATTGCGCCATCGAGAACGACTTCGCCGCTGGCCATCGAGCGGGTGCCGAACTTATCCTTGAGGCGCGCGACCCGGTAGCTGTTTCTCTCGCCGTTCTCCAGTCGCCGGGGCATCACGAAGAGCCCCAGCCCCTTCGTACCCGGTCCCGCCTCTTCGGGGCGGGCAAGCAGCAGCACGACGTCGGCGTCGACCGCCGAGCAGAACCATTTGTCGCCGAAAAGGCGCCAATAATCGCCCTCGCGCCGCGCTATCACCTCGGCGTTGCCCAGGTCGGAGCCTCCCGCCCTTTCCGTCATGAACTGCGCGCCCTTCAAGAGCTTGTCCGCCTCCTGCGAGAGCATGCCCCCGAGATAGCTCCGCTTGAGGCCGTCGGTTGCGTACTTTTCGATCAGCACAGCCGCAGTGTCGGTGACGCTAATCGGGCACATCAGGCCGAATTCCGCCTGCACGAACAGGTATTGAAAAGCGTATTTTGCGATGTAGGGCAGCCGCTCGGGCCATCCGAGCACCCCCGGCCGATGCGACTGGGCATGGAGGCCGAACTCGGCGAAGCCGATCCGTTCCATCTCGCGGTAGGCGGGATGGAATTCGACCCAATCTTCGTCGCGGCCGAAACGATCGCGATTATGAAGAACCGGCGGATGTTTGTCGGCAATCTCGGCCAGCTCGTCGAGCCGTCCACCGGCCAATTCTCCAAGCCGATCAAGGTGAGGCTCCATCGCAGAGCGCAGTCTCGGCTCCATATAGAGGCCGAGGAGATCCCGCAAACTCCGATCTATCCGGTAAAAGTTAAGCCCGCGGCAATCGGGCGCAATCCAATCGGCGCCCGAGGGCCGAGCCGGATGAGCATCAAGTTTATGGATGCGCGCAACCTCGGTTGCATACGTCGAAGCCATGCGATTTCCTCCGGGATTTCCGTTTTGACTCTCCGATTCGAACTCGCCGTATAGAGCAAGCGGTCTCGCGCTCTGCAAAATTTTAGCCGGGTTTGATCCACGATGTTTCGGCCACGCCGGAAACGGGGCGGTTTCGCGTCTAGAAGGGACCAGATCGAGCAACGACTAGCCGCGCCGACCGATTCAAACGTAGCCGGTCGAGGTCGCCCCGTCTATAATCGGTCACGCACGCGATGGGCAACTTCCGATTCTACCGCCGGATGCGGATCTTCCCGGGTCTCTCGGTGAACCTTTCCAAGTCGGGGCCGAGCCTGACCGTCGGGATGCGCGGCGCTCATGTGACACTGGGCCCGCGCGGCGTGCGCCGGACCGTCGGCATACCGGGCACCGGCATCTACTATACCTCGCACAGCGGCTACCATAGCGGGGTTCATTCCGCCCACGTCGAAACTCCGCTCAGCCCCGCTGAGCAGCAGCGCGCGCATGGCGTCGGCGGATGCCTCGCACTTATCGTAATCGTCGGAATCGCGTTGATCATCGGGATTGCGATCGGCTCGGCCGGCCATTAAATGAGCGGCGCGAGGGGTTGCTGAAACGCGGGACTGCGGCGGCGGCGCGAGGTTGGTGAAACTGAGCTTACAACGGACGATGGAACGCGAGGCCACGGTTACCCGCCGCAAAGCGGCTCAAGCGCCGACATCGGAGGCGCGCGGCGTGAAAGTTGGTGAAAAAATGCCCAGCGAGAAAGCCAAAGACAACAAGGCCCTGGCGGCGATCTGCGTGGCCTGCAATAAGGCCGTCTCGACCGAGACCATGGTCAGCCTGCTTGGCCGCGACAACGGCAAGTACCAGCAGTTTAACGTCTGCCTCCCGTGCGCGAATGGCGGATGGCGTCCGCCGGGGTTCGAGGGAATTTACACACCGCGTCCGATATAGCGCGGCCGCGCGGGGCATGCGGAGCAGGGCGGCGAAAGACGATTTCGGCGAAGCGTAAGTCACTATGATCACGAGAGTGCGTCTTTGATCGATGCTGTCAGGAGTCAAAAACGCTTTTTCCGCAACCCGCTAGGGACACCCGGCGGCCATCTGTTATAGTTCGGATACAAACCACGCTACTGGACCAATGCGGAGGACGTAATGGCCGATTTCTATGCCAAAGAGACGATCAAAAGCCTGCGCAAGCTGCGCCAGCTCAAGCCTGATCTTTTCAAGGGGTGGATGGATTGGGATGACCTGATCTTCAAGGACGGCGCGTTGCCCGCCAAGACCAAGGAACTGATGGCGGTGACGGCGGCGCACGTCACGGCATGTCCGTGGTGTATCCAGGAGCACGTCAAGCGCGCGATCAAACAGGGCGTGACCGACGAGGAGATCGCCGAGGCGGCGTTCGTCGCGATGGCGCTGCGGGCCGGCGCGGCCTTCGCCCATTCCTCGATCGCGATGGCGGTGAGCGACGAGCAGCGCAAGGCGGCGGCCGAAGCGCACAGCCACCAAGGCCACAATCACTAGGCAGCGGGAAACGGAGTTGCCGCTGATGGAGCAGGCGGGAACGCGCCGCACGACGCGGCGGATCGCGATCGGCGCGCTCAAGCTCGGCGGCGGCTCGCCGGTGGTCGTACAGTCGATGTGTGCGACGCGCACGGTGGACATCGACCAGACCGTGGCGCAGACGCATCAGCTCGCCCGCGCGGGCGCGGGGATCGTGCGGATCGCGCTGGACAATGAAAAGGAAGTTCCGGCGCTCAAGGAGATTCGTGCGCAGACCCGCGGCATCGTGTTGTCGGTGGACCTCCAGGAGAACTACCGTATCGCGGGCAAGGTTGGCCCGCACGTCGATAAGATCCGCTACAACCCCGGCCACCTGCACCATATCGAGAAATCCAAGAGCATCCCGGCGAAGGTGCGAGGGCTGGTCGAGGTCGCGCGCGAGCATAATCTCGCGATTCGTATCGGGGTCAACTGCGGCTCGGTCGCGCCGGCCTTCCTGGAGAAATATGCGGGCGACCAGCTTAGCGCGCTGGTCGAGTCCGCGGTATGGCACTGCGAGCTGATGGACGAGCTGGGATTCGACCGTTTCGTGGTCTCGCTCAAGGACTCCGACCCGGCCAAGGTGCTGGAAGCCAACCGGCGCTTTGCCGCGCGGCGGCCCGACGTCCCGCTCCACCTCGGAGTCACCGAGGCGGGGCTGCCGCCCGACGGAATAATCAAGACGCGGATCGCCTTTGAGAAGCTGCTCGCGCAGCACGTCGGCGACACCATCCGCGTCTCGCTGACGCTGCCCAACGAGCGCAAGCACGAAGAGGTCACCGTCGGCCATCAGATCATCAAGGACGTCGAGCGCGGGCGCTTCATCTCGGTGCCCGACTTCGGCGCCGGCCTCAACATCATCTCGTGCCCGTCGTGCTCGCGGGTGGAGAACGAGAAGTTCGTCGAGCTGGCGCAGCAGGTTAAGGAAATTACCGCCTATGCCGCACGCCATCGCATCACGATTGCGGTGATGGGATGCCGGGTGAACGGACCGGGCGAGACCGACGACGCGGACTTGGGGCTGTGGTGCGGTCCGACGACGGTGAATCTCAAGAAGAAGGACCACAAGCTGGGCAACTTCCGCTACGATGCCGTGTTGACGCGCCTGCGCGCCGAGGTCGACAAGCTGATTGCCGAGCGCTCGGCGGCCGCCGACAACTGACAGGACCAAAGAAGTCGTGCCGGCAACGGAGCGCGCCGGGCGGCTCCACAAGCCGGCTACTGGCGCTTGATCATCTGGCAAGCGATGAGCGGGCAATAGTGTTCGTCGCCGCGGGCGATGAAGGCCTGCTTGCACACGCCGCACCTGACGATCCGCTCGCCGGGATCGAGTAGTCCGCTGAGCTCTGCGATCACCAGTTCATCGTCGGATGGGGCAGCGGGGGCGGTCGGCGCGGGCAAAGCCGCCGCGGCCGTCCCCCCTGCCGCGCGCGCCGGCTGGTGGGTGTCGGCCGGGCGCCCGGCCGCTGACGCTGCCGGGGCGGGACGCGCGGCGGCTTGCGCCGCGCGTCCCGCCCCGCAGGGCGGCTGAGCGGGCTTCGCCGCGGCGGCGAAGCCCGTTGCGCCGGGGCGGCGCGGGGCGCGGCTTCGCGCCGCGCTCCGCGCCGCCGCGCGCGCCAGCTCGTCGGCCTCTTCGTTGCCCGCGTCGCCGGTGTGTCCGCGCACCCATTCGAAGCGTACGTTGTGCCGGGCGACTTCGTCGTCGAGCTGCTGCCACAGGTCCAGGTTCTTCGTCCGGCGCCAGCCTTCGTTCATCGTCTTGACCAGATACTGGCTGTCGCTGCGCAGGATCACAGGGAGTCCGCGATCAAGCGCCCGCAGCGCCTCGATCGCGGCCATTATCTCCATCCGGTTGTTGGTGGTATGTGAATCGCCGCCGCTAATCCGATGCTTCCCTGCGGGCGTGACGATTACCACGCCCCATCCGCCGGGCCCCGGATTGCCCTCGCAGGAGCCGTCGGCGTAAACCAGCACGGGCGCTGACGACGATGCGGCCACGCCGGTCCGCTCAGGCGCCGCCAGCGCGGCGCAGATCGTCGAACCATCGCAGGTAATGGCGGGCCGACACCGTCCAGGAGAAATCCGCCGCGAAACAGTTATCCATCAGGCGGCGCCATGCCGCGCGATCGTTGTACAGGCGCCGCGCCCGCGCCATCGCGTCGGCCAGCGCCTCGGCGCGGTAATCGGTGAACATAAAGCCGTTGCCCGTGCCGCGTTGCGGGTCGAACTCGGCGACGGTGTCTTTGAGCCCGCCGGTCGCGCGCACCAGCGGCGCCGTGCCGTACTTCAGCGCGTACATCTGGGTCAGCCCACAGGGCTCGAACCGCGAGGGCATCAGGAAGATGTCGCTGCCGGCCTGAATCTGGTGGGCGATGGCGTTGTCGAAGGCGAGCCGCACGTGGAGCTGATCGGCGAAGCGCTCCTCGGCGGCCTTGAAAAATTTTTCCAGCGCCGGATCTCCACTGGCGAGCATCACGACCTGAACCCCGAGGTCCATCACCGCCTCGAGCGCGTCGCCGAGCAGGTTGACGCCCTTTTGCGGAGTCATCCGCGTGACCATCCCGACTATCGGCGCGTCGTCGCGATCGGGCAGGCCGGCCAGCTTGCGCAGCGCCCGGCGGCAAGCCGCCTTGCCCGCGCGCCGCGCCGGCGTGTACTTCGCCGCGATCATCGGATCGACCGCCGGGTCCCATTCCGTGTAGTCCGCGCCGTTGATGATCCCGACAAAGCGGCTGCCCTTGTGGCGCAGCACGCCCTCCAGTCCGAAGCCCAGCTCGGGGTCGCTGCTCACTTCGTGCGCGTAGGCCGGGCTCACGGTCGAGGCGCCGTCGGCCAGCACGATCGCGCCCTTCATCAGGTTAACGCGCCCCCAGAACTCCAGGCACTCGACCGAGAAGTAGGAGCGGTCAATATTGAGCAGCCCGAAATCCGCCGCCTCGGAGATTCCCTGGAAGGCCAGGTTGTGTACGGTGAAGACTACCAGCGTATGGTCGAGCGCCTCGCGCAGCGCCGGGTCGGTGCGCGCCACGATCGGCGCCACCGCAGCGTGCCAATCGTGGGCGTGCAGAACGTCGGGCCGAATGAACTTGGCGGCGATGAGCGCCGCCGCACGGCCGAACATCACGTAGCGTTGCAGATTGTCGGGGTAGTCCGCGCCGCGCTCGCCGTAAATTCCCGGGCGATCGAAATAACCCGGGTGATTGACGAGATAGAGCGGCACGCCGTCGCGGGTTTCGGCCCGCAGCAGGTCGAAGCGCTCGAATGCGCCGCCCAGCGGGACCGAAAGATTTTCGGCTACCGGCATTGTTTTAAGCGCGTCGAGGACGCCGCGGTAGCCGGGCAGAATCACGGCGGGCTCGGCGCCGCTTTGCTTGAGCGCCGCGGGCAGCGCGCCGATTACGTCGGCCAGTCCGCCGGCCTTGGCCCACGGCGTGATTTCGGCGGCAACGATTGCGATTTTCACTTTTTCACCAATGACGCGGGAGTGGCTTGATTGCCGGGCGGCGCGCCGGTGCTGAAACCCGAGTGTGTCAGCTCGCGGCATCGCGCCGGCGATTCCAGCCAGCCATCAGAGTCGAGGTTAGCAGAAGCCGCGCGTCCGCTCGAAGCGGTTTGCGTTGCGGGTGCCACTCGGCCGTGCAGCCTTTTGCCGTCCGCACAGCGCCGCCCCGGTTGTCCAGACGATCACGGGCTCGGGAGGAGGCTAAGGCAAAAGCGGCGGCGCTAGAAAAAATTCAGCTCGCCCGCGCGACCTGCGGCGCAGGCTGCGACTCGCTCAGCGCCAGCGCCTCGCGCAGGGCCTCGGCCGCGTTCTCGGGCGGCACCGGATTGATATAGAAACCCGTGCCGACCTCGAAACCCGCCACCTTGGTGAGCGCGGGCGTGATCTCCATGTGCCAGTGGTAGTGCTTGCTCTGGGCCTCGAGCAGCGGCGCCGAGTGGATAATGTAGTTGAACGGCGGATCGTCGAGCGAGCGCTTGAGCGCGCGCAGGCTCGCCCTGATCGCACTGGCGAAGCCCGGATACGAAGTCGCCGCATGCTCGAAGTGCGAACCATGGGTTTTCGGAATCAGCCACAACTCGAACGGAAAGCGCGCGGCGAAGGGCGAGGCCGCGATAAAATCGTCGTTTTCGAAAACCACGCGGCGGCGGTCCTGGCTTTCCTGGTTGACGATGTCGCAGAAGATGCAGCGCTCCTTGAGCGAGTAGTAGTCGCTCGCGCCGCGCAACTCCTGCTGCACATTGAGCGGCAGGATCGGCAGTGCGATCAATTGCGAATGGGGATGCTCCAGGCTCGCGCCGGCCTCAGCGCCATGATTTTTGAAGATCAGCACGTAGCGGAAGCGATTGTCGCGCGCGAGGTCCAGCACCCGCTCGCGGTAGGCCCACAGCAACTCCTCGATTTGATGCAGCTCGAGGTCGGCCAGGCCGCGGTCATGGTCGGGGCTTTCGATCAGCACCTCGTGGGCGCCAATCCCGTTCATCAGGTCGTACAGCCCGTCGCCACGCCGTCCCGCCCCGCCCTCGATGCGGAGTGCGGGGAACTTGTTGCTGACCGCGCGCACCCGCCATCCGGGCGTGTTGGGCTGCGAGCCGTTGTCGCGGTAGGCCAGCACTTCGGGCGGAGTCATTTGCTCCATGCCGGCGCAAAACGCGCAGGGCGCTCCCTTACGCTGGTCTCGAAGTGATTTGAAATCCGAAGGACGCTTGCCACGTTCGGTGGCCATTATGACCCAGCGTCCGACCACCGGATCCTTCCTCAACTCAGGCATCTAGACAGCCTTCCCCAAATTGATTGCCCCAGCCCCCCGGCGGGATATGACTATATTAGCCCTCAGGGGCGGCCTTGCGCTAGGGAGAAGGCCCTCGACAGTCCCCAAGCGGCCAGGGCTAATTCAGTACCGTGCGCTCAGCGCCTGCGGGGGCGGATTCCGGGCGCTTCTCGACCCCGTCCCGAAGAGCGTGGCGCAGGACCTCGTCGACCGTATCGACGAACACAAACTCCATCTCTTTGCGTGCTTCTTCGGGGATATCCTCGAGGTCGCTTTCGTTGCGCCGCGGCAGGATCACGGTCTTGATTCCCGCGCGCCGCGCCGCCAGCACTTTTTCCTTGACTCCGCCGACCGGTAAGACCTTGCCGCGCAGCGTGATCTCGCCGGTCATCGCTACGTCGGAGCGCACCGGGCGACCGCTCAGCAATGAGGCCAGCGAGGCGGCGATGGTCACGCCGGCGGAGGGGCCGTCCTTGGGGATGGCGCCGGCCGGGACGTGGATATGCAGGGCGGATTTTTCGAAGAAGTCGGGCGCGATGCCGAGTTGCGCCGTGCGCGATCGCACGTAGGAGAGCGCCGCCTGCGCCGACTCCTTCATCACGTCGCCCAGCGAGCCGGTGATGGTGACGCCCTTCTGGCCGCTCATCCGGGTGCTCTCGATGAACAGGATGTCGCCGCCGTTGGGCGTCCAGGCGAGGCCCGTGGCCACGCCGGGCTCCTGGGTGCGCTCGGCCGCCTCGGAGAAGAACTTGCGCGGGCCCAGGAAGCGGTGCAGGGCGTCGGGCGTGATTTGCGCGGGCGCCGTTTCGCCCTCGGTGATGGAGCGGGCGATTTTGCGGCATACGCGGCCGATTTCACGCTCGAGATTGCGCAGGCCGGCCTCGCGCGTATAGCTGCGGATGATTTCGGACACCGCTTCGTTGGTGAACTCGATCTTCTGATCGCCCAGCCCATTCTCGAACAACTGCTTGGGCGCCAGGTGGCGGTCCGCGATTTGGAGCTTTTCCTCCTCGGTGTAGCCGGGCAGCTCCAGCACTTCCATCCGGTCGCGCAACGCGGGCGGAATCGGATCGAGCACGTTGGCCGTGGTCAGGAACAACACCTTGGAGAGATCAAAAGGAACGTCGAGATAGTGATCGACGAAGGCGTTGTTCTGCTCGGGGTCGAGCACTTCGAGCAGCGCCGAGGCCGGGTCGCCGCGAAAGTCCATCCCGAGCTTGTCGACCTCGTCGAGGATGAACAGCGGGTTGTTGGAGCCGGCGTTGCGCAGCCCCTGGATTATGCGGCCGGGCAGCGAGCCGATGTAGGTGCGGCGATGGCCGCGAATCTCGGCCTCGTCGCGGATGCCACCGAGCGACAGCCGCACGAATTTGCGTCCCAGCGCGCGCGCGATCGAGCGGCCCAGCGAGGTCTTGCCGGTTCCCGGCGGCCCGACGAAGCACAGGATAGGCCCCTTGGTGTCGCTCTTGAGCTTGCGCACGGCGAGGAACTCGAGGATGCGCTCCTTGACCTTTTCGAGATCGAAATGGTCCTCGTCGAGCACCGCGCGGGCGTGCTTGATGTCAAGATTGTCTTCGGTGGAAACCGACCAAGGCACGCTGACCAGCCAGTCGAGGTAGGTTCGCACCACGGTGTGCTCGGCCGACTCGGGCGGGATCATCTTGAGCCGATCCAGTTCCTTGTCGGCCGCCTTGCGCGCGTCCTCGGGCATCTTGGCCGCCTCGATCTTTTTCTCGAGGTCTTCGATCTCGGAGGATCGCGCGTCGCCCTCGCCAAGCTCCTTCTGGATCGCCTTGAGCTGCTGGCGCAGATAGTACTCGCGCTGGTTCTTGTTGAGCTCGGTCTGTACCTGCGACTGGATCTTGTGGCCCAGCTCCAACAGCTCGATCTCGCGCCCCAGGATGACGATGAGCTTCTCCAGCCGCGCGCGCACGTCGTTGGTCGACAGCAGATCCTGCGACTCCTCGACCGCGATTTTCAGATAGGAGGCGACCATGTCGGTCAGGCGGGCGGGCTCGCGCACCTGCATCGCCATCACCTGCAGTTCGTCGGGCAGGTAAGGCACCAGCGACACGAACTTGGAAAACTGGCTGACCAGATGAGCCTGCAGCGCGTCGAGTTCCTTGTTGCTCTCGACCGTCTCCCTCAGCCGCCGCACCTGCGCGCGGAAGTACGGGTCAAGCTGTACGAAGTCGAGCAGGTCGATGCGCGCGATGCCCTGCACCAGGACCCGCACGCTATGGTCGGGATATTTCAGCATCTTGAGAATCCGCACCGCGGTGCCGCGCGCGAACAGTCCCTCGGAGCCGGGATTCTCTTCTTCAGGATTTTTCTGGGCCGAGAGCCCGATTACACGCGAAGCCTGGCCCACGTCCTCGATGAGCCTGAGCGAGGCGGGCCGCGAAACCAGGAACGGATGAATCTGGTTGGGAAAAATCACGATGCCGCGCAGCGGCAGCACCGGTAAAACGTTGGGGACCTCGACCTTGCTTAGATCCTCTTCGATGTCGAAGCGCTTTTCGCCTTTGGCCTTATCGGATTTTTCTGCCATAGATGCTCGACCGCTGCCCCCCACACCGACCACCAGCCGGTGGCGCTTCCACCCCCGCGATCAATTAACGTAATATACGACCCGAGCGCGGACAAGCTCGGCCTCATCGCAGAAAACTTAGCCATGATCGGCGTGCTGCGCCATCGTCGAGGCAAAAGGTTGGCAAAGCATCAGTTCGAGAAAGTTTTCACACCCGAGGAAGCCAACGCCCTCATCCCACGCCTGGAGGTTCTGGTCCGCGGGCTGCAGGTCGAAGCCGACACGCTGCGCGCACGCATTCGCGAACTTGCCCGCCGCGACGACTCCGCCATTGCCGGAATGCCGTTGGCCAATCTCATCGAGCGCTACCCGGAGCTCAAGGAAAACGCGGCGCGGATGGCCGAGCTGGCGGGACAGGTCGAGGGCCTCGGATGCTTCCTGAAGGATATCGACCAAGGACTGGTCGACTTCCCTTACGAGATCGAGGACGACGTGGTCTTTCTGTGCTGGCAATCCGGTGAGCGCCAGATCATCGCCTGGCACACCATCGACTCCGGTTTCTCTGGCCGCCGGCCGCTGCCTGGCGTCAACAAACCATATCTGAATTGATCATGGTGATCTTTTTCCTGCGACGCGCGGAGGCGCGGCCTCGATGGTAGCCGTGTTGTTCGTTTATTTGCTGACCCTGGTCTGCTGGCTGGGCGGGATGGTGTTTTTCACCGCGCTGGTTGCGCCGGTGGTGTTCAAGGTGCTGCCGATGGCCGAGGCGGGCAAGCTCGTGGGCGTGCTGTTTCCGCGCTACTACCTGCTCGGCTACATCTGCGGCGCGATCGGGTTTATCCTGGCGGTCTACCTGTGTGCGGCGCGGATGCCGCGAATGTGGTGGGCGATGGCGGCGCTGGCGCTGCTGATCGCGCTGGGGCTCACGATTTACGCCGGCGCGGTGGTGCGTCCCCGGGTTGACGCGCTTCGCACGGTGACCGAGGAGGCCAATCCCGATCCCGCCCGCCGCGCCGAGTTCGACCGGCTCCATCGCCTCTCGGTCATGCTTAATGGCGGGGTGATGTTGCTCAATCTGGCGGCGCTGCTCTCCAGCGCGGCTGCGCTCGCGCCCCGTGGCTGACGCCGGCATCAAAGCGGTGGTGTTCGACCTCTTCGACACCCTAGTCAAATGGGAGCCGGAGCATCTGCCGCTGCTGCACTGGCGCGATCGTTCCATCCACAGCACCATCCCGTGGATACTGCCGTCACTCCAGGAGCGGCTGGGCCCGCGCTTCGAACTCGAGCCGTTTCTCACCGTTTATCACGGCGTAATCGAGGAGATTAACGCCGAGCGCGAACGCGAGAGCATCGAAATAACCTGCCAGCAGCGCTTCGAGCGCACGCTCGAGCGCCTGGGCTACGCGGACCCCGCCGAGCGCGCCCTCACGGCCTTTCATCTCACCCGCGCCCACATGGACGGCGTGCGCAAGGTCACCTTTGCGCCGGCCGAGCATTCGGGCGCCGTGCGCCGGCTGGCGCGGCATTTCCGCCTCGGCCTGCTCTCCAACTTCGACGACGCGCAGTGCGGGCGCGAGATTCTGCTCGACACCGGCGTCGCCGACCTGTTCGAGGCGGTCATAATCTCGGCCGAGGCCGGCTTGCGCAAACCCCACCCGCAAATCTACCAGCGCCTCCTGGCGATGCTGCGGCTGGAGCCGCATGAAATCCTCTTCGTCGGCGACACGCCGCGCGAGGACGTGCTCGGGCCGCGCCGCGCCGCGATGCGCGTGGCGTGGGTGAACAAGCGCGGCGCGCCGCTGCCCGAGGGCATTCCGGAACCCGACCTCACGGTCGCCGACATCGCCGAGCTTCCCGCGCTGCTCGGAGTGTGACCCCCCGCCATGCATCGGCGCCCGGCAATTGCGGTGATCGGCGGCGGTGACGGCGCCAGCGGCGAAGTGCTCGAACTCGCGCACAAGGTCGGAGCCGAGATCGGCGCGCACGGCGCGACCCTGGTCTGCGGCGGGCGGGGCGGCGTGATGGAAGCGGCGGCACGCGGCGCGCGCGAGCGCGGCGCCCATACCATCGGTATCCTGCCCGGCTACGACCACGGCGCCGCCAATCCGCATATTGAGTTCGTGATCGCGACCGGAATCGGCGAGGCGCGCAACGCCATTGTGGTCGGCAGCGCCGACGCGGTGGTCGCGCTCGCCGGCGAGGGCGGCACGCTGAGCGAAATCGGTTTCGCGCTCAAGCTCGGCCGTCCACTGGTCGCACTGCGTGCCTGGCCGCAAATCGAGGGCATCGAGCACGCCGACGATCCACAGGCCGCCGTCGCCGGGATGATGCGGATGGCGCGGCTGGCGGCGGCTCGCCACGCGCGCAAGAAAGCATAGGATCATGAGCGGCGATGGTTGACGTGGCCAACGAGGCGGTGCTGAGCGAGATCGAACGGGGGCCGTTCTCGGCCGCGCTGCGCCTCAGAATCGAATCCCATGGTGAGGGCGACGCGACGGTGCGGATGCCGGTTGCGGAAAGCATTCTGAACGCCGGAGGCCCCGACGTTCCGATCCACGGCGGCGCGATCTCGGCGCTGGCCGACTTCGCCGCCTGCGCCGCGATCTGGACGATGCCGCGGACGCGGAGCAGCGCGACCATCTCGATGACCGTCAACTACACCGCGCCGGCGGTGAAAACCGATCTTGTCGCGCGCGCCAAGGTGCGCCGCGGCGGCAAACGTATCGCCAGCATCGCGGTCGAGATCCGCGACCAGGAAGGCGCGCTGGTCGCCGACGCGCTGGTCACCTACAAAATTGCCTAATCCGGCTTCAATACTCGCCGCGATTCGCGCGGCCGCCATATGCCACGGGCTCAACCTGGTCGCCGCGGTCCCGGTTGCGCGCTATGACGCGGCGGTCCGGCCCGCGGCGCGCGCGGCGCTTATCGACCCCGCGGCGCGCGCGATTGTGGTGCTCGGCAATGGCGGCGGCGGTTTCTGGGCGGCGCTCAAGCGGCACGCGGCGCGCAACCCCGGATGGTGGGAGCGCGAAAATCCGCTCGACGACTTTACCCGCGAGGTGGTCGAACGCGAGGTCGCCGCGCCGCTGCGCGCGGCCGCGCTCCGCTACACCGTCGTCCATCCGTTCATGCACGGGGGCGCACGCACGCTCAACTTCGTCGAGCTGGGCAAGGCGGCGGGAATGGCCGGGCCGAGCATCCTCGGCGTTGTGGTGCATCCGGTCTTCGGCCCATGGATCGCGTTTCGCGCGGCGCTGCTGCTCGAGGTGCCGCTCGAGGCGCCCGGCGATGCGCGCGGCTTCGATCCGTGTCCCGGATGCGTCCCGCGCAGTTGCATCAGCGCATGTCCGGCTGCTGCGGTGAGCTTTCCCGCTGGATGGGACGTGCCGAAATGCCTGACGCATCGGGTCGAGGCCGAGCCCGATTGCGCCGCGCGATGCCACGCACGGGCCGGCTGCGTGCTCGGCCCGGAGCATCGCTATCCCGACGACGAGCTCGCCTATCATCAGAGGCGCGCGCTGCGCGCGATGCGCCCGTATTACAACGCGCACATCAAGCCCGCGCGCCGCACGTAACGCGGTGACGCCGCGCGGCCTGCTGAGCCGTCGCCCGCGACGCGCGCGGGCTTAAGTTAAGAACGACAGAGGCGGGTTTGGTTTGCGCAGATTGCCAGTATCGGCCGCTCGGCGCGGGAATAAGCGGGCAGCTCCGCTCGCTTGAGTGGCTACACCACGTGGAGTCGAAAGTAGAAGCGGTTGTCAGCGAGCCAACACGCAAAGAGATAGCGATCGCCTGCGGCAGTTCCCCGGTACGCGCCAACTGCATGGATGCACTCTTTAACGATGATGTCGGCGTCGTCCTGCGTATATGCCTCGAATACCAGTACCCGATGATCGGCTCTCGCCACCATCAGTCTCTGGAAGTCGTCCTCAACGTCCTCTTTGTCATCCCATTGCGATTCCAGCACGAGAGGCTGATTCAGAACCCAACCGCCGCTTTGCTCCCAGGCGACACCGTCCCACATCCATTCCTGGTTCTTTGGTTCCGTGGCATACCACGTGTACCCTAACTGCCTCATCGCCGCTCCGACAGCGCGCGTGACATTTCGGGTCCATTCCCGCCTTCCCCAAGTCTTTTCGGCAGGATCGCTGCAGAGGGCTGCGAGCGCGTCGTGAACCCGCGACTCGAGCGGGTCAAGTTCTTGTGGCATCGGGTTATCCTCTCAGCCGGTTTGCCACCTCGGTGGCGAAGTAGCTGAGGATCATGTCGGCGCCGGCCCGCTTGATCGAAGTCAGTACCTCCATCACCGCGCGCTCCTCGTCGAGCCATCCGTTGAGCCCCGCCGCCCGCAGCATCGAGTACTCGCCCGAGACGTTGTAGGCCGCTAGCGGGACATGGAACTCGTGCTTGGCGCGGTAGATCAGGTCGAGATACGGCAGCGCCGGCTTGACCATCACGATGTCGGCGCCCTCGGCGAGATCGAGCGCGATCTCGCGCATCGCCTCGTCGCCGTTGGGCGGGTCCATCTGGTAGGAACGGCGGTCGCCGAACTGCGGCGCCGACTCGGCGGCCTCGCGGAACGGCCCGTAAAAGGCCGAGGCGAACTTGGCCGAGTAAGCCATGATCGGGAGGTGGATGAAGCCGTTTTCGTCGAGCGTCCTGCGGATCGCGCCGACCCGCCCGTCCATCATGTCCGACGGCGCGACCATGTCGGCGCCGGCGCGCGCGTGCGAGAGCGCCTCGCGCGAGAGCGGTTCGAGCGTCGCGTCGTTGTCGACATCGTTGCTGAGCACCACTCCGCAATGGCCGTGGTCGGTGTACTCGCACAGGCAGACGTCGGTTATGACGGCGAGGCCGGGCACCTGCTCCTTGATTTCGCGGATCGCGCGCTGCACCTCGCCCTGGTCGTTCCATGCCTGGGTGCCGTGGGGATCTTTATGCTGCGGGATGCCGAACAGGATAACCGCCGGGACGCCTGCCGAGTGCGTCTCGCGTGCGGCACGCACCACCTGGTCGACTGACATCTGCGCCACGCCCGGCATGGAATTGATCGGACGTTTGACGCCGCGCCCCGGGCAGACGAAGAACGGCTGGATAAGGTCGTCGGGCGCAAGCCGCGTCTCACGGATCATCCGGCGCAGCGTCTCGGTGCGGCGCAGCCGCCGCGGGCGATTGATTGGAAACGCCATCGGGATGCTCACCCCCTCAAGGGCGGAACTCGTGGCCGATTATATTGATGAGAGGCGCCGGAACGAAACCCTTCCTTGGCGGCGGCGAAAAAAGGCCCCGCGGGCCGAATCGAGAAGTTCAATCATCGCCTGCCCGCTTAGGACTGCTTCCAATTGTCGAATCAAAGACGGCAGGTTTTTTCGCGCGGCGTTCCAAACGACTTCCGGATCAATCCTTGCGTAATGATCCGCGAGCCGCGCGGCGAAAGGCGCATCTATTTATTGACCGTGATGAAGTAATCGCGAATCGCATCGATTAGCGCGGGGACCGTGTAGTCGCGCGGCTGCACTACCACTTCTATCCCCGCCGCGCGCGCGGTTTCGGTGGTGATCGGCCCGATTGCCGCAGCTTTGAGTCCGTGGGCGACAGCCGCGCCGACCATCTCGCGGAAATTCGTCACCGTACTCGAGCTGGTGAAGGCGACCAGATCGATCGCGCGAGCCTTTGCCATATCGCGCACGCGCTCGGTCGGCGCGCGCGCGGGCTTTACCGTCTTGTAGACCGGCGCGACCACAACTTCGCGCGCCCCGGCCGCCACCAGCATTTCCGGCAGCACCTCGCGCGCAACCTGGGCGCGGGGAATCAGGATGCGCGCGCCGCGGATACGCGCGGCGCCGATCGCCTCGATAATCGCCTCGGCGCGGTACTCGCGCGGCAGCGCGGCGACGGTGAGCGCATGCTCGGCCAGGCGCGCCGCGGTGACCGGGCCGATCGCGCCAAGTTTCGCGTCGGCCATCGCGCGCAGGTCGACGCCGCGGGTCCTCATCCGTTCAAGCAGGCGCTCGACGCCGGCTGCGCTGGTGAAGATCACCCAATCGAAAGACGCCAGGCGCTCCAGCGCCGCGTCGATCGCCGCGTAGCTGTCGGGAGCGGCGGTTTCGATGGTTGGAAATTCGAGCACCTCGGCGCCGAGCGCGCGCAATCCGGCGGCAAACGCGCCGCTCTCCGCGCGCGCGCGCGTGATCACGATTCGCCGTCCGTAAAGCGGCATCCGCTCGAACCAGTTAAGCCGCGCACCGAGCGCGGCGGCCTCGCCGACCACCACCACCGAAGGTGCGCCCACGCCGGCGCTTTCAACTTCGCCGGCGAGCGTCGCAAGGGTGGCAGA
>JAKAVN010000240.1 GCA_021827495.1 Deltaproteobacteria bacterium | reverse complement strand
GGACTTCGAGCGTCCGCCGGGTCCGCGAAGGAATCCTCGTTCTCGATGCGATCCGAGAATCGCGGCGCGACAATCTTCGCTCGCTTGCTGAACTCAGAATCGAGGTAGTAACGAATCTTCGTTCCGTAAATTACCGGGGTTCCCGACACGAAGATGAGCGCAGCATCGCTTGGAAGCCGCATCGCTTCATCCGCGGTCAGCAGTGGGCGTTGGCTCTCAGGCTCGGAGACGCTGACTTGCGAAGCCGAACGCGTGCGATACTGATGCCGCACCGTCGCGATTCCCGTCATCTCGGAAAGCAGCCGCGCGGTTTCTATTTTGTTCGGCGTAAACGCGACGCGCACCGCGCAGTTGGAAACGATCGATTCGTCGCGTCCGTACGCGGAGTAGAGCTGGCTCAAATCCTGCGCGATCAGATACGCCTTGATTCCATATCCTGCGGCGTAGGCGAGGACGTTCTGCAGGAAGTCGAGTCGTCCCAACGCCGGAAACTCGTCGATCATCAGCAACAGGCGGCGTCTGTATGAACGATCGTTTTCCCCGTGAAGCCTCTCGGTGAGGCGCGCTCCCATCTGGGCAAGAAACAGCCGCATCAGCACCCGCGTGCGCGTGAGATCGGATGGAGGCACGGTGAGATAGAGGCTTACCGGGCGTTCGTGATGGATCAGATCACTGATCGAGAAATCCGACTTGCAGGTGTTGGCATCGATGATCGGATCGCGGAACAGCGTAAGGCATCGCGTCGCCACGCTGATCACCGACGCACGTTCGTTGGGGCTCTTGCTCAAGACGGCCTGCGCCGCCCCGGCGATGACCGCGTGTGCGATCTCTCCGGCGTGAGGGGTTTCGATCATGGCGCGGAGCGCCTTCTCCTGGTCGTGATCCGGCGGGTTCAGAAAATTGAGGCAACCCGCAAGCGTCTTTTGCGCGCTGGTATGGATCACGTGAAGCATGACGCCCGTCAGCAAGTCGTGTCCGGTCAGATCCCAATGATCGCGTGGCGCGTTGCCGGTCGGATCAATCAGCATATCCGCGATGTTCTGAGCGTCTTTGACTTCCTCGGGACCGATCCGGATTTCCTCCAGCGGGTTGTAACGCGCGGCGGTCCCGTCGGTGCAGGTCGGGTCGAACCTGATGCACAGACTGCCTAGCTCACGCTGCCGCCAGCCGGCGGTAAGCATCCAGTTTTCGCCCTTGATGTCGTGAACCACGACGCTGTGGGGCCAACTGAGCAGCGTTGGAACTACCAGCCCAACGCCCTTGCCAGTGCGCGTGGGCGCAAAGGCAAGAACATGGGCTGGACCCGCGTCGCGCAGATAGTGGACTTTTCTGCCGCTTCGCCATGCGCCGACATAGACACCGTCGCCGGCGTCGAGCAGGCCGGTCGCTTTGATCTCACGCCTGCTCGGCCAATGAGCGGAGCCGTGGAGATCGTCGGTGTGAGAACGGCCTCGTCTGCTGAGGCCCACGACAATCATCGCGGCCAGTCCTACGATCAGAGTTGGGTATTCGAATATCCGGATGCCGGACTGGAACACCGGCCGCGCCGCAACAACGTCGCGCCATTTCCACGCCCACAAGATGAAATCCCACGGTGCATACAGAGGTCCGATCGGCCGCAGTGTCATAAAAGGGGCGCCAAGAACAGCGGAGTATCCAAGCATCGCGGCGACATGCTCGGTCGCGACTGCGAGCGAAACGATGCCGCTGAAGAAGACGATTGCGATCGCCGCGACCGCAAGTTCGGTCGATCCGCTGGCTGTCGGCGCTTTGTAGGGCAGGGATTGATTTGCCATCAGCGTGTACGTCCTTTGCTGTGATCTTGAATGCGAACGAAGCGAAGCCGCTTCCCGTTTTTCTCAAATTCTCCGCCGGCGAGGGTTACGGTTTCACCGACCTTCAGCCGCTCCTCGCCGCGCGCCCGAATCATCGCTGCGGTCTGGCGGATGTAGTGGAGCTGACCATCGTCGCCCTCGACCAGGATGTAGCGCCGATCCGTGGCTTCATTTTCGAGTCCTGTACCGACGACACGGCCGGCGATCTGCTGGCCCGGTTCAATCGTCGTCAGCCGGATCGGCGCCCGCCGGTCGAGAATCTGATCGCTGTGGCGTGCTCGGCTCTTGATGATGTCGGTTGCCAGTTGTTGTTCACGCAGAACCCTCGCCAAATCCGGCGAGAGCTGCCAACTGATCGAGTCCACCTGGAAGGTGAGACCTTCGCGTTCGAGAAACGCGAGTCGTGCCAAGTCCTGGGCACGGCGCGTCCTCTGAGCCGCGCCTTTGGGTTGCTTGCCGTCGAAAGCGACCAGTCCGCTGCCGCTCGCCCGGCGGAGCAAGGCACGGTCGATTTCGGTGAACTGCATCCGCTCGACTGCTCGACCGCGCGCATCAACGATGTCCCGTTCGCTTCTGAGGCCAAGTTCGCAGCTTGCGATCTCGGCGCTTCGTTCGCGGATGCCCGACTTGATGTAGTCCGCGTCGATTCTGAGCGGTTGCCCGGTCTCGTCCCGTCCCCGGAGCAGGATATGGACGTGAGGATTGTCGGTGTTGTGATGATCGATCGCCGCCCACTCGAGGCGCGTGCCCAGATCGCGCTCCATCTGTGCCATCAGCGTTCGCGCGTGGTCTCGTAAGTCGATCTCCGTACCGTTCTCAGGCGACACTATGATTCGGAACATGAGTTGGTCGCCCGCTTCCTGCCACAGCTTCGCCGTCTGCGCGAGGTTGATGTCATCGCGGCCGGCGTCAAAGCCAAGCCCTTTGGCACAGTTCTGCTGCGCGCCTTCCCGTGCGAGGTAGCGCCCATGCGCCGCCCAGGACGCCGACTTGGTGTTGCGTGAGTATGAGACCTTGACGGCGCTTCGTTGCAGATACGAGCGGGTGTTGAGCCGGACGTCCGTGCCGCGCCGCGCGAAGCGCGATATTTTGACGCCGCGTGACCGGCGGGAGCCCAGCGAAGCCGCCGTCCACCAGAACTTCCGGCGATGCTGCCGCTCGCCGCGGCGGTGCAATGGCCGAGGCCTCATCTCCAGATCGTTGCGCAGCAGGTCGCTCATCTATGCACTCCGATCCAGAAGCGCGGCCATTGCGCCCGGTAATTGCGCAGTGTCGCGCGGCGGCGTGCCGCCCAGCGCCGCAATCACGCGCGCGATCTGCGAGCTGGTAAGCGTGACTGCGTGCAGGTCCTTGGCTCTTTGCCATGACTTCCACGCCCGCTTGGCGCTCGCCCGTTCGTCGAGCTTCGCGTGTCCGGTTGAAGTGATCTCGGCCAG
>JAKAVN010000239.1 GCA_021827495.1 Deltaproteobacteria bacterium | reverse complement strand
TTTGGCCGGTCGTGGCAAGCCTGGTCGTAGTCGCGATGGGTCTGCGGATGCTGTGGCTTTTGGCGCTTCCCGCTGCGGTCAGTATCCCGCTCATGGCGCGCGCACTGCCCAGCCTCGCGCGCCGGCCAAGCCATCTGCCGAGCCTTGACTGGCGCAGCCGCGCGTCGGACGTTGCGATGCTCGTGCTCTACGCCTCGCTGCGCTCCACGCTCAACTACAACTTGGTAACGTTTGTGCCGATTCTATGGGTGCGCCGCGGCGGCTCCCTGGTAGGCGCGGCCACTCTGGTCACGACGTTCTTCGTCGTGGGCATCGCCGGCAACTTAAGCGGTGGCTACCTCGCCGATCGCTTCGGACGCCGCCCGGTAATCACCGCGATGAGCGTGCTTTCGGCGATTCTGCTTGCCGTCCTCATGATGGTTCCTGCGAGCCTCATGTGGGTGGTTATCGCCGTGCTTGGAATTACGGCGTTCGCAACGCTGCCGCTCCAGATCCTGATTTGCCAGGACGTATTGCCCGACAATCAGTCGATGGGTTCGGGGTTCGCGCTGGGTTTTTCGAACGGAATAGGCGCGCTGGTGATGATCATGATGGGATTTCTGGCGGGGCGCTTCGGCGTTGTCGAGGTGCTCTGGATGAACGTGGCGATCGCGGCGCTGGCGGCGGCGATCGCGCCGGTGTTGACCGACGGTGTGACCGCGGCGGTGGGAACCGCCGCAAGCGCCTGAGCCGGCCGATGAGCCGCGTTAGGCAAGGCGCCAGCACGGCAATAGGGGAGGCGCCTGCCGCGCGGGCTCAGCCTGCAGAACGCCCCGGACGGGGGCTTTATGGGCGGTACAGGGCCTCGGCGCCCGTGGCGTCGGGCCACGCACCATAAAGCTGCAGGATTTGGGACGGCGGCTTGCGCCGCGACCATTGCGCTTCGAAGGCGGCAAACGGCTGGCCGCGGGCAACGCGTGCGCGCCGCTCCTGGTCGCGCAACCGAGCGGTTTTGGTTAAGTCGAGCCGCAAGGTCTCCGGGTCGCAGGCTACCTTGTAAATATTTCTGGCCTGCCATTGCGAGATGAGCTTGTCGCGCAGGTCGCGTTGTACAGCGGCCGGATCGCGGTCCAGCGGATCGCCGTAGCCGGTCCCGCCGGAGGAAAAAGATAGCCCGACCATCCGGCCCTTCGCGATGGCGCGCGGTGTCTGCGAGCGATGCTCCGACGAGAGCCTGCCAATTGCGCCCTCGAGCATCGATCCGGTGCTTAGAGTGAGCGCGCCGTTGGCGGCGAGCAGCTTCTCGACATCGGCGTCCTTGACCCTGACCAAAGGTGTGGTAGGCGCGGCGTACCCCCCGTAAAGCGGCTGCTGGGTTTGCACGAGGCTGTTGGTGCCGTGGGGCGCCGAATACATCTGCGCCACGTGATGCGTCACCCAGAGTTGCGCCGTGCCGAGGCCGCCGCGGTATTTCCCGCAGCCGCCGCTATCGGCGCGATACTCGCTGAACGGCACCAGCATCGGAAACTCGTTCTCCATCGCCTCGACGTCGGGCGCCCGGCCAAAGGCGCACCAGCAAAAACCGTAGGCGTTCATCCCGTCCGCGATGGCGCGCGCGCCCTGGCCCTGGGTGTTGAGCACGTAGGCTATCGAGTCGGCAAAAGGCATGTTCCACTGCGATATGCCCGAGAGCACGTGGCCGTCGACGGCGTTGGCCGCGGGCGCCGACACCTGTTGCCAGTCGCGGGTAGGGAACATCGCGCGCCCGACACACACCTGAACTGCGCTCATCACGCCGGTGCAGATCCCGACGGCCAGCGAAGTGGCTGCCCGCGGTCCCGGGTTCAGGCAACTGTTGGGCGGGAAGATGAAATCGACCGGCTCGAATGTGGCGTTGCTTATCGGCAGGTCGTGGAAGACGTACTCGTAAATCTTGTTGACCAGATGGCCGATGGCGGCTTGCGCGTGGGCGTTGAAGCTCGACAGGTTTTCAGGACTTGTGCCGGTGAAGTCGAAAGCGAGGGTATCGCCCCGCTTGCTCATCGTCAGACAGCAGTTGCGGATCAGCCCCTGCTCGAGCCCGGCGCAGTCCGCGAACGTCACGCAGCGATAAGTGCCGTCCGGCCACGAACTGATACGCCGCCGCGCTCCCGCCTCCGCGTCCATCAGCATCCGGCGGAACAGGCCGGCGACGAAGTCGATGCCCTCGCGTTCGCACATCTCGACCAGCCGGGTGCGCGCCCGGTCCGCGGCCGTGCATCGCGCCTTCAAGTCGGTGATAATCATCTGCTCCGCCCGCAGGCCAAAGGCGGAGATGAGCTCGATCAAGTCGCGCCGCAGCCGGAAGTTTTCGCCGATCTTGATCGGCGGCACGTTGAAGCCCTCTTCGAACCGCGACGCCGCGCCCACCGGCATCCCGCCCGGCTCGCAGGCGCCGGTTTCGGGAGTGTGCGACAGGGCCGCGGTCCATCCGGCGAGCTTGCCGCGCACGAACAGCGGCATCGCCACGCAGTAGTCGGGATTGTGAATCCCGCCGTAGAGCGCGTCGTTGGTGTACCAGATGTCGCCGTCGCGGATGCCCGGCTCGTCCGCCATCGTCTTCAGGATGTACTTGATTACGATCGGCGGGATGATGGCGTGCAGGTAGGTGCCGGAAGAAGCGTTTACCAGGTCGCCCTGGGCGGTGAAAATCGCGACGATCGAATCGCCCGCGACGCCCATCGTGCTGCGCGACGACCGCGCGAAGACCTCGTGGCTCTCGTCGAGGATATCGTTGGTTCGCTGGACGCCGATTTCGTAGTTGCCGTGGGATACGAGTTCGAGGCAGTCAAGCTCGTGGCGGCTTGGCGGCACGACCTTCAAGGCCCGGAGCTTGTCGGCCAGGGTTGGAGCGTTCATCGCAAAACCTCCGAGGCGTTGGCCTCAGCCGTTGTCCGGCAGCAGGCCAACCCCCGCTTCCCGAAGATGGGCACCATCTTAGCGATACCGCCGGTAGGGCTGAAGCCCTTCGGGTCGGCATTGGCGCGCGATGGACGGAAGCGGCGTTCACACACCTATCAGCCGTACCAAGGTCGGCGTTACGGCATGAAGCCGCGGAGTTGTTGCCGCTGCACCCCGCAAAAACACACGCCAGCACTACGCCAAGCAGGAGCGCTGGAATTTCACGTGGGGTCATTTAGCCTTAGCCGTTACCCGAGCTTTTGATACTCGCGACACACGAAACGATCAAGAGCAAAATGACGGTTCAATGTGCCCTCAAGCATTGTCCCACACGCAATGTGAATATTGGCGCAGCC
>JAKAVN010000238.1 GCA_021827495.1 Deltaproteobacteria bacterium | reverse complement strand
AGCTTACGTCATGACGCCCTGCGCGGAAGCTTGGGCCTCCACCAGCATGGAGGCACAAGCATGTTTGAGGAAATATTCTTTCTCCGGAACGCCGAGAGATACCGAGCAGCGCCAATTGACGAACAGCGGGAGCGATATCTTCGCCGTCTCCAGGAACTCGGCACTTCTCGAAGCACCTTGCGAAAATGCGCCAACGATCAACTCAGCCTTATTCGGCTTCTGAATTTGCGAGGAGACGACCGGGTCAGCATTCACCGGATCGAGGCGGCGGCGATTATCTGGTCTCGGCCGAAAGGGCGCAGATGCAACCGGACGGCGTCATCCAAGGCGAGAACACGGTTTGTCAGTCGCGGCATCCAATGGCTGCGCTTTCTCGGTTGGCTCGACGAACCCGAACGTGAGCACCATCCCCATCACGCAGAGGCCGCGATCTTCGAGAAGTGGTTGCGCGAGGAGCGCGGCCTCTCCCATGCGACCATCCAAAGCTATTGCCGTGCCGCTGACCACTTCTTCGTCTGGCTGGCAGGGAACGGCACTCCGCTGGTCGCCGTCCAGATCGCCGACATCGATGATGCCGTCGCGGCAGAGCACAGTCGGAGAGCCTGGAACCGGCGGACCATACACGATTACGCCCAGCGCCTGAGGGCGTTCTTTCTCTACGCCGAGGCGAACGGCTGGTGCCGGGCGGGTCTGGCTGCGGGGATCATGGCGCCCCGGTTCATGGCCGACGAGACCGTGCCGAAGGGCGTCAGGCGCAACGATGTCGTGCGTCTGATGGCCTCGGTTCAGGGGGATCGTCCGGTCGACAAGCGCGACCGCGCGATCCTCATGCTGTTTATTACCTACGGGCTGCGGGCCGGGGAAGTCGCCGGCCTGCGGCTCGACGACCTGGACTGGGAGAGCGAGATCATTCGCGTTCGCTGTCCGAAGCCAGGCCGGACCCATGTCTGGCCACTCTCACCGGAGGTCGGTAACGCCATTTTGCGCTACATACGGGAAGCGCGCCCGACCGGTCTCGGCCGAAGCCTCTTCTTTACTTCGCACGCACCCATCCGACCGGTTGGCCGAGCGACGTTGGGCAAGATCGTCAGCGATCGCCTTGCAGACATCGGTATCGTCACAGGTCGACGCGGCGCACATGCATTGCGGCATGCCGCAGCCCAGCATCTGCTCGATCAGGGCATGTCCATGAAGGTGATCGGGGACTTTCTCGGGCACCGTGACCCGTCCTCCACCGCGATCTACGCCAAGATCAATCTTGCAGCCCTCCGAGAAGTTGCGGCCCTCGATCTGGAGGGCCTGGCATGACGTTGCGAGAGGCCATCAAGCAATATATCCTTTGGCGGCAGGCCCATGGCGCCAAGTTCACGACCGGTGCAAACCTGCTGCGTCAGTTCCTCGGTCATGCCGATGGAGATGCCGCCTGCGATGCCGTGACCACGGCGCAGGTTCTGGTCTTTCTGGCGGGCGCGGGACCGCTGACCCGGCACCGAGAGAACAAGTATTACGCCCTTGCGGGCTTCTGGCGCCATGCGATCAGCCGCGGCCATGCGACCCGCTCGCCGCTGCCGGATAATGAACCGAGATCGCCCGTCCGGGCGCCGCCGTATATCTACTCACGCGACGAGTTGCGGCGACTTGTTGATCCCACGATCATTGAAGCCAGTCGGCGTGGCGCCGTCCAACTCGACGCGATTACATTCCGCACCCTGCTTCTTCTGCTTTATGGGGCCGGGTTGCGCTTCAGCGAGGCCACGCGGCTCACGCTGGCCGATATCGATCTGGTGGAAGCCGTCCTGACCATACGCGCAACGAAGTTCTACAAGAGCCGCCTGGTCCCGGTCGGACCACAACTCGCCAGGGTGCTTGACGGCTACATGCACTTCCGTGGG
Source organism: Deltaproteobacteria bacterium (assembly GCA_021827495.1). Lineage (GTDB taxonomy): Bacteria > Desulfobacterota > Binatia > Binatales > Binataceae > JAKAVN01. The sequence goes on along the minus strand of JAKAVN010000238.1, from coordinate 1,389 downwards.
CGCGCCGGTCTTGCGCAGGGCGAGGCCGCGTTGCTGTTGTCGAACCGGGACGGTTCGCCGCTCGCCAGCAGCACAGTCCACGCGGCGTTCGATGCACTGCGGCGCATCGCCGGTGTTCACGGCGCGGCAAGCGGGCGACAAATCCCGCGCCTGCACGATCTCCGGCACAGCTTCGCGGTTCACAGCCTGACCACCTGGTACCGCAACGGGGCGGACGTACAACGGCTGCTGCCAGTGCTGTCCACCTATCTCGGTCATGCCGACCTGGAAGGCACCAAGGTCTATCTGTCGATGACCCCGGAACTCCTGCGGCAGGCATCGCTCCGTTTTGAGCGCTACGCGGGTGGAGGTCAGCATGCCTGATCTCGTCACCCTCGGCCCATGGCTACGGCGGTTCCTGTGCGAACATATCGTCACCGAACGCAATCTGGCTCGGAACACCCGCAGCAGCTACCGCGATACCTTCAGCCTTTTGCTGCCGTTCGTCAGCGGCAAATTGCGCAAGCCCGTGGACCGGCTGGCGGTGGGCGATCTCACCTCCCGGCATGTGCTGCAATTCCTCGCGCATCTCGAGGAGCAGCGCGGATGTTCCGCCCGGACCCGTAATCAGCGGCTTGCGGCGATCCGGGCATTCGCCCGCTTCGTTGGTAGCCGCGATCCGGCGCATGTCGAATGGTGCGGCCATATCCGGGCCATCGTATCGAAGAAATCCATGCCGCCCCCGGTCGGATGGCTGACCAGGACGGAAATGGAGGCCATGCTCGCCGTGCCCGACCGCAAGACCAGGCGGGGCTGCAGCGAATACGCGCTGCTGCTCTTTCTCTACAACACCGGAGCGCGTGTCTCGGAGGCCACGCAACTGAAAGTGCGCGATCTGCAGCTTCGGAGCGGGAATGGCGGTCACGATCTTGCCGCCCTGCACGGAAAGGGCGGCAAGACGCGTCAATGCCCATTGTGGCCGGAAACCAAACGCGTCCTGGCAGACCAGATCCTCGGTCGCGCGGTCGGTGATGCCGTGTTCATCAGCAGGCTCGGGACGCCTTTTACCCGCTTCGGCGTCTATCGCCTTATCGAGCGCTGCGCGGCCCGGGTGCCGGAACTGGCCGACAGAACGATAACGCCGCATGTGATCCGGCACACGACGGCCTGCCACCTGGTCCTCGCCGGGGTAGACATCAACACCATCCGCGCCTGGCTCGGCCACGCCTCGATCAGCACCACCAACATCTATGCCGAGATAGACCTCACGCTGAAGGCCAACGCCGTCGCGCTTTGCGCCGTCGGTCAATCGCGGCCCGGTCGCCGATGGAAGGAGGACAAGGATCTCATGGCCTTCTTGAAATCCTTATAGGGCCTCGCTGGATCGGCCTGGACGGCCAGAACCGCAAT
>JAKAVN010000057.1 GCA_021827495.1 Deltaproteobacteria bacterium | reverse complement strand
CTCGACGGCGACTACTTCATCGTCAACGGGCAGAAGGTCTGGACCACGATCGCCCATCGCTCCCACGTCTGCCAGCTCTTCGTGCGCACCGATCCCGACGTGCCCCGGCATAAGGGGCTGAGCTGCCTGCTGGTCGACATGAAGAGCCCCGGCATCACCGTGCGCCCGCTCAAGCAGATAACCGGCGAGTCCGAGTTCAACGAGATTTTCTTCGAGGACGTGCGGGTGCCCAAGGCCAACCTGCTGGGCCCGCTCAATCAGGGCTGGCAGGTGCTGGTGTCGACGCTGATGCACGAGCGGTTTGGAATAGGCGAGACCATCGGCGGCACCGAGCAGACGCTCGCGCAACTGGTCGAGATCGCGCGCGGCGCGATTATCGACGGGCGCGCGGCGGCCGAGGACGGCGAAATCCGCCAGCAGCTCGCGCAGTTCGCGATCGAAGTCGCGGCCAAAAAGTATAACGGCCTGCGCGCGCTCACGCGCCGGCTCAAGGGACAACTGCCCGGCCCCGAAAGCTCGATTGGCAAGCTGGTTTCGACCGAGCTGACGCAGCGGATGGTGAAGTTCTCGGCGCGGCTTTTGGGCGAGTTCGCGCTGCTCGCGCGGCGCTCGCCGTTCGCCCCCGGTGGCGACTGGCTGCGGCGCATCCTGTACAGCGAAAGCATAACGATCTCGGGCGGGACCTCGCCGGTGCAGAAGAACATGATCGGAGAGCGCATCCTGCAACTCCCCAAGGGCTGACGCCTCCAGGCTCGCCGGCCCAAGCGGATTCGCAGTCGTAAGCAGTCTGCCTCCTCAACCACAGGTCAACTCGCCATCGTCCCATCAGCCGCGATGGCTGTCGTTGATGCGGAACGTGCGGGGAGAGGCCCACGCGGTGGGACGCGCACCGACAGGTGCGCGTCCCACCGCGTATCGCACAGCCACGGCGCGCCTACTCAGGCACTTTCGTCCCTGGCGGCGGCGCTCCTGCGTCGGCGCCAGCTCCGCTGGGCGGCGGCGCCCCTGGCGCGCGCCCCACGTTGCGGTGCTCGTAACCGGCCGGCGGCTCGAACGTGTCGGCAGGCAGATCGCGCGTGGCAATCTTGATCACCACCGTTTTAGTGGTCTGCGGCCCCTGCTTCGCCATCAATTCTTTCAGGCGCGCGGCCTGATCGGGCGCCATCCCGGGCACCGAAAACCCGGCGTTTATCTTGTGCGTGGAATCCATCGTCAGCGGAATCCCGTTGGGCATCGTGCCCGCCATCGCCTTGGCGCTCTTGAGCTTGAGGCCCATCGTCTTGGTGAATTTGCTGAACTCGGCGGCGCCCGGCGCGCTGGTCGAGAAGCATCCGGAGGTCGAGACCTCGGCCATCGCGGTCTTGCCCCCGCCGCGGTACTCCTCGCAGGCGTAGCCCAGCACCTTGGACGCCTTGCCGGTTTTTTTGAAATTGAGGTCGAGCTGCTGGCCGGGATTCATCAACATCTGATGCGGCGGAAAGGGCATCTCGGCGTATGCCTTCCGGTTCGGATCGATCAGCATCATGGTGCCCCTGTCGAGGTCGATCACGAACATGTTGCGCCCGCTGACCACCTTTTCCTTGTTCCCCTGCACCAGCAGCTCGCGCGTACGGGTCACCGCGGGCCCGTTGCTTTCAGTGGTGGTCACCTGCTCGTCGAGCACGACCCCGGCACGCGCGATACCGCCTAAGCCCGCAGCTATCAGCAGGCAGGCAAACACTGCAACCCTCTGTTTCATAGCGACTGTTCCCTTGGCGCGCGGCTGATTTCCAAGACCCGAGGCGACCCGCCCGTCTCGCGGTCGGCGCGCTCGACGACCAGCCGATGAAGGGTCAGGCTCAAAAGGCCGAATAATACCCACACCATCTCCTTGAACCTACGCAATAACCCCACTGCAAAGCCGACGTCGGCCGGATAGCCCAGCATCGCCATCACCAGCGCCTTGCCGCCCTCCTGGCTGACCAGCTTGGCCGGAATCATAAAGGTGGCACGCTCGATTAGTTGGCCGAAAACCTCGACCAGCACCGCAATCTGCCAGGTGGCCGGCTCGTGCAGGAGCAGCAGCAGGAGGTAGATCTCGAGCGGGCCGAGGCTCCATGCGGCCAGGTAGCACAGGCACGAAGCGGCCAGGCGCCAGCGATGGCGCGCGTAGAATTCGAGCAGCAGCGCGTCGGCCTCGGCGGCCGCGGCGCGCATTTCGTCGTTGGCGATGCGGGCAAGATCCAGGCGTACCGCCGCGCGCCACAGATGCGAGAACGGCCGCTTGATCTGGACGTAAAAGAAGCCCGCGGCCAGCGCGATCGCCAGCGCCAGTCCGCCCAGCGCCGGCCATAGCAGATGATGGAACTTCGCCTCGAAGGGCAGCACCGCCAGCATCCCGCCGGTGATGAATCCCACCTGGCCCACCATCTCGGCCAGCGCGGCGACGACCACGGTTACCAGCCCGGCCGCCATGCGCAGCTTGCGCCGCACCATCATCGCCATCACGAACTGCCCGCCGAGCTGCGCCGACGGCGTTACGTAGTCGACCGCTTCGCCGGCGATCCGCGCCCCGAACAGTTGGCCCAGGCCAAGCCCGCGCGGGCAGTTCTCGATCGTCACCCGCCATCCCAGCGTGTTGGCAAAACGCGCAATGGCCTCCAGCGAGACCGTCAGCACCAGGCCCCATCCCGCCACGCGCACGTAATGCAGCACGTCGGCCCATCCGAAGCGCCGCAGAAACCAGGCGTAAAAGCCCAGCGCCAGCAGGACGATCAGGGTTTCTATGCGTCGCATCAAAGCAGGATTTGCCGCACGCCCGCCGGGGCCGCGGCGCCGATGCATTCTTTCAACGCCACCCGCCGGAGGCAAGATGCCGCCGCCGCGGGAAAGGCCGCAGCGCTCAGACCTTGAACCTTACGTGGATGATGTCGCCGTCGCGAATCACGTAATCCCTGCCCTCGAGCCGGAGCTTACCCGCCTCGCGCACCTTCGCATCCGAGCGCAGCGCCGCGAAGTCGGCGTAGCTCACGACCTCGGCGCGGATGAAGCCGCGCGCGATGTCGCTGTGAATGCGGCCCGCCGCCTCGAGCGCCGAGGCCCCGCAGGTAAGCGGCCAGGCATGTGCCTCGGGTTCGCCCGCAGTATAGAAGGTGATGAGGCCAAGCGCACGATAGAGCGCCGTGACCAGCCGATCGCGAGCCGGCGCGCTAAGCCCGGCTGCGCTCAGCAGTTCACGCTGGCCCTCGGCGTCGAGCTCCCATAGCTCGGCCTCGAATGCCGCAGCGAGGCTGAACAGTTCCATCCCGTGCGCCGCGGCGGCCGCGGCGGCGTCGGCTGCGGGCGCGGCGCCGGCGCGCTCGGCGTCGCAGTTGACCACCACCAGCGCCGGCTTGCGCGAGAGAAGCCCGAAACTCGCAAACACCGCGAGCTCCTGCGCGGCTAGCTCGAGCGACCGCAGCGGCTTGCCCTCTTCCAGCCATTTGACGCAGCGCTGGAGCGTGGCGCGCTCGAACTCGGAGGCCGGGTTGCGCTCCTTGGTCAGGCGCTCCAGGCGCCGCTCGGCCTGGTCGAGGTCGGCGAACACCAGCTCGGCCTCGATCGCGTTGAGTGCGCCGGGCAACGCGGCTTGCTTGCCGGCAAACTCGGGTATCACGATAAGCAGCGCGTCGAGGTCGCGGATTAGCGGGAGCAGGCTGGGATCGAGCGCGGCGCCCTCCTTCTGTTCCTTGGGATTGGGCGCGAAGTCGAGCACGGTTAGCTCAACCTCGACCCTCTTCTTGGAGCCATAGGTGCGCTCGAGAAAATCCAGCCGCTCGTCAGCGACCTTGATTTGGCCGGGGCGCGCGCGGTTGCGCCCGTCGCTTTGCCCGGCCAGCGGAGCAAGCCCGGTCAGCGCGTGGAATACGGTCGATTTGCCCACTCCGCGTGCGCCGATAATCCCAGTCTTCAAAAGAGCTAACCCCTGAACCCTCAAGGCTTACATATACCGCAGCGCGGCGAAAGGGCGCCCTCGGCCCGGTAGTGTCCTTAGGACACTACCCGATCGCGCTCGCGCGCCGGATGCAATCGCGGCCGCGCGCAAGATTGGTGCGCAAGATTGGGGCGGAAGACGGCGGCGGAAGATCGCGAAAAAACAGCGATGTCAGGCGACTCGGATGGCGGCGCTTAAGCGACGTCCGCGTTCGCGTGAAATCGCGGCTCCGCTCGCCGCCGCCGCTTCGCACGTGGCCTCGGCGCAACCGCGCGGCAGTCTGCCACCTAGCAGGTTGCGGAAAAACCCGGCGAAAGACGATTGCGGCGAAGGGTAAGCATTACTACGATCATGAGAGTGGGTCTTGGATTAATGTTGTTAGGGGTCAAAAATCCTTTTTCCGCAACCTGCTAGTGTCGTGTAACGCAAATATGTTTAGCATCCGCGCGCCAGTTATGCCGGAAATAGGCGCGATTTCGCAAACATTTAGGCAGTATCGCGACACCGGAGCCTATAATTATTTACGTTACACGACACTAGATTCCAGGCCGGGCAAGGCGCGAGTAGAGAAGTGCGCCTGGAGAACTCTTTAACCAAGGCGAGCGGTGGGTTAATCTCGTAACTTCTTATCCGGCCGCCGCAGGCCACCCTAGCTCAGTTGGTAGAGCAGCTGATTCGTAATCAGCAGGTCGTCGGTTCGAATCCGACGGGTGGCTCCAGAAAATCTAATAAAATCAATAACTTATGACGACAGGCAAGCGGTCGCGCTTTCGATTCTTGGTTTGTGTCCACACTGTGTCTGACGCGGCGGCTATTTGCGGCGTGCCGCGAAAGATCGCGGCGCTGCCGCCCCCGGCGGGATAAGGCGCGCGCAGAGCGGAGCAGATTCCGATAATGACGTTGGGGCGGCGGGAGAAGTGTCTGCGGAAGCGCTCGGGGAGAAGGGGCACCTCCGGGCGTTGCACGCCCGGCAGAGGCGAAATCGGCCTTTTCCGGCGCCGCTTGAAACAGCGTGGACCACAACCGGCTAAGACCTTGCAGAGCGAGGCCATTTGGTGTTGGAATCGGAGAGTCAAAATCGAAATCCTGGTCAAGATTTTTTGCACAGGGCTGGTCCGTATATGGAAATTCCGGCCAGCAATCTCCACGCCGCGGCGAGATGGTGTAGCGTGTGTAACGGCGGTCGGAGTGGCCGGGTTTCGATCCCCTGCAGTGAGACATCTGGCGATGAGCCGTTACCAGGTCGATAAGTTCCTGCGCGATATCAACCACGATCGCGCATTGGCCGAGCGCTGGCGCGCGGAAAGCGGCGAGGTGCTCAGCCGCTACGATCTCACCTCCGACGAGCGCGAGGCGCTGGCCACCTGGCACGTGCGCAAACTCTACGAAATGGGCGCCAATCCGCTCCTGCTGTTGCTATCGGCGTTCGCCTCCGGCAAGGGGATGCGCGAGTACATGAGCGCCATGAATCTTAAGGAGTAAACCGGAGGGCCCCCCGATGGCGGAAATCGTCGCAGGCGTTGCATGCTCGCACGTCCCGTTTCTGGCGATGCATCCGGAGTTTGAACGCGCCAGCGTGGAGCAGCGCAACCGGGTGGTTGCGGGCTTCGAGGCCGCACGGCAGATCCTCGAAGAGGCAAACCCCGACGCGATCGTGGTCTTCTCCAATGACCATTTCGATCGCTGCTTCTTCGACAACCTGCCGGCCTTCCTGGTTGGCGTCGCCGAGGAAGCGGCCGGACCGCCCTACGATACCCTCAAGGTGCCCAAGGCGCGCGTCAGGGTGATGAGCGAGCTTGGCCGCTTCATCGTGGACGAGGGCCTCGAGCGTGGGGTCGATTTTGCGCTGTCCGAGGATTTGCCCCTGGACCACGCGGAAATCGTGCCGATGTCGTATCTGACTCCGCGATGGGACCGCGCTATCGTGCCGATCATCGTCAACGCTTTTGCGCCGCCGATGCCCAGTCTCAAGCGATGCTACGATGTGGGCGCGTTCGTGCGCGGATGCGTAGAGCGATGGCCGGCGAAGAAACGCATCGCCTTTCTCGGTACCGGCGGAATTTCCCACTGGGTCGGTCCGCCCGAGACCGGCCGGATCAATCCCGAGTTCGACCGCTGGTTCCTGGAGCGGCTGGTGCGCCGCGAAGCGGCCGAAGTGATCGAAAAATACCGCACTCGCGCAGCGCTTGAGCACGCCGCCGGCAACGGCGGCAACGAGATTCGCGATTGGCTTGCGGTAGCCGCTGCAATGCCGGAGCATCTGCGGCCGCGTGTGCTCGCCTACGAGCCGGTGCTGGAGTGGGTTACCGGCACGGGTGTGATGGCCTGGGCGGCGGCCTGAGCGCCGCGCTCTCCTGAACCGCCCATCTTTATAATCACGCGGCAGTTACCATACGTCCCATCGCTCGCGCAGCCGCAGCATCGATCCCCCAATGCCGTGGCTGCGGGCAAAGCGCCCGCCCGGCGATTGCGTGGCCCAGAACGGCCATCGCGGAGCCCTTGTGGCCCGGTCATTCCGCGTTAGGTTTTCTTCCCGCCGGCGCCGTTCGGGATCGGGAATAACGGTCGCCGCATCGCTGCTCGGAAACAACGGCGGACCAGTGTTTGTTCGATGCCTAAAGTCAGCGATTTTTGGGAAGCGCGGGATCGCCGCCGGCGGCGGCTGGCGCGTCGGGGACGTTCGGATTGAGCTTGTCTTCGAGGCAGTCCTGGCGCTCCTCGAGTTCTTCGATTCGCACGCCGAGCCGGTTGAGCTTGTCGACCAGGCCCTGCATCGCGCGCGCCACCGGGTCGGGCAGATGCACATGGTCCAGGCCGGCGACGTCCTGGCGGGTGCTCTCGCCCTCGATGACCTTGCCGGGGATGCCGACGATGGTCGAGTACGGCGGGGCCGAGGAAACCACCACCGCGCCCGCGCCGATGCGGCTGCCGCGTCCGATCCGCACCGGTCCGATCACCGCGGCGCCGGCGCTGATCATCACGTGGTCCTCGATCGTCGGATGGCGTTTTTCCTTCTTGAGGCTGGTGCCGCCCAGCGTCACGCCCTGGTAGATGAGGACGTCGTCGCCGATTTCAGTGGTCTCGCCAATCACCACGCCCATCCCGTGATCGATGAAAAGCCGGCGGCCAATGGTGGCGCCGGGATGGACCTCGATCCCGGTGATCCATCGCGCAAACTCGCTCAAGAGCCGGCCGAGCAGGCAGAGCCGGCGCTCCCACAGCCAGTGCGCCGCGCGGTAGATCCAGATTGCGTGCAGCCCCGGATAGGTGAGCACCACTTCGAGCGTGGTGCGCGCGGCGGGGTCGCGATCGAAGACCGCCTGGATGTCCTCGCGCATCCGGCTGACGACGCCCATCGGCGGCTCTGCTTCGGCGCCGGGGCCGGCTATGCGCGGGAGCGCCATCCGGGGCTACGGCCTTGCCGCCACACCGTTGCGCAGCGGCGCGCGCTCGCGCGGCGGGCGCGCGCCGTTGCCCGGCGGATGCTTGACGTTGCGCGGCCGGGCCGCGTCCTTGTGCAGCTTGAACTCGACCGAATCGATCAGCGCCTGCCAGCTCGCCTCGACCACGTTGCTGGAGAGCCCGACCGTGCCCCAGCGCCGCCGGCCGTCGGTCGATTCGATCAACACGCGCACGCGCGCCGCGGTGCCGGCGCCGTTGTCGAGCACGCGGACCTTGTAGTCGGCGAGCTGCATCGCCTCGAGCGCCGGGTAGTACGGCACCAGCGCGCCGCGCAGCGCCGAGTCCAGCGCGTTGACCGGACCGTTGCCGGTGGCCGAGTTGCGCGTGCGCACGCCGTCGGGCCCTTCGATCACCACCACCGCTTCGCTGAACGGGGTTTGGTCCTCATGCCACTTGTCGTCGAACACGCGGAAGCTGACGAAACGGAAATGGTCGCGGGTGAAACCGAGCGTGCGCAGCATCAGGAGTTCGAACGAGGCGTCGGCGCCGTCGAAGGTGTAGCCCAGCGCCTCGAGGCGCTTGAGTTCGTCGAGCAGCACGCCGATCTTCTCGTTGTCCGGCTCGATGTCGAGGCCGAACTCCTTGCTCTTGTACAGGATGTTGGCGCGCCCGGAAAGCTCCGAGAGCACCACGTGGCGGTCGTTGCCAACCGCCGCCGGGTCGATGTGCTCGTAGGTGTGCACGCTGCGCTGGATGCCGGAGACGTGCAGCCCCGCCTTATGGGTGAAGGCGCTGTGTCCGACGTAGGCCTGGCGCGTGTGGGGGGTGATGTTGGCCAGCTCGTAGACCAGCATCGAGACCTCGCGCAGCGTCTTGAGTTTGGCTGGCGGCACGCATTGGTAGCCGAGCTTGAGCTGAAGGTCGGGAATGATCGAGACCAGGTTGGCGTTGCCGCAGCGCTCGCCCAGGCCGTTGATCGTGCCCTGGACCTGCACCGCGCCGCTGCGCACCGCGGCGATCGCGTTGGCCACCGCGACCTCGGAGTCGTTGTGCGAATGGATTCCGAGCGGGCATCGCACCGCCTCGATCGCGGCGCGCACGCCCGCCTCGATCTCATGCGGCAGGCGGCCGCCGTTAGTGTCGCACAGCGCAATCAGGTCGGCCCCGGCCGAGTCGACCGCCCGCAGGCAGGCCAGTGCGAACTCGGGATTGGCGGCGATGCCGTCGAAGAAATGCTCGGCGTCGAAGATCACCTCGTCGGCGTGGCGCTTCAAGTACGCGATCGTGTCGTGCAGGATGTCGAGGTTGGCCTGGTTGGAGATGCGCAGGGCCTCGCGCACGTGCATGTCCCAGGTCTTGCCGACCACCGTGGCGACCGGGGTTTCGGCGCGCAGCAGGAGCGCTAGGTTGCGGTCGGCCGAGGCGCGCGCGTTGGCGCGCCGGGTCGAGCCGAAGGCCGCGATCCTGGCATGGCGCAAGCGCAGCTTCTTGACCTCGCGGAAGAACGCCGCGTCGCGATCGTTGGAGCCCGGCCATCCGCCCTCGATATAGTCGATGCCAAGGTCGTCGAGGCGCGCGGCGATCTCGAGCTTGTCCTCGACGGTGAGCGAGACGTCCTCCGATTGGCACCCGTCACGCAACGTGGTGTCGTAGATCTGTATCTTCTTCGCCACAGCCATTTGCTTAGACCGACTCCGCCGAGGTCGCGTTGGAACCCTTGCCCAACAATGCGTCGTGCAGCGCCCGCATCGCAAGCTCCCCATACTTGGCGTTGACCACGACCGAAATCTTAATCTCCGAAGTGGCAATCATCTGGATGTTGATGCCTTCGTCGGCGAGCACCCGGAACATCCGCGCGGCCACGCCGGCATGCGTGCGCATCCCCAGCCCCACGATCGACACCTTGGCGACCTGCTCCTCGTGGCGCACGCCGGCGGCGCTGATTTCAGCGGCCATTAGCCGGCATAGTTCGAGCGCGCCGCGCAGATCGTCGCGCCCCACGGTAAAGGTGAGGTCGGTGCGGCCGTCGGCGCTGGCGTTCTGGATGATCATGTCGACCACCATCCCGGCCTCGGCGATGGGGCCGAAAATCCGCGCCGCGAGGCCCGGCCGATCGGCCACGCCCGCGATCGTAATCTTGCTCTGGTTCTGATCGAGCGTCACGCCCGAGACCATCACCTCTTCCATCGATTTGTCCTCCTGGCCGACCCAGGTGCCCGCAGCCTCGCTGAAGCTGGAGCGCACCACCAGCGGCACGTTATAGCGCCGCGCCAGCTCGACCGAACGCAACTGCAACACTTTCGCCCCCAACCCCGCCATCTCCATCATCTCATCGTACGAGATGCGCCCGAGCTTGCGCGCGCGCGGGCAGATATTGGGGTCGGCGGTGAAGACGCCCTCGACGTCGGTGTAAATCTCGCAGGCATCGGCCTTGAGCGCGGCCGCGAGCGCCACCGCCGTGAGGTCCGAGGCGCCGCGCCCCAGCGTGGTGATGTCGCCCTTGGGGTCAACGCCCTGGTAGCCCGCGACCACCGCGATATGTCCGGCGGCGAGCGCCTCGATCAGGCGCGACGCTTCGACCGAGCGAATCTTGGCGTTGCCATGACGGGAGTCGGTCGCAAGCCTGAGCTGATGGGCGAGAAACGAAACTGTGGGATAGCCGAGCGCCTGGAGACGGATCGCAAGCAGCGCTGCCGAGACCTGCTCGCCTGTGGCCACCAGCACATCGGCCTCGCGCGGATGGGGCGAATCGCTAAGCTGCGCGGCGAGCTTGAACAGCCGGTTGGTCTCTCCAGCCATCGCCGAAACCACGACCACGACCTGATCGCCGCCGGCGCGCACGCGCGCGACGCGCTCCGCCACCGCTTTGATCCGCTCAATCGAACCGACCGAAGTGCCGCCATATTTCTGCACGATTAGGGCCACTTCATCACCGCCGCGGCACGCTTCGCGGCGTAATCGAATATTATGAGCGCAACGGGCGGCCTGAGCCAGAGCCCCCGGCGGACGCTTCAGGACGCTCAGGCGAAGCGCGAGCGCAGGCGCTCGAGCAATTGCGCGTAGCGGTCGGAGGCGGCGGCGAACTCGATCCGGCGCGCGCTCGGGCCGGCGTAGCTGATGCGCACGTAGAGGACTTCCAGCTCCTCGGCCTCGCGCAGCCGCTCGAACCATTCCACCGCGGCCACGCCGCTGGTGAACAGGTACTCGCGCAATCCCAAGTCGTCGAGCCCGGCCTCCGCGAGGCGATAGAGGTCGATATGGTACAGCACCATCCGCCCGCGATGTTCCTGGATCATCGTGAAGGTGGGGCTCAGGATGTCCTCCTCGCGCAGGTTGAGCCCGCGCGCGAGCCCCTTGATGAAGCAGGTCTTGCCCGTGCCGAGTTCGCCCACCAGGCCGAGCAGTTCTCCGCCCTCGAGCACCGAGGCCAGCCGCCGGCCCCAGCTCTTGGTCTCATGTGCCGAGCGGCTCTCAATGATCAGCGTCATATCTTGATGCGCCATATGCGATGCCATCGGACGCCGGAGTTAGGCGGCGGCGGCTCTTATAATCAACGTGCGCCGGCCGGCGTTTTCGTTCAAGCGCCGAGGGCGGCGCGCGCGGACGGGAGTTCATCGGCCAGGTCGCCGGCGAGGTAGCCGACCGGGCCTATCCGCGCGGCCAATCGATCAGCGGCGTATCCGTGGATGAACGCGCCGAGCGCGAGCGCGGCGAGCGGCGCCATCCGCTGCGCCAGCAACGCGCCCACCATACCGGAGAGCACGTCGCCCATCCCCGGCGTCGCCATCCCGGGATTCCCGCTCGCGTTGACGTAGACCCCACCGTTCGTGTCGGCAATCACAGTGCGCGCGCCCTTGAGCAGGACCGCCGCTCCGGTCATCTCGTTGAGCCGCCGCGCGGCGCCGATACGGTCGGCGTTGACTTCCGCCGTGCTCAGCCCGAGCAGGCGCGCGGCCTCGCCCGGATGCGGCGTCAGGACGACCGGACCCGCCGCGCGCTTGAGCACCGCCGCGCCCATCTGCGCGACCACGTTCAGCCCGTCGGCGTCGATCAGCATCGGGCGGCGCGGCGCGACGCCCTCGACGATAAGCCACTCCAGCAGGGCGCGGGTATCGTCACTCTGGCCGATTCCGGGCCCGACCGCCAGCGCGTCTTTGCCTTCGATCAGTTTGGCGAGCACGCCGCGCGCATACTGGCCGTCGAAATGGCCGTCGCGGTCGGCGACCGGCTCGGTCATCAATTCCGCCTGCCCGGCGGCGACGATCGCGCCGATCGATTCCGGAATGGCGGCGGTCACCAGCCCCGCGCCCATTCTTAGCGCGCCACGCGCGGCGAGGATCGCGGCGCCCGGCTTGCCGCGGCTCCCCGCGATCACCATCACGTGGCCGTAATTGCCCTTGTGCGAGTTGCGCGGCCTTAAGCGCAGATACAGCCGCGCCTCGGCCGCGTCGAACAACTGTCCGCGCGGCGCGATCTCTTCAATGGCGGCGGGCGCGAATCCGATCTCCGCGATCTCGAGTTCGCCGCACAACTCCGCACCCGGATACGAAACGTGGCCGAACTTCGCGAAGCCGAAGGTAACCGTCGCCGCCGCGCGCACCGCCGCGCCCATCACGGCGCCGCTATCCGAATTGACGCCCGAGGCGATATCGACCGCGAGGATCGGCGCGCCGGCGTGATTCATCGCCTCAATCGCGCGACGCGCGAGCCCCTTGACCTCGGCGTTGAGCCCGGTGCCGAAAATCGCGTCGATCATAATGCCCGCGCGCGCGCTCAGCGCAGCGTCGAGTTCGGCCTCGCCGTTGACTTCCACCACCGCGCCGCCCGCCTTGACGAACTCCGCATGCGCCCGCGCCGCGTCGCCCTTGAGCGCCGATGCGCTCGCGAGCAGTATCGCGCGCACCGGCACCTGCCCGACCATCAGCGCGCGCGCGGCGACCATCCCGTCGCCGCCGTTATTGCCCTTGCCCGCGATGACCAACACGCCGTCGCGCCGCGCCTCGGGCCAGCGTTGCACCAGCGCCGCGGCGACCGCCTCGCCCGCCCGCGTCATTAGCGAGTACGACGCGACGCCGTACTTTTCCCGGCTCAGGCGGTCGAGTTCGCGGCACTCGGCGGCGCTCAGCAGTTTCACGCGCGCGCCATCCCTCAGCGCCGCCCCACTGCCCCGGCGCTGTCGCCGCGCGGCCGCGCCGCCGCGGAGCGCCCGCCACCAACCAGCGCCAGCATCTCGCTCACCGCGCGGCTCATCCCGACCGCAATCGCCCGCGCCACGATCGCATGGCCGATATGCAGCCACTGGATCCCCGCGATCGCGGCAATCGGGGCGACGTTGCCATAGTTGAGTCCGTGGCCGGCGTTGGGTTTGAGCCCGGCCGCGCGCGCGGCCTTGACCGCGTCGCGGATTTTGCACAGCTCCGCCGCCGCCGCCTCGCCCAGTTTGAGTTTGGCCCCCTTAAGCGCGCGCGGCGGATCGACACCGGTGAGATAGCGCTCGGCAAGGTCCTTGTCGGCCAGGTTGGCGTAAGCGCCAGTATGAATTTCGACGAAGTCCGCGCCCAACGCGGCCGCGGCCTCGATCTGGCGCTCAATCGGGTCGATAAAGAGCGAGACGCCAACGCCCGCGTCCTTGAGCCGGGCGATCATCGGCGCCAGCCGCGCACTCAGCCCCGCCGCGTCGAGGCCGCCCTCGGTGGTCAGCTCCTGGCGCCGCTCGGGCACCAGGCAAACTTCATGCGGCCGGATTTTCAGCGCCAGCTCGACCATCTCGTCGATCGGGGCGAGTTCCTGGTTGAGGTGGACGTGGACCTGCTGGCGCAGGCGAAGGAGATCGTGGTCCTGGATGTGGCGGCGATCCTCGCGCAGATGGAAAGTGATCGCGCCGGCGCCGGCGCGCGCGGCGGCGAGCGCCGCCTCGACCGGATCGGGATAGGCCACGCGCCGCACCTCACGCAGCGTGGCGACATGGTCGATGTTGACGCCGAGCCGGGGCATCTTCAGCCTCGCGGGCGGCCGGCGCGCTTGCCGATCGCGGCGCCGATCTCGCGCGCCAGCGCACCGATCTCGGCCGGGTCCTCGCCCTCGATCATCACACGCGCCAGCATCTCGGTGCCCGAGTAACGCACCAGCAGCCGTCCATTGGCGCCAAGGCGCCGCTCGGTGGCGGCGATAAGCCGCTGCACCTCGGGCATCTCGGCCAGCGGCACGCGCCTGGCCACCCACACGTTCTCCATCACCTGCGGCACGCGGCGCATCGCGCGCAGCGCGCTCAGCGGCTTTTGCGTCTCGACGATCAAGGTCAGCATCATCAGCGCCGTGATAATGCCGTCGCCAGTGGTCGAATGGTCCATGAAGATGACATGGCCCGACTGCTCTCCGCCCAGGTTGTAGCCGCCCGCGCGCATCTCGCGCGCCACGGCGGGATCGCCGACCTCGGTGCGCACCAGGCGCGCGCCCCCGGATCGAAGCGCCAACTCGAGCCCGAGATTGCTCATCACGGTTGCGACCACCGCGCCGCCGGCGAGCTGTCCCGCGGCCGCCATCTTAAGCCCCATCGCCGCCATCACGTCGTCGCCGTCGAAGAGTTCGCCGCGCTCATCGACCAGCAGCGCGCGGTCGCCGTCGCCGTCGAGCGCGATGCCGGCGTGGGCGCCCTCGCGCAGAACCGCCTGGCGCAGCTTCTCCGGATGCAGCGCGCCGCATTGGAGGTTGATGTTCTTGCCGTCGGGATCGACGCCCAGCGCGACGACGTCGGCACCCAACTCGGCCAGCGCGTCGGGAGCGACCTTGTAAGCGGCGCCGTTGGCGCAATCGACCACTATCTTGAGCCCGTCGAAGGTGACCGCGCGCGGCACGCAGCCCTTGAGAAACACCAGGTAGCGGCCGATGGCGTCGTCGATGCGGGCGGCCTTGCCGATTTCGCCGGCGCGCGCGCGCAGATGGGCGAGCGCGCCGTCGTCGAAGACCAACTCTTCGATGCGGCGCTCGGTCTCGTCGTCGAGCTTGAAGCCTTCGCGGGAGAAGAACTTGATGCCGTTGTCCTGGAAGGGATTGTGCGAGGCCGAGATCACCACGCCGGCGTCGGCGCGCATGCTGCGGGCGAGAAACGCGATGCCGGGGGTGGGCAGCGGTCCGACCAGCCATACGTCGGCGCCCATCGAGCAGATCCCCGAGGCCATCGCGGTCTCCAGCATGTAGCCGGACAGGCGCGTGTCCTTGCCGATCAGAATGCGATGATGGCGCGCGGGCTGGGCCTTGAGCACGTGGGCCAGCGCGCGCCCCAGCTTGAGCGCGGTCTCCGAAGTGATCGGTTCGACATTGGCGACGCCACGCACGCCGTCAGTGCCAAAGAGCCTGTTAGCCATGATTCCGCATCATCCGCTTCCGGCGCGCCGGCCCCGGTAGATTCTGACCTTGACGTTGTCCGGGGTGGCGCGCACCAGTTGTATTCCGTCGGGCAGATCGACCTGCACCGGGAGATCGTGTGAGCCCGGCTCCGCGCCGTCGGCCGTGACATAGACCGCGCCGTGAAGGTCGAGGCTGGAAAGCTGGTTGACCGGCCCGCTAACCGTGACGGCAATCTGCCGCGGCTCGACCCTGGACTTGTAGTCGGTATCGCGGACCTCGACCGGCAATCCCCGGAACTCGCGCTTCGCGATGACCGCGCTGATCGTGACCGCCGCCTGGACCGCGCGCGGGCCTTCAAGCGTCACACGGTCGCTGGGCGCCATCAAATCCACCGTCTGTTCGAGGTCAGCCTTGGCGCCGGCCACCCCGATGGGCACGGTCTGGACATTATCAATGTGGACGACGTAGCGGCTGGGACCGCGCACCGTCGCGTTGAGCGGATTGGCCCGGGCCGCCGCGACGCGGTAGCCGGGAGCGGCCTCGCCCTGGACGTTCACATGGATCGGAACCTGGCGATCGGTGATGCGGTCGATGTCGAGCACTATTTGGCTGGGCGAGATGCGGGTCACGTCAGTCTGGCGCGGCACGTTAAACATCTCGGGACCGATCTTGAACACGGCTTGTCCGAGCGTGACGCCGCTTAAGTCCAGGCGCAAGACCAGGCGATCGGGATCGAGCAGCGAGAGCAGCGTGCGCGGCCCGCGGACCTCGATTTGCACGGCGTCAGGGCGCTGATTGACGATCACCATCCCGGCCGGCAGCGCCCGGTAGCTTATCGGCACGCGCAACGGGACCAGCGCACCGCGCTGCCCGGCGTTGACGAAGAACCACAGCCCGATGGCGAGCAGGAGGGCGATCGCACGCAGCCCAAGGTTGCGGCGGAAGCGCTGGCGCAACAGCGTCAGCAGCGGAGGACGAATCTGCGCCGGCACGTCGCGGCCCGCGACGAGCCTGGTCAGCGCGTTTTTGAACCCGGCCGAGATCGTGTTGCGCTCCATCGTGCCGCGCCCCGCCTAGACCATCGTGACCAGGATGCCGAGCAAATCCTCGGGGCTGAGCCCGCGCTGCAATTCGCCATCACGGGCAAATGAGATGGTCCCGTCCTCTTCCGAGACCACAATCACCGCGGCGTCGCTTTCCTCGGTGATCCCGATGGCGGCGCGATGGCGCGTGCCGAGCGCGAGGCTCACGTTGGGGTTGGTCGACAGCGGCAGCAGACAGGCGGCCGCCAGCACGTGTTCGCCCTTGAGGATCACCGCCCCGTCGTGCAGCGGCGAGCCGCGCATGAAAATGGTCTCCAGCAACTCGGGCGAGAGCCGCGCCTCGAGCCTGCGGCCGGTCTCGACGTAGTCACTCAACCCGACTTCCTGCTCGAGCACGATGAGCGCGCCAATCCGGCGCGCCGAAAGCCACGCGGCCGCATTGATCAGCTCCTGCGCCACGCTGGCCACCGTGATATGCGGGGCCAGGAAGGTCGGCGTGCCGACCCGGGTCAGCGCACGGCGGATGTCGGACTGGAAAATCACCACCAGGATCACGAACAGCGACCCGAGAAAGTTGTTGAGCAGCCAGTTAAGCGTGAAGAGGCCCAGCAGCTGCGAGCCGACGAAGGCGCCGGCCACGATCAGCAAGCCCACCACCATCTGCATCGTGCGCGTGCCGCGGATGAGCAGTGCAATCCGGTAGATCACGTAGGCGACGATCAGGATGTCGAGCACATCCTGCCATCGCAGCTTGGGTACCAGTCCGAAGTAGTGCTCCATCGCGGTTGGGCTAGCCGCCGCCGTTGGAGGATTTGATCGCCGCCGCCATCTTCACTGCCGCCACCGCCGCCGCAACCTCGTGAACCCGCACGATCGCGGCGCCCGCGGCAACCGCGATCGCGCTTGCCGCCGCCGTCGCGAACTCGATTGCGGCCGGATTTCTTCCGGCCGCGGCGCGCACGAAACCCTTGCGCGACGCTCCTATCAGTATGGGATATCCCAGCGTGCAGAGCCGCGGCAAGGCATCGAGCAGGCGCAGGCTATGGCGCGGTTGCTTGGCGAATCCCAGGCCGGGGTCGAGGATGATGCGCGAGCGCGCCACGCCGGCGCGGATCGCTTCGCGCGCACGCGCCGCCAGGCAGGCCTCGACCTCGCCCACCACATCGCGATAGCGCGCGAACTCCATGTGATCGGCGGGCCCGCCGCGCATGTGCATCAGGATTACCGCGCACTTGCTCGCCGCCACCAGCGGCGCCATCGCAGGGTCGGCCTCCAGCGCGCTCACATCGTTGATAATCGACGCGCCCGCCTCGAGTGCGACGCGCGCGACGGCGGCCTTGCGCGTGTCGATCGAGATCGGCACGCGGAGCCGCCCTTTAAGCCGCTTCAGCACCGGTGCGACCCGTTCGATTTCCACCTCGGCCGGGACCTCGCGCGCGCCGTGCGGGCGGGTCGATTCGCCGCCGATATCGATGATTGCCGCGCCCGCTGCTGCCATCCCGAGCGCGTGCTCGACCGCGCGGCCCGGATCGAGGTATCTCCCGCCGTCGGAGAATGAGTCGGGCGTGACGTTAAGCACGCCCATCACGGCGGGAAACCGGATAACCCGTCCATCGCCGAGTCGAATCAAGTGCCGGCGGCGATATGCGGTGACTTCCAAAACCCTGAACTCTCCGTTGCGCGACTCCTGCCTTGAGGATACACGCGCAGCGGCTTCGGCGGGACAGGGGTTACGGGCCCCCGGCTAAATTGATCGAGCGTCGCCCTCAGGCGGGCGCGCAGCCCGCGGAGAAATCGTTCCCGGCCCGATTGGCCTTACGCGAGCACCGGCTTGGGCGGAAGTCCGGGCATAGCCGGCGCTTCGTCGCCAGCCGGCTTGGGCTTTTCCGGCGCCAGCGTCGGACCCGGTCTATTGGAGCCACCCGAAGGCGCAGGTCTGCTGGCCGGGAAGGGACGCCCTTCCTGGTAGGCCTTCACCATCTCGGCCACTTCGCCGCCGTCGAGCACTTCCTTTTCGAGCAGGCGGTCGGAGACCGCGTGCAACAGCGGCAGGTTGTCGGTCAGAAGTTTGCGCGCGCGCTGGAAAGCCGCATCAACCATGCGGCGCACCTCGCGGTCGATCTCAATTGCGGTGTGCTCGGAATAGTCCCTTTGATGGTTGATATCGCGGCCCAGGAAGACCTGCTCCTCGCGCCGCCCGAAAGTCATCGGCCCCAGCTCCTCGCTCATGCCCCACTGGCAGACCATCTTGCGCGCCAGTTCGGTCGCCTTCTCGATATCGTCGCCGGCTCCCGTGGTGGTCTGGCTGAACACCAGTTCCTCGGCGACCCGACCGCCGAACATCGTCGCAAGCTGGGTCATCAGGTAGTCGCGCGAGTAGGTGTAGCGGTCGTCGAGCGGGAGCTGCTGGGTCACGCCCAACGCCATGCCGCGCGGGATGATCGTCACCTTATGCACCGGGTCGGCACCCGGCTGCAGACACGCCACCAGCGCATGGCCCGATTCATGGTAGGCAGTGTTGCGCCGCTCGCTGAGCGACATCACCATCGAGCGCCGCTCGGCTCCCATCAGGACCTTGTCCTTGGCGAGCTCGAAGTCGATCATCTCGACCTTTTCCTTGTTGCGCCGCGCCGCCAGCAGGGCCGCCTCGTTGACCAGGTTTTCCAAGTCAGCGCCGGCAAACCCCGGCGTCGAACGAGCGACCTTGATGATATCGACGTCGTCGGAGAGCGGAACCTTGCGCGTATGGACGCGCAGGATGCCCTCGCGGCCTTTGACATCGGGACGCGGCACTACCACGCGGCGGTCGAAGCGGCCGGGCCGCAGCAGCGCGGGGTCAAGCACGTCAGGCCGGTTGGTCGCGGCGACCAGAATTACGCCCTCGTTGGCCTCGAACCCGTCCATTTCGACCAGCAACTGGTTCAGCGTCTGCTCGCGCTCGTCATGCCCGCCGCCCAAGCCGGCGCCGCGATGGCGTCCGACCGCATCGATTTCATCGATGAAAATGATGCAGGGGGCGTGCTTCTTGCCTTGCACGAACAGGTCGCGCACTCGCGAGGCGCCCACCCCGACGA
>JAKAVN010000056.1 GCA_021827495.1 Deltaproteobacteria bacterium | reverse complement strand
CGCCGCCGCCCCATTCCTTGGGCCAGTGCAGCGCGACGTAGCCGGCCTGGTAGAGCCGCTGATGATACTCGCGCAGGCACTGCCACTTGGAGTCGTCGCCGACGTCGAGCAGGCTGGCGGTCGAAGGCCCCATCCCGTCGCCGCGCCGGCCGAACACTTCGCCCGAGGTTTTTTCCAGCCATTCGCGTAGCCGCGAGCGGAACGCTTCCTGCTCGGGGGTGAAACTGAAATCCATGACCCATCTCCGTCTTTAAGGCCGCAGCCCGCGGCGATGCCCATGCACTATATCAATCGCCGCCGCCAAGCGTTAACCGGCGTTAATCACCAGGGGCCGGCGATGTGTCGCGGCGGCGCTTTGCCCGCGAGGGTTGCCGTTTGCTATATGAATTAAGTTTGACCGCGTGGCCGGGCGCGCTATCGGTGCGGCGGCATGCGCGCATCATCTTAATAAAAAAGCGGGTGTCAAGGCAGATGGCGTTCAAGACGATCAAGGTTCCGAGCAATGGCGAGAAGATCACGATGGGGCCGGAGGGCAAGCTGCGGATGCCCGACCGGCCGATTATTCCGTTCATCGAGGGCGACGGCACCGGGCCGGACATCTGGCGCGCCTCGCAGTACGTCTTCGATAACGCGGTCAAGAAAATTTACGGCGGCAAGCGCCAGATCGCGTGGATGGAAGTGTGGGCCGGTGA
The DNA here is from genome assembly GCA_021827495.1 of Deltaproteobacteria bacterium. Lineage (GTDB taxonomy): Bacteria > Desulfobacterota > Binatia > Binatales > Binataceae > JAKAVN01. The sequence goes on along the minus strand of JAKAVN010000056.1, from coordinate 18,180 downwards.
GAAAGCCTTTGGCCAGTTCAACAACTGGCTGCCCGACGAGACCGTCGAGGCGTTCAGGGAATACCTGGTCGGCATCAAGGGGCCGCTGACCACGCCGGTGGGCGGCGGCATCCGCTCGCTCAACGTCGCGCTGCGCCAGATGCTCGACCTTTACGTATGCCTGCGCCCGGTACGCTATTTCAAGGGCACGCCGAGCCCGGTGCGCAATCCCGAAAAGCTCGACGTCGTCATCTTCCGCGAGAACACCGAAGACATCTACGCCGGCGTCGAATGGCAGGCCGAGTCGCCGGAGGCGAAGAAGCTCATCAAGTTTCTGCTCGAGGAGATGGGCGTGACCAAGATCCGCTTCCCCAACACCTCGGGCATCGGCATCAAGCCGATCTCGCGCGAGGGCTCCGAGCGGCTGATCCGCGCGGCGCTCAACTACGCCATCGCGCACAAGCGCAAGAGCGTCACCCTGGTCCACAAGGGCAACATCATGAAGTTCACCGAGGGCGCCTTCCGCGACTGGGGCTACGAACTCACGCGGCGCGAGTTCAAGGGCAGGGCGATCGGATGGGACGACTGCGACGGCAAGCCGCCCGCCGGACAAATCCTGGTCAGAGACAATATCGCCGACATCACGCTGCAACAGGTGCTCACCCGCCCCGAGGACTTCGACGTGGTGGCGACGATGAACCTCAACGGCGACTTCCTCTCCGACGCGCTGGCGGCGCAGGTCGGCGGCCTCGGCATCGCGCCGGGCGCCAACATCAACTACATCACCGGCCACGCGATCTTCGAGGCCACCCACGGCACCGCGCCCAAGTATGCCAACCAGGACAAGGTCAACCCGGGCTCGGTTATCCTGTCGGGCGTGATGATGTTCGAGTACATGGGATGGCAGGAGGCAGCCGACGGAATCATCCGCGGACTGGAGAAGACGGTCGCCAACAAGACCGTGACTTACGATTTCGAACGGCTGATGACCGGGGCGAAGCTGCTCAAGTGCTCGGAGTTCGGCAAGGCGATCATCGATAACATGTAGCCGCGTTGCGGCGCGGATGCGCCGCGCGCCTTGAATCGAAAGAGCGCCCGCGGGCATCGCCCGCGGGCGCTCGTGCATTCGTCAATTCGGTTACACGGGGGACAATTAGCCGCTCCGGCTGGTAGGTGTCCCTTCGCCGCGCTACCTCCGGTTGTGGTTGGGCCTGTGGCGGAGCATTTTTTGCGATTCCGGGGCGCCGACCCTCTATAGCGTGGCCGCCCTGGCCGGAGTCAAATAAATCCAGGTGGATGCGTGCGTAACCGCGCGGCGGCGGATGCGTAGTCATTGGAGGTGGAGGGGCGCTTGGACTCGAGCAAAGGGGTGGACGATGATTCTGCACAATGCGGCGGCGGTTGCGATGGTGTTGCTGACGCTGGCGATGGCGCAAGAGCACGGCCACGACATGGCAGGTGTGATGGGGCAGGGCGACGGCGCGGCGCCGAGCGCGACGGATCAGCACGGCGATGCCGCCAGGCAGGATGCGGCGGTGGAGGCGATGTCGTCGGAACACATGGCCGCGCAGATGGACGGCCATGCGGCAATGTCGGCGCACATGGCGTGGAGCGACATGCGCCCGGCAACCGCGGCTGACCGCGAGCACGCCGCGCAAATCGTCAAGACCCTGCAAACCGCGCTCGCCAGGTACAAGGACTACCGCGTGGCCGAGGCCGGCGGCTTCAAACCGTTCCATCCGGAACTCCCGCAGCACATCTATCACTTCACCCGATGGCAAAACGGCCTGAGGGCGGCTTTCACGTTTGACCCCGCCGAGCCGACCTCGCTGCTCTACAGGAAAACCCGCAGCGGCGGCTACGAGTTGGTCGGCGCGATGTACACGGCGCCGCGCGGAACCAGCGAGGCGAAGCTCGATCAGCGCGTGCCGCTGGGAATCGCGCGATGGCATCGGCACGTCAATTTGTGCTTCCCGCCCAAGGGACGGGGCGCTGGCGCCGATTGGACGAAGTTCGGCTTTAACGGCTCAATTTCGACCAAGGCGGCGTGCGCCGTCGCGGGCGGGCGCTTTTATCCGCAGGTCTTCGGATGGATGGTGCATGTCTATCCGTGGGCCACGACGCAGGAAGCGGCCTGGGCGCACTGAGGTTTGAACCCAGCATCCGTGGGATTCGCGCGTCCGCGGGACCAAGCACAGCGACACAGCGTCGGTTAAAAATGTTTCGGCAGGCCGGCCTGCTTTAGTACGGCGTTAGCCAGATGGCGCGAGGGGATATGATTGTCGACGGTGAAATTTCTGTTGGAGCTGGGGCTGTACCAGATTTCGTGATCGCCCTTTCCTTGGCGGACGAATGAGCAGCCGGCCTGTCTGAGAAGCCTTTTCAGCTCCGGGGTGAAGCCGTAGCTCGACAACGGAATGAGCGGGCCGGACCTACGCGAAGGCGTGGACTAGGGTGAGGCGCTCGTGGGCCTTGGTAGCGCGCACCTCGAACTGTGGTGCGCGTGGTGTGGGCGAGGAAGAACCCAACCCCCTCGCGTGGCTGGCGAACACGGTATCGTGTTTGCCCGAGGACACGCCGGTCAGATGCGGATTAAGCTCAAGCAACTCCGGGATCATCGTGTTGAGCTTGTCGACCAACTCGTCGAGGGTAGCGGCACCGGTGGCGAGGCCCGGTACGTCCTCGCTTTCGGCGACCCAAATTTGGGCTTCGGCATCCCAAAAAGCCGTCACGATATAGGTGCGCTCCATAGCCTTCCTCGCTTTTGGGACGCGACGCGGGCCTTCTGCCGGCGCCCCCGCTACTGTTTCGCATGTTACCACCTCGCCCGTTGGCGTACTATCGGCGAGCCGCCGTCGGCGCTCGCTCGGCGATCCAGGAGGTTTGAACCCGGCGTCCGTGCGATCCGTTTAGCGGCAGTTGTGGGCGGCGCGGTAGCCGGCCTGCTCGGCCACTTGCGCGCTCGAGAAATCGACGCGTGCCCTGGGCGAGATGCTGTTGTAGTAGGGGCATCCCGGCCATTCATAAATGCGGCTGCGGCGGTTGCCCACGACTGGCCCGTTCGGTGCGACGGGCGGCAAGTAGCTGTCTGAAGCCGCCGCGCTCCGCTGGCTGCCGAGGCTTAGGCCAACTCGAAGCGGCCGCGACTCGGCCGCACGGCTCTTCCAATGCCGCACGTATTGCGCAGCCAGTGCGGGATCGTGAATCACCAGCAGGTTCTCGACGTTCCTGTGCTCAGCGGAATAGGTGTAGTTGAAGCTGCCGGTGATGACGGTCTCGCCGTCGATGATCATCACCTTGTCGTGCATTATGCCGCGCGGCCGGTCGACCAGCACGGGAATCCCGGCGGCGCCAAGATTCTGGACCGCGAAGGCGTCGTCGTGGCTGCGGCGATCGGTGAGCTGTTTGTAATCCACGATCGCGCGGACGTCCACGCCGCGCCGGTGCGCATTGATCAAGGCTGCGACCAGCGGACCGGGCGTAATCTCATACGCCTGGACCAGGATCGATTGACCCGCCGCCCTGATGGCGTCCGCGATAGCTCCGGCGGGGTCGCATCCGCCGGGTAGCGGGGGCGAGAAGCAGACCTCGATCTGCGCCGCGCACGCGGGCCTCGCGTATGGGCCAGCGGTAAGGGCCAGCACGGCGACCAATATCGAGAGCGTCAGCAGGCCACGGCGCATAGTCGCGTTGCGTCCGCGGCCCGTGGAATCTCCATCAAACACACGCGCGCGGCGACCGGGGTTCCATGGCAACTGGCGCAAGGCCGCCGGAGTTGAGACGCCGCAATGCACCGCTTCAGTGGCCCATCTTGAGCAGGTCGTCCTGGGCCCAGCCTTCTTTCAGCGGCACCATGAAGTACGGCGTCAGCACCATCTTCTTGAACTTCCACTGGCCGTTGTCGCGCACGTACTCGTCGTCATAGCGCGCCGCGATGACGTAGCTCTCGCCCTTGTAGACCGGTTTGGCCTCCAGGTAGGAGAAGCCGCGGGCGTGGTCGCCATGCAGTTCGACCACGTGGTTATGGATGAATTGGCGCACGCGCGAGAGCCGCGGTTGCTCACTCTTGCCGCCGCCGAGGGCCTTGGGCTTGAGTCCGTCGAAGAAGCGATTGATCTGCTCGCGGCCGCGGGCGTCGCCGAGATGGCCGAAGAGTACTTCGCCGTCTTCGGTGAAGAGGCTCGCAATCTCGGTGAACTTCGCCTCGTTGATGTATTCGTGGTAGCGGTAGCGTAGGTCGCGAATCGCCTCGCGGTCCGCAAGCTCCCGCAGCTTGGATTCAAGCGCGCTTATGCGGGCCTCCAGCTCGGCCGCCATGGCTGGTCATCCTCCTGTTAATAGTTTAGCGCCTGCTTACTGCGAGGTTTGTGTAACATGGCTTCGCCCCGGGCACAAAACGGCGGCGCGCGCGGCCGCCGCGCGCCTTCACACGGCGGCCGGCGGTTGATATTGATTCGGGGTCGCGCGGGGGCGGATTCACGCCGTGCTGACAGAAGCTTTGCACGCGCGGCGATAGTGGATATATAAGTTATCCTCACGGAGGAGAGGGGCGTCGGCCCTTCGGGCAAAGTGTGATTAAACGCAGAAAAATCGCTTTCATCGGCGCCGGCAACGTCGGCGCCACTTGTGCCCACCTGTGCTTTTTGCGCGGACTGGGCGATATAGCCCTGTTCGACATCATCGACGGCCTGCCCCAGGGCAAGGCGCTCGACATGCTCGAATCCGCCCCGGTGCTGGGGGCCGACGTCAACGTCAGCGGCTCGACCGACATGAAGATCATCGAGGGAGCCGACTGCTGCGTGGTGACCTCGGGTTCGCCGCGCAAGCCCGGGATGAGCCGCGACGATCTTTTGAAAATCAACGCCGGCGTGATGAATCAGGTCGGCGCCGCGATCAAGCAGCACGCGCCCGAGGCGTTCGTAATCGTGGTAACCAATCCGCTCGACGCGATGGTCACGCAGGTAAAGCGCGTCACCGGCTTCCCCAAGCATCGCGTCGCCGGGCAGGCGGGCGTACTTGATTCGGCGCGCTACCGCACCTTTCTCGCGGCCGAACTCAAGGTGTCGGTCGCCAGCGTCTCGGCGATGGTGCTCGGCGGCCACGGCGATGACATGGTGCCGGTGCGCAGCTACACCAGCGTGGGCGGCGTGCCGATCGAGCGTATGATCGCAGCCAAGCGCCTCGACGAGATCGAAAAGCGCACCCGCAACGGCGGCGGGGAGATCGTCGAGCTGATGAAGACCTCGTCGTACTATGCGGCCGGAGCGGCGGTTTACCGGATGGTCGAGGCTTACATCCTCGACCGCAAGGAAGTGCTGCCGTGCGCGGTTTATCTCGAAGGCGAGTACGGCGTGCGCGGGCTCTATGCCGGCGTCCCGGCCGTGATTGGCGCGGGCGGCGTCGAGCGGGTGATCGAAATCCAGCTCACGGCGGCCGAGCAGGCCGCCTTCGACAGCTCGGTTGCGCACGTGCGCGAGCTGGTCGAGGCGATGGACAAGGCGGTAGCCGGCTAGGGCGCTCTCGGCGCGCCTCGGCGAATCGCCGCAACAAGGAGTCGCGATGCGTATCGGTGGGGCAGGGCGCGAGGCCCGTCCCGCCGCCACGCGCTAAACGCAAGGTCAAAAATGAATATCCACGAGTTCCAGGCCAAACAGGTGCTCGGCCGTTTCGGCGTGCCGGTGCCCAAGGGGCAGCCCGCCGCGACACCCGAGGAGGCCGCCGCGGCATTCCGCGCACTCGGCCAGCCCAAGGCGGTCATCAAGGCGCAGATCCATGCCGGCGGGCGAGGCAAGGCAGGCGGGGTGAAGCTGATCGGTTCGGCCGACGAGGCGCGCGAGTTTGCCGCCCGGCTGCTCGGCAAGCCGCTGGTGACGCATCAGACCGGCCCCGAGGGCCGCGTCGTGCGCCGGGTCTATTTGGAAGAGGCGAGCCAAGTCGCGCGCGAGCTGTATCTGGGCCTGGTGATCGATCGCAAGGCGGCGGCGGTCGCGGTCATCGCGAGCACCGAGGGCGGGATGGAGATCGAAGAGGTCGCCGCCAGGACGCCCGAGAAGATCATCACCGACCCGGTCAACCCGCTGCTCGGGATGGCGCCGTTCCAGGCGCGCCGGATCGCATTTGCGCTGGGGCTGAAGGACAAACAGGTGGGCCAGTTCGCGGCGCTGCTCGGCGCGCTCTACCGCGCGTTCGTCGAGACCGACGCTTCGCTGATCGAGATCAATCCGCTGGTGGTGACGGCCGCGGGACGCGTGATTTGCCTCGACGCCAAGATCTCGTTCGACGACAACGGCCTGTTTCGCCATCCGGACATCCGCGAACTGCGCGATCCCAATGAGGAGGACCCGGCCGAGACCGAGGCCGCCAAGTACGATCTGAGCTACGTGCATCTCGACGGCAACATCGGATGTATGGTCAACGGCGCGGGGCTGGCGATGGCCACGATGGACATCGTGAAGTACTACGGCGCCGAGCCGGCCAACTTTCTCGACGTCGGCGGCGGCGCCGACGCACAAAAGATCGCGGCCGCCTTCCGCATCCTGCTCTCCGACGCGCGCGTCAAGGCGGTGCTGATCAACGTCTTCGGCGGCATCATGCAGTGCGACGTGCTGGCGCGTGGCGTGGTCGATGCGGCGCGCGAGGTCAAGCTCAGCGTGCCGCTGGTGGTCCGCATGGAAGGGACCAACGTCAAAGAGGGCAAGCAGATCCTCGCTGCGTCGGGCATCAAGGTGATCACCGCCAACGACATGGCCGACGCGGCGCGCCGCGTGGTCGAGTCGATCGGCAAATAGGACATTGATTCGATGAGCATCCTGGTAAACAAGAACACCCGCGTCCTCACCCAGGGCATCACCGGCGCCACCGGCCAGTTCCATACCCGCGCCTGCCGCGAGTATGGCACGCAGATGGTTGGCGGCGTGGTGCCGGGCAAGGGCGGCACCGATTTCGAGGGGATTCCGGTCTTCGACACCGTCGAACGGGCGCGCAAGGCGACCGGCGCCAACGCAACCGTGATCTACGTCCCGCCGCCATTCGCCGCCGACGCGATTCTCGAGGCCGTGGCCGCCGGAATCGAACTCGTCATCTGCATCACCGAGGGCATCCCGGTGCTCGACATGGTGAAGGTCAAGCACTACCTGAAGGACAGCAAGTCGCGGCTTATCGGGCCCAACTGTCCCGGCGTGATTACCCCCGGCGAGTGCAAGATCGGCATCATGCCGGGCTACATCCACAAGCTCGGGCGGGTCGGCGTAATCTCGCGCTCGGGCACGCTGACCTACGAGGCGGTGCATCAACTCACCCAGCTCGGCATCGGGCAATCGACCTGCGTCGGGATCGGCGGCGACCCGATAATCGGCACCAATCAGATCGATGTGCTGAAGCTGTTCAACAGCGACCCCGGCACCGACGCGGTAATCTTCATCGGCGAGATCGGCGGCAGCGCCGAGGAAGAGGCGGCGGCCTACATCAAGCAGAACTTCAACAAGCCCGTGGTCGCATTCATCGCCGGACAGACCGCGCCCAAGGGGCGCCGGATGGGCCATGCGGGAGCGATCATCTCGGGCGGGCACGGCGGCGCGGCCGACAAGATCGCGGCGCTGAAGGCCGCAGGCATCAGCGTCGCGATGAGTCCGGCCGAACTGGGCGTGACGATGAAGGCCGCGCTCGACGGCCGCAGTAATTGACGGCGGCGCCTGACGCACCACGAAATACGGAATCAGGGCGGCACGCACAGGACGGCAGGCAGCGGATGGCGATCGAACGGACATTGGCAATCATCAAGCCCGACGCGGTGGGGCGCGGGCTTGCGGGCGACATCATCAAGCGCATCGAAGGTGCCGGGCTCAGGGTTCGCGCGATGCGCCTGATGCGGCTGGGGCGCGCGCAGGCCGAGGCGTTTTACGAGGTGCACAAGGCGCGGCCCTTCTACGGGTCGCTGTGCGAGTACATGTCGTCGGGGCCGGTGGTGGTGATAGCGCTTGAGGCCGACGGCGCGATCGCCAGGTGGCGCGAGTTGATGGGCGCGACCGATCCGGTCAAGGCGGCGCCCGGCACGATTCGCAAGGAGTTCGGAATGAACGTCGAACAGAACGCCACGCATGGCTCGGACGCGCCCGAGACCGCGGCGCGCGAGGTGGCGTTCTTCTTCAGCAGCCTGGATATCGTGGCGTAGATATCTTCTGAGCCTCCTCTGGCGCTCGGCGCTTAACGCTGTGATTTGTCTGAGCCCTCCTCCTCGTCTTGGGGGAGGGTTGGGTGGGGGTCGAGATGTTTTTCACGGGCGCGCGGACATGGCGCTCGCACGGTTTTCGCGCGCCAGCTTGATGAAGTAGCGGCCCAAATCAAAATTCTGAAACTTCAAACCGCGCGCACGAGGCGCGCGCGCCGGAATCGACTCTCACCCGCCGGCCGCAACGGCCGCCGACCTCTCCCAGGACACGGGAGAGGCCTGTAAGAAACAGCCTCTCCGTGCCGGTTTCCATAGCGCGACACATGCGGTTATCAACCCTCTCCGAACCGGCGGACTTTTCGTTTAGACTTGGATGCCGTGAGCGACCAGGCGCATTGCGCAGCCGCGACGGCGGCCGAGGCTCCGCTGCGCGACCTGCGCGAACTGATGCTCGAGGAGCTGGAGCAGTTCGTGGCGGCGGCGGACGAGCGGGCTTTTCGCGCGCGCCAGGTGATGCGCTGGCTGTGGCGGCGCGGCGCGAATTCCTTCGACGCGATGTCTGACCTCAGCGCGGAGTTTCGCGCACACTTAAAGAATCACTTTAAAATTAGCCCGGCGCCCGGCGCGGCGGCTGCGCGCTCATCCGACGGCACACGCAAGCTGCTGGTCGCGCTCGGCGACGGCGAGGCGATTGAGAGCGTGATTATCCCGGCCGGAGCGCGGGTCACGCTGTGTCTTTCGAGTCAGGCCGGATGCGCGATGGCGTGCGAGTTCTGCGCCACCGCGCTCATGGGCCTCCATCGCAACCTGACGGCGGCCGAAATCACCGGCCAGATCGCCGCCGCGCGGCGCGAACTCACGCCCGGCGAGGAACTGACCAACTACGTCTTCATGGGGATGGGCGAACCGCTGGCCAATTACCCGCGTCTGGCGCGTGCGCTCTCGATCATGACCTCGGCGTGGGGTATGGGAATTTCGCCGCGGCGCGTGACCGTCTCGACGGTGGGGCTGGTGCCCGCGATGGAGCGGCTGCTGGCGGAGTTTCCCTCGGTCAACCTGGCGGTCTCGCTCCATGCGACGACGGATGAACTGCGCGACCGCCTTGCCCCGATCAACAAGCGCCACCCACTCAAGAGCTTGATCGACGCCTGCCGCGGCCTGCCGATCAAGCGGCGCGACCGGGTCACTTTCGAGTACGTGATGCTGGCCGGAGTCAACGACTCTCCCGCCGACGCGCGCCGGCTGGTGCGGATGCTGGGCGGGCTCAAGGCCAAGGTCAACCTGATCTTCTTCAACCCATTCCGGGACGCGCCGTTTGCGCCGTCCACGCGCGGCGCGGTCGAGGGCTTTCAAGCGATCCTTCAGCAAGGTAACTTGACCGCTACAATCCGCGAGAGCCGGGGTCAGGATATCGCGGCCGCCTGCGGACAGTTGTACGCGCAACGGCACTCCGGCTGAAGAAGGAAGGGCGTGCGCGATGGCCAGGACGGTGTTGGACAAGACGGTGTTGGGAGTGATCGGCGGGAGCGGCTTCTACCAGATGAAGGGGCTCACCGCGGTCGAGCAGCTCGAGCTTACGACGCCGTTTGGCCGCCCCTCCGACCGGTTCTTTCGCGGCAAGCTCGGCCAGTGCGACGTGGTCTTTCTCTCGCGCCACGGCCGCGGTCATCGCCTGATGCCCTCCGAGTTGAATTTCCGCGCCAACATCTTTGGCATGAAACAGCTTGGCGTGGATCACCTGCTCTCGGTCAGCACCGCCGGGAGCATGAAAGAGGAACTCCGGCCGGGCGACCTGGTGGTGCCCGACCAGTTCATCGACCACACCTGCAAGCGGCCGGCGACATTTTTCGGCGACGGCATCGTCGCGCACGTCTCGCTCGCCGACCCGGTGTGCGCGGCGCTCGCGCGCGAAGTGGCGCAGGCCGCCGGCGAAGGCGGCACCACGGTCCATCAGGGCGGCGTGTACCTGTGCATCGAGGGGCCGCAGTTCTCCACTCGCGCCGAGTCGAACCTCTACCGCCGCTGGGGCGCCAGCGTCATCAGCATGACCGCGATGCAGGAGGCGCGCCTCGCGCGCGAGGCCGAGATGTGTTACGCGGCGCTGGTGCTGGTGACCGACTACGATTGCTGGCACGAGAGCGCCGCGGCGGTCGATATCGGCGAAATCCTGCGGGTGATGCGGCTCAACGTCGAGCATGCGCAGAACGCCGTGGCGAGCCTGGCGCGGCGGATCGGCTCGCGGGTGCGGGACTGCGCCTGCCCGAGCGCTTTGCGCGATGCGATCGTGACCGACCGCGAGGTGATCCCGTCCGCAGTGGCCGCCAGCCTGCGGCCGATCATCGGCAAGTATCTTCGGTAAGTATGTTCGGTAAGTATCTTCAGTGAAGCGGGTAAATATCTTCAGTCGAGTGAAACCGCATTTTTCCAATCAAGCGAGGAGCGCGATGAGGCAGGCCGCGGCGGATTGCGTCGAATGAGTATCGTGGTGGTCGGTTCGGTCGCCTACGACACGATCGAAACCCAGCAGGGCCGGGCGGACGAGGTGCTGGGCGGCTCGACCAGCTATTTCGCGCTGGCGGCGCGTTTTTTTTCGCCCGTCAGCATCGTCGGCGCGGTCGGCGCCGACTTCCGCGCCGAGGATATGCGCTTGTTCACCGAGCGCAATATCGACGTGCGCGGGCTTGAGCGGTGCGCGGGGCTCACGATGCGCTGGCATGGGCGCTATCACGAGGACATGAACAAGCGCGACACGCTGGGGCTCGCGCTCAACGTGTTCGCCGGCTTCGCCCCCGAGCTGCTGCCGGACCAGCGCCGCGCCGACTACGTCTTCCTGGGCAACATCGCGCCCGAGCTGCAAAGCCGCGTGCTGTCGCAGGTGCAAAGCCCCAAGGTGGTCGCCGCCGATACCATGAACCATTGGATCGAGAACGAGCGCCCGGCGCTGATGCGCCTGCTCGCGCGCGTCAACATCCTGACCGTCAACGACGACGAGGCGCGGATGCTGAGCGGCGAGCACAATCTGGTGCGCGCCGGCCGCGCGATCCTCAAGATGGGGCCCGACACGGTGCTGGTGAAGCGCGGCGAGTATGGCGTGCTCCAGTTCAGCTCGGGCGCGATGTTCGCGGTGCCGGCCTATCCGCTGGAAGAGGTGATCGACCCCAGCGGCGCCGGCGACACTTTCGCCGGCGGCTTCATGGGGTTCCTTGCGCGCCAGGGCCGGGTGAGCGAGCCGATCCTGCGCACCGCGGTGGTTTACGGCAGCGTGCTGGCGTCGTTCGTGGTCGAGCGCTTCTCGCTGGAGCGGCTGGTGGCGCTGACCTGGGAGGAAATCGACCAGCGCTACCGCGCCTTCATCGAACTCACCGACTCGCAATACGCGCGATGGAACTCTCGGTAGTTGTTCCGCTCTACAACGAGCGGGATAACCTGGTTCCGCTGCACGACGAACTCGCGCGCGTGCTCGGTGCGACCGGCGGCTCGTATGAGATGCTGTTCATCGACGACGGATCGACCGACGGCAGCCTCGAGGTGCTGCGCGCGATCAAGCGCGCCGACGCTTGCGTGCGGGTGATCCGGCTCGCCCGCAACTCGGGCCAGACCGCGGCGCTCGCCTGCGGACTGCGCCACGCCGCGGGCGACGTGGTGGTCGCGATCGACGGCGACGGCGAGAACGACCCAGCCGACATTCCGCGCCTGCTGGCCAAGCTCGCCGAGGGCTACGACCTGGTCAGTGGATGGCGCACCGCGCGCTGGGCGGGCGCGCGGCTTAGCCGCCGCCTGCCGTCAGTCGCCGCGAACCGGCTGATCTCGTGGATGACCGGGGTGCGCCTGCACGATTACGGCTGTACGCTGAAGGCCTACCGGCGTGATCTCGCGCAGCGCCTGATGCTCTACGGCGAGATGCATCGTTTCGTCCCCGCGATCGCGGCCGAGCAGGGCGCACGCATCGCCGAACTCGAGGTGAATTTCCGTCCGCGCCGCAGCGGCAGCTCGAAGTACGGCCCAGGGCGGATCGTGCGGACTTTTCTTGACCTTTTGACGGTCCAGTTTCTCTCGGGTTACTCGACCCGGCCGATTCAGGTCTTCGGCGCGATCGGGCTGGTGGTGGGGCTCATCGGCGCGCTGTGGACGGGTATACTGGTGTTCGAGAAGGTCGTGCTCGGCCGCACGTTGCACGACCGGCCGGCGCTGTTGCTGGCGATCGTGCTGGTGATCGTAGGCGTCCAGTTCATTAGTCTCGGGTTGTTGGGCGAGATGCTGGCGCGCACCTACCATGAATCGCAGGACAAGCCGGTTTACGTGATCAAAGAGCAATTCTGAGTTCAAACAATTCTAAGTTCGAGGTTTTGGGAGACAGATGAACATCGCCGTCGTGGGCACCGGGTACGTGGGGCTGGTGAGCGGAACCTGCTTTGCCGAGAGCGGCAACGAGGTCGCCTGCGTAGACATCGACGCCGCGCGCATCGAGCAGCTCCAGGGCGGGCGGGTGCCGATCTATGAGCCGGGACTCGAGGAGCTGGTGCGGCGCAACGTCAAGGAAGGGCGGCTGAGTTTCAGCACCGAGATCAAGGACGCGGTCGCCTCCGCGATGGTGTCGTTCATCGCGGTCGGGACGCCGATGGGCAAGAACGGCGCGGCCGACCTAAGCGGCGTGTTCCGCGCCGCCGAGGAGATCGCCAACGCGGTCGCCGGCTACCATATCATCGCGATCAAGAGCACCGTGCCGGTCGGCACCAACGACCGTGTGCGCGAGATCGTCAGCAAGGCCGCGCGCCATCGCGTCGACGTCTGTTCGTGCCCCGAGTTCCTCAAGGAGGGCTCGGCGATCGAGGACTTCATGCGGCCCGACCGGGTCGTGATCGGCTCCACCAGCGAGCAGGCGACGGTGATCCTGCGCGAATTGCACGCGGCCTTCCTGCGCACCGACAACCCGGTGATCGTGATGGAGCCGCGCTCGGCCGAGCTGACCAAGTACGCCTCGAACGCGATGCTGGCAATGCGGATTTCGTTCATCAACGAGATGGCGAACCTGTGCGAGGCGGTGGGCGCGGAGATAAACGACTTGCGGCGCGGGATGGGCTCGGACCGGCGCATCGGTTCGCAGTTTCTCTTTCCCGGCGCCGGCTACGGCGGCTCGTGCTTTCCCAAGGACGTGCAGGCGCTGATCCATAGTGCCGCCGAGCATCATCTCGACTTCGCGCTGTTGCGCGCGACCGACGAGGTCAACGTGCGCCAGAAGCGGCTCGTCGCCGAGCGCGTCAAGCAGCATTTCGGCCCCGACCTTCACGGCCGCAGCTTCGCGGTGTGGGGGCTGGCCTTCAAGCCGCGCACCGACGACATGCGCGAGGCCCCGTCGCTCACGGTGATCGAGGAGCTGCTGGCGGCGGGCGCCACCGTGCGCGCGCACGATCCCGAAGCGCTTGACAGTGCGCGCCGCATCTTCGGCGGCCGCATCACCTATCACCAGAGCAATTACGAGACGCTGGCCGCGGCCGACGCGCTCATCATCCTCACCGAGTGGCCCGAGTTCCGCCATCCTAACTTCCAGCGCATCCGGACGCTGCTCAAGTCGGCGGTCATCTTCGACGGGCGCAATCTCTACGCCCCGGCGCTGATGAAAGCGCTGGAGTTTCGCTACTACTCGATCGGCCGGCGGCCGGTCTAGCCGCAAGCGGAGGGCGGCAGGGATGCGCATACTGGTTAGCGGCGGGGCCGGTTTTATCGGCTCCCATACGGTTGACGCGCTGGCGGCGCGCGGCGGCCATGAAATCGCGGTCATCGATAATCTCTCGGCCGGCAAGCGCGAGCAGGTCAACCCGCGCGCGCGCTTTTACCAGGCCGATCTGCGCGACGGTCCCGCCGTGCGAGCTGTGATCGAGCGCGAGCGCCCCGAGGTCCTGGTGCACCTGGCGGCGCAGATGGACGTGCGGCGCTCGGTCGCCGATCCGCCCTTCGACGCGCAGGTCAACCTGGTCGGATTCCTCAACCTGATGGAGGCCGGGCGCGAGCGCGGGCTGCGCCGCGTGGTCTTTTCCTCCACCGGCGGCGCGATCTACGGCGAGCAGGAGCGCTTCCCCTGCGACGAGGAGCATCCGCTGCGCCCGGTCAGCCCCTACGGCGTGGCCAAGCTGGCGACCGAGAAGTACCTTTTTTTCTACCATGCGCAGTATGGGATTGATTATGCCGCGCTGCGCTACGCCAACGTCTATGGCCCGCGCCAGGACCCGCATGGCGAGGCCGGCGTGGTCGCGATCTTCTGCGGGCGCATCCTCGAGGGACGCCCGGTGACGATCTATGGCGACGGCGGACAGACTCGCGACTACGTCTTCGTAGGCGACGTGGTGCGCGCCAACGTGGCCGCGCTGGCGGGCGCGGTCTCGGGCGCCTTCAACATCGGGACCGGGGTGGAGACCAGCGTCAACCAGCTCTACGAAGCGCTGGCCCGCAGTGCCGGGACCAGCCGGGCGGCCGAGTTCGCTCCGGCGCGCGCCGGCGAGCAGCGGCGCTCGGTGATCCTGGCCGAGCGCGCGGCCAGGGAGCTGGGATGGCGCCCGCAGGTGGAGTTGCCGGATGGCCTGGCGCAGACGCTGCGGTTCTTTCGCGATCGGGCGGCGCGCTAGCCAAACAATGCTATACTGTGCGATTGCCCGGCCGCCGCTACGGCGGCCGGGTCTTTGTATACGCCGGCAAATGGCCGATTATTTAATTCAGCCGATGCGCGATCTTTATCCGCGCCAAGATGATCGATTCCGCGCCTGCTAAATGACCGACCCCACGCTCATCCGCAACTTCTCGATCATCGCGCATATCGACCATGGCAAGTCGACGCTCGCCGATCGCCTGCTCGAGCGCACGGGCGCGCTGAGCAAGCGCGAGCTGAAGGAACAGTTCCTCGACTCGATGGACCTCGAGCGCGAGCGCGGGATCACGATCAAGGCCCGCTCCGTGCGGCTGGCTTACGCGGCGCGCGACGGCAAAACTTACACGCTCAACCTGATCGACACGCCCGGCCACGTCGACTTCGCCTACGAGGTCTCGCGCAGCCTGGCGGCCTGCGAGGGCGCCCTGCTGGTGGTCGACGCCAGCCAGGGAGTCGAGGCGCAGACCCTGGCCAACGTCTACATGGCGCTCGACCACGGGCTGGAAATCGTGCCGGTGATCAACAAGATCGATTTGCCCGGCGCCGACGTCGATCGCACCCGCACCGAAATCGAGGAGATAATCGGGCTCGACGCCGCCGACGCGATCCTGACCAGCGCCAAGGAGGGCATCGGCATCGACGAGGTGCTCGAGGCGGTGGTCACGCGGATCCCGCCGCCGCGCGCCACGCCCGGCGCGCCCGCCCGCGCGCTCATCTTCGATAGCTGGTACGACGTCTACCAGGGCGCGATCGGCCTGGTGCGGGTCTTCGACGGCGAACTGCGGCGCGGGATGCGGGTCCACCTGATGGGCACCGGCAAGACCGGCGAAGTGATGCGGCTGGCGCATTTCACGCCCTTCGAGGCCGAGGTCGAGCAACTGGGGCCGGGCGAAGTCGGCATGATCGCGGCCAACGTCAAGACCGTCGCCGACATGCGGGTGGGCGACACCATCACCAGCGCCGAGCATCCGGCCGGCGAACCTCTGGCGGGGTTCAAGGAACTCAAGCCGATGGTGTTCGCGGGGCTCTATCCGACCGAGGCCAATCAGTACGGCGCGCTGCGCGACGCGATCGATAAACTGCGGCTCAATGACGCCAGCCTGGTGTTCGAGCCCGAGAGCTCGCAGGCGCTGGGTTTCGGCTTTCGCGCGGGGTTTCTCGGCCTGCTGCACATGGAGATCGCGCAGGAGCGGCTGGAGCGCGAGTTCGGGCTCAACCTGGTGATCACGGCGCCGACCGTCGCCTACCGCGTGCGCAAGCAGGGCGGCGAGACGATAATGGTGGACAATCCCTCGCGGCTGCCCGACGAGTCGGTGATCGAGGCGATCGAGGAGCCCTTCATCCTGGCTTCGATTCACGTGCCGCAGGAGTACCTGGGCGCGGTGATGAGTCTGTGCGAGGAGCGGCGCGGCACGCAGCGCGACCTGCGCTTTGCCGGGCGCGGGCGGGCGATCCTGCACTACGAGATGCCGCTGGCGGAAGTAGTCTTCGACTTTTACGATCGTTTGAAGTCGGTCAGCCGCGGCTATGCCTCGCTCGACTACGAATTTCTGGACTTCCGGCCGGGGTCTCTGGTTAAATTGGACCTGCGGATTAACGGAGACGTGCTCGACGCGCTCTCCGTGATCGTGCATCGCGACCGGGCCTACGAGCGCGGGCGGGTGCTGTGCGAGAAGATGCGCGAGCACATCCCGCGGCAGATGTTCGAGGTCGCTATCCAGGCCTCGATCGGGGCCAAGATCATCGCGCGCGAGAGCGTCAAGGCGCTGCGCAAGAACGTGACTGCGAAGTGCTACGGCGGCGACATCACGCGCAAGCGCAAGCTGCTCGAAAAGCAGAAAGAGGGCAAGAAACGGATGAAGCAGGTGGGCAAGGTCGAAATTCCGCAGGCCGCGTTTCTGGCCCTGCTCAAAGCCGGCGAGTAGGGCTTCTCCGTGGTAGCTCCCGTTCGCGACCTCCGTAAGCCCGCCGAGGGTCCGCCGCGCCCGGCCGAGACCGTCGAGGCGCATGGTTCCGAACTGCGCGAGTGGATTGAGGCGATCGTCATCGCCTTCGTGCTGGCGATCGTCCTGCGCACCTTTCTCATCCAGGCCTACAAGATACCGTCGGGCTCGATGGAGCCGACGCTGCTCATCGGCGACCACATCATGGTCAACAAGCTACGCTACGGGCTGCGGATGCCCGACTCGCTGTTCGGCCTCACTCCGCTGGCGGACGAGATTCCCTACGGCCACTACCTGTTCCATCTCGCGCAGGTCCATCGCGGCGACGTGGTGGTTTTCGTCTTTCCGCAGGATGAGACCAAGGACTTCATCAAGCGCGTGGTCGGCGTCGGGGGCGACACGGTGCAGGTGAAAAACGGCGAGGTCTTCCTCAACGGCGATCCGATGCCCGACCCGCATGCGCATTTCGAGGTCGCGCCGCACGATCGCTCGCTATATTCACCGCGCGACAACTACGGACCGGTGGTGGTGCCACCGGGCAAGTTCTTCATGATGGGTGACAATCGCGACCGCAGCTATGACAGCCGCTTCTGGGGATTCGTCAAGCTCGACCAGGTCGAAGGCCGCGCCATGTTCATATATTGGTCGTGGGGGGCTGACAGCCAATCGCCCCTGGGCATACGCTGGAGCAGGTTTGGCAAGGCGGTCAGATAGCGCGGAGCAGGGGGGCAAGTGCCAGTGTCGGACGAAGCCATTGACCGGGTAGGAGCGTTGCTGGAGCAGCTCGGCGTGCGTTTCGAGCTGGTGCTGGAGGCCGTCTCCGGATTCGGCGGCCGCCTGGACGCGCTGCGCGAGGAAATCTTCGGGCAATTCACCGAGGTGGGGCGGCAAATCCGCTTCGTCTCGGAGCAGATCGCCGAGAACCGCGACGCTATCGCGGGCGTGCGCTCCGACCTCGGCGCTGAAATAGTGCGGTTGGGCGAGACCCTGGGCGCGGCCCGGGTCGATTTTCGCGAGCAGTTGGGCGCGCTCAGGCTCGCGCTGCAAAACGAGATGGGCGTACGCGCGGCGCAGACACGCGACCAGCTCTCGGAGGAAGTCTCGCGCCGCGCCGAGGCGGTCCGTGCCCAGCTCGGCCAGGAAATCGACGGGCTGCGCGAGAGCCTGCGCACCGACGGCCCGCGCCGCGCCCCCGCGGCGACGCGCGAGGGCGTCGACCGTGCGATCGGCGATGCCGCCGCGCAGCTCAAGGCCGACGTTGTCAGCGCCACCGAGTCGGTTACCAAAAAGCTTTCGGCCGAGCTCAAGCAGACCAACAAAGCGGTCGCCGACCTGGCGCGCAAGTTCGAGCGCTTCGACGACCGTATCACGATCCAGTCCCGCGACCAGGAGCAGCGCGTGCGCAAGCTCGAGCGCGGGCGCAAGGCCGGCTAGGCGCGGCATCGCGCCCC
>JAKAVN010000055.1 GCA_021827495.1 Deltaproteobacteria bacterium | reverse complement strand
GATCTCGGCGCTGTCGGCGCGCCCGAAGTTCACCACTGCCGCGCGCGCCGCCACCGCCGCATCCACCTCGGCAAGCGTACGGATGAAATTGGCGAAAAACAGCGGCTCGCTGCTCGCGGCCTTGATTATCAGCCCCGCGCCAGCCACCAGCGCCGCGCAAACTTCATGTATGCCGGCTCCCGGCACATTGCCGGGCATCAGGAAGCCGAACAGACGATTCGTGGCGGGCAGCCTGGCTGCCAGTGCGCTCAGGGCCACGGCGGTGACAGGTTCGAACAGGGCCTCGAGCGATTCGTCGAGCGTTGCCGGCGCCATCCCGACAGCCGTTGCGAGCGCCGCGACCGTCTCGCGGCGTGGCGCAAACTCACGCTGGCGCCAGCGTTCGGCGGTATGGCCAAGGGCCGCCGCCACGCGATCCGGACGGCATCGCCCGGCGCTCCGCAGACGCGCGGCGGCCTGCCCTATTGCGATTGTCGTGGGACCCGACGCTGCGGGGTCGGCGTCGGGCTGTTCGCCGGCGCACGAGCCCGGCAGGCCCCTCGCCGGTATCGTGGCGTGATTCATCTCTGTCGCACTGCCGCCTCCGCTGTCAGCTCTCTCGCGCCGCGAATTGCTCGATGCCGAGCGCGCACCCGCGCGCCTCGCCATCCTCGGCGCGCCCGAGCACCCTGACCGCGCCGCCCTCCATCACGCCCAGATCCCCGGTCAGTATCGCCGATACGGAGCCGACGTTGGCCAAGTCGAAGAACCGCAGCAGGCCCGGCTGGCCATCGGCCACGCGGTTAAGGCTGGCCGGGTCGACCACGGCAACGCCGAGCCAGCCCGGCCCCAGCTTGCGCCGCGTATCGGGCGGATCGTCGCGGCGCGAGTTGAAGGGCGTCGCATCATACAGTTGCGAACACATCTCGGTCATCCCGTATTCGTTGATCCCCAGCGCCGGATCGAGCCCGAGGAGACCCTGTGCATGCTCGACGACCTGGCCGGGGCGAAGCGGGCGGCTCTGCCCTTTGGCGCCGCCGGTGTCCATCAGGCGCGAGCCGCGCGCGAGAAAAAGCCGTACGCGCCGCGTCCGCAATTCATCGAATAGCGCACCGAACGCCGCCGTGGTGCCGATGAGGCACACTGGCTCGCCGCGGCGCTCGGCCGCGCGCAAAAACTCCAGCGCCGCCCCAATTTCCACCCCTTGCCGTTCGGCCACGCAGAGCGCATCGCCTGCGCCGAACTCCTCAATCATCCAGCTTATCATCTGCCCGAGCGACGACTCGGGCATCCGCTCGGCGGTCGGATGGAGGCTGAGCATCCGCGTCCTCGCCCCATCGGGAAACAGCATCCGCCTGACGTGGCTCAGCGCCGACGCGCGATAGATGTCGAGGCGGGGCACGCGATGGCGTCCGCGCTCGTCGCGCCCCGCGGTCGTGCCGCTGGTCATGAAGACGCGCGCCTCTCCCGGCTCCGCGGGTGTAACCGAATCCCCCAGTTCAGCGTACTTGAACGCGGCTGTGCTCAGCGCCGGGACCTCGTCGAGCGAGAGTACCTCGCCCGGCCGCCCGCCGCGGCTCAGGCAAAACTCGCGGTAGGCGGCGACCGCATCGAACTGATGGCGAAAGACTTTGAGCGCGAGGGGTTCAAAATGCGCCGGCTCGGGCGCTTCGATAAAGGAGCGAACCTCGTCGTAAATCGCCATCCCGGTACTGCGGCGCAAGCTTGTGGGCGAACCAATGCGCGAACCAGTGCAAATGATGGCATCCGGAAGCGCCCGTATTCAATCCCGGCCACCAATCTGCTAATACAGAACGCGTGGTTGGGTGGATATGGTGGGGTGCTTCAGTTGGCAACACGGGACTCAGATGAAAAAATTTATTGCGGGTGTGGTGGTAGGCTTTATGCTGAGCTGCGCGGCGGTGTTCGCCGCGCCGAGCTTCGATCATAACGGCTCCTACTGGCAACAGCTCAACGCGTCGGCCAAGAATGGCTACGTCAGCGGCTACAGTGACGCGATGCAGGTCAGCGTCGGCAAGCTCAACGTCCTGACGACCGCCGCCGACCTGTTCCACTGGAATGGCGCCGATAAGATCATCCATCAGTTGTCGCATGAGCTGGCGATGTCGGAGCTGAAGCCTGCGGACGCGGTAAAGCGCCTCGACACGCTCTACTCCAATCGCAAGTATGCCGAACTCGATCTCGGCACTGCGCTCCAGGTGCTCGCGATCGATGTCACGAACCAGGGCGCGGCACGGAAAAAGTAAGCCGCGAACTCCGATATAATTGGCGGCCCTTGATCGGTGGGCCGCCTTTTTCTTCTCGATTTTTGCGCTAGCCGCCGGCCGTCGAGGCGGCGGGGGAGGACTTGCGCGACGCGTCAGTGAATTGACGGAGAGACCGGCGCGGCGCGGGCGAGTGCGCAGCGCCAGGTTCTCGAGGCCGCGCCGGAAGGGTTGGTGAAAAAACCACTGGAAGTAAAATTCTACTTCGCGTACACCAGCCCCGTCTCTTATCTCGCCAACGACCCGGCCTACGCGCTCGAACGCTCGCACGACGTGCGTGTGCGCTTCATCCCCTACGGCGTGGATATCCGGCGGGTCTACGGCGACGTACCCACGCGCGGCGAGCGCGACCGGCGCAAGCTGCGCTACCTCTACCACGACGCGCGGCGGATGGCGCGGGAGCGCGGAGTGGTGATCTATCCGCCCAAACGGATTTTCAGCGCGCGGCGCGCCTTTTACGGCGGCTTCTGCGCCGAGGACCAGGGCCTGTTCCGCCCTTACTCGGACCGCGTCTACCAGCGCTTCTGGAAGCACGAGCTGGAAGTCGAGAATCCCGATGCGCTCGCCGCGATCCTTAAGGAAGTTGGTGCCGACACCGCGACCTTCGTCCGCTGGATCGAAGACGAGGAGAGCGAGGCCAAGCCGCGGCTTAAACGATGCTTCGCCGAGGCGGCGGCGGATCACGTCTTCGGCGTGCCGACGTTCGTGGCCGACGGCGAGATGTTCTGGGGCTACGACCGGATGGGATGGCTGATCAAGAAACTGGACGCGATGGGCCTGCGCCGCTGACCCCATCGCGGGCCCCAAGCGGCGGCGTGCCGCGGCGGCGTGCTTTGTTGCACGGGCCGTTCGTGAACGGCCCGTGCGGGAAAATCAGCACGTTGCTGTTGGTCGCGCCGGTCAGCGGCGGCTGCGTCAACTTTGTGAAGGCTGGCCGGCCTGTGCGAGGAAATTCCTGAGGTCCGTTGTTCGCAGGCCGTCGATCGCGGCGCGGCTCAGCCATTTCAACGCGCGCGCGTCGGCGGTGACGAACGTGTCCGCCGCCGCGGCACCCGTTACCGCGTGCAGCGCGTCGTCGACGTCGTCCGCCCGCGGCGCGCGACTCTCGAAGGCCCGTGCCCAGGCGAGCGACAACATCGCACCCGCCCACATCCTGGCGCTCTTCACCGCGAGCAGCCCATCGAGACCGCGCCGCTTGCATTGCACGCCCACGCCTGCGCGCTCGGCCAGCGCCGCGGCCGCATCGGGCGCGTTACGCGCGAAGTACTCCTCGAAAGCGGCGGCGGGCGGCGGCGCCAAACGCGTAGCGCATTCGGCCAGAAATTCGCGCATCCCGGCGGCAAACGCTTCGCGCTCGCTTTTCGCCTGCTCGAGCACGAGGGCGAAATCCTCGTTTATGTCCTCGCCATCGCTCTCGAGCAGTTCGGAGATTCCCGTGGTCACCGCGTTCTGCATTTCGCCGCGCAAAAACGGGCTCGCCGGCTCTGCGCCCGCGGCAAATGAACGGAGGTCATCGGCCAGCAACAGGCCGCACGGTTTGAGCAGCGCTCGCCAGTTGCTGATCGAGAGCAGCAGGCGGAGCTGCGCGGCCAGCGCCTGCGGGGAGGCCGCCCGGGCCGGGATAAGCTCTTCGAGATTGTGCAGCCCGAGCGGAATCGAAACCGTGCGGCTGTAAACCGCCTTGCGCAGGCCGCCGATGTCGGCCGCGGTGCAATCGATTTTCCGGTAGAGATGGCCGAAGACGCCGGTGGCGAGATACGCTATCATCGCAACTGGTCTTGGCCGCCGCGCTACAACTCGGGGCTCGCTTGCAGGAAGCTCTCGCCCATCAGCCAGGCGTCGACCGCGCGGGCGCATTCGCGCCCCTCCCAGATCGCCCATACCACCAATGACTGGCCGCGCCGCGTGTCGCCCGCCGCGAACACTCCCGGCACGCTCGACATGTAGTTCGCGCACAGCACGTTGCTGCGCGGGTCGAGCTTGAGGCCCAGTTGCGAGATAATCCCGTCCGGCTCCGGCCCCAGGAAACCCAGCGCCAGCAGCACCAGCTCGCACTCGAGGATGAACTTGCTGCCCGCCACCTCCTCCATCACCATCCGCCCGTTGTCCTGCTTCCAGCGCAGCTTGACGCCCTCGAGCGCCTTGAGCACGCCGTGCTCCCCGATGAAGCGGCTGGTGTTGATGCTCCAGTCGCGCACCACCCCTTCCTCGTGCGCGGTCGAGGTGCGCAGGATCATCGGCCAGTCCGGCCACGGCATCGCCGCCGTGCGCCGCTCGGGCGGCATCGGCAGCAGCTCGTACTGGTACACCACGCTCGCGCCCTGGCGATTGGAGGTGCCGAGGCAATCCGAGCCGGTGTCACCGCCGCCCAGGATCACGACCTTCTTGTCCTTGGCGCTGATCGAGACCGCCGGATCGATCGCGTCGCCGGCGTTGCGCCGGTTCTGTTGCGGCAGAAACTCCATCGCGAAGTGCACGCCCTTGAGTTCCCGGCCCGGGATCGGCAGATCGCGCGGCTTGGTCGCGCCCATCGTCAGCACGACCGCGTCGTACTTCGAGCGCAGCTCGTCGGCGTGGAGGTCGAAGCCAACGCGGCAGTTGGTGACCACGTTCACGCCCTCGGCCCGCATCTGCTCGAGCCGCCGGTTGACGTGGCGCTTCTCCAGCTTGAAGTCGGGAATCCCGTACCTCAGCAGCCCACCGGCGCGGTCGGAGCGCTCGTACAGCGTCACCGCATGGCCGGCGCGCCCAAGCTGCTGCGCACAGGCTAGGCCCGACGGCCCCGATCCGACCACCGCGACCCGCTTGCCGGTCTTGCGCGTGGGCGGCCGCGGCGTGACCCAGCCTTCGGCCCACGCATGGTCGATGATGTTCTTCTCGAGCAGCTTGATGGTGACCGGGGCATTGTTGATGTTGAGGACGCAGGCCTCCTCGCACGGCGCCGGGCATACGCGGCCGGTGAACTCGGGGAAATTGTTGGTCGAATGCAGACGCTCGATCGCCTCCTGCCAGCGTCCGCGATAAACCAGATCGTTCCAGTCCGGGATGATGTTGCCGAGCGGGCAACCCTTGTGGCAGAAGGGGATGCCGCAGTCCATGCATCGCGCACCCTGCGCCCGCAGCTTGTCCTCGGGCATCTTGAGATCGTACTCGCGCCAGTCCCGCAGCCGCTCGACGACCGGCCGCCGGGCCGGCGTCTCGCGCTTGATCTCCATGAAACCTGTTATCTTCCCCATTGTTTCACCAACACACTGCCCCGCCGCTTTTTTTACCGACACACCGCCCCGCCGCGCATACTGCGCGGCTGCGTCATTGCCCTTTCGCTCACCCGCTAAAAAAGATCCGCTCACACCGCGGCCAGCCGCGCCATGTCGGAATTCATGCTCAGATGCTGGCGCTCGAGCACCGCGCGGTACTCGGTGGGCAGCACCCTGACAAATTTGCCGGCATAGCCGTCCCAGTTGGCAAGGATGCGCTCGGCGAGCTTGCTCCCGGTGTACTGATGGTGGCGCACGATGAGCGCGTGGACGCGCTTGCTCTCCTCAGCGCCGCCGAGCGGCCCCAGTTCGACCATCCCGCTGTTGCAGCGGGTGCTGAAACTGCCGTCGTCGTCGAGCACGTAGGCGATTCCGCCGCTCATCCCGGCGGCGAAGTTGCGCCCGGTGCGGCCCAGTACGATCACGGTGCCGCGCGTCATGTACTCGCAGCCATGGTCGCCGACGCCTTCGACGACCGTCGTCGCGCCGCTGTTGCGCACCGCGAAGCGTTCGCCGGCCACGCCCGAGAAAAACGCCTCGCCGCCGGTCGCGCCGTACAGCGCAACGTTGCCGATGAGGATGTTTTCCTCGGCCTTGAAGGTCGCCGCGCGCGGCGGCCGCACCGTCATGAAGCCGCCCGAGAGCCCCTTGCCGCAGTAGTCGTTGGCGTCGCCCTCCAGGTAAAGCGCCACGCCCGCGGCCAGCCACGCCCCGAAGCTTTGCCCGGCCGACCCCTTGAGATGGATCTGGATCGTATAGGGCGGAAGACCGTCCTCGCCGAAGCGGCGCGAGACCTCGGAGGACAGAATCGTGCCGACGGTGCGGTTGACGTTGCGGATCGGCAGATGGACCTCGACCGGCTTGCGCTGCTCGAGCGCGTCGGCGCACAGCTCCAGCAGCCGCTGATCGAGCGCCTGCTCGAGGCCGTGGTCCTGCTGCTCGACGCAGTGCAGCGGTTCGCCGGGACCGACCGGCAAGCGATGCAGGATGCGGCTCAAGTCGATGTTGCGCGCCTTCCAGTGCTGGATCGCCTCGTCGCCGTCGAGGCATTCGACGTGCCCGACCATCTCGGCCACGCTGCGGAAGCCGAGCTGCGCCATGTACTCGCGCATCTCCTCCGCAATGAACATCATCAGGTTGACCACGTGCTCGGGTTTGCCCGCGAACTTCTTGCGCAGCTCGGGGTCCTGGGTGGCGATCCCGACCGGGCAGGTGTTGAGATGGCACACGCGCATCATGATGCAGCCCGAGGCCACCAGCGCCGCGCTGGCGAAGCCGTACTCCTCGGCCCCGAGCAGCGCCGCGATCGTCACGTCGCGCCCGCTCTTGAGCTGGCCGTCGGTCTCGACGTGGATGCGGCCGCGCAGCCCGTTCATCACCAGGATTTGCTGGGTCTCGGCCAGCCCAAGTTCCCAGGGCACGCCCGCATGCTTGATCGAGGTCAGCGGCGAGGCGCCGGTGCCGCCGTCGTATCCGCTGATCAGCACCACGTCGGCCTTGGCCTTGGCCACGCCGGCCGCGATCGTGCCGACGCCGACCTCGGCCACCAGCTTGACGCTGACCCGCGCGCGGCGGTTGGAATTCTTGAGGTCGTGGATGAGCTGGGCCAGGTCCTCGATCGAATAGATGTCGTGATGGGGCGGCGGCGAGATCAGCCCGACGCCGGGGGTCGAGTAGCGAATCTTGGCGATGAAATCGTCGACCTTGTGGCCCGGAAGCTGGCCGCCCTCGCCGGGCTTGGCCCCCTGCGCCATCTTGATTTGCAGTTCGTCGGCGTTGACCAGATACCAGCTGGTCACGCCGAAGCGCGCCGAGGCGACCTGCTTGATCGCGCTGCGCCGCCAGTCGCCGTTGGCATCGCGCGCGAAGCGCGCCGGGTCCTCGCCGCCCTCGCCGGTGTTCGACTTGCCGCCGATCCGGTTCATCGCGATCGCCAGGTTCTCGTGCGCCTCCTTGCCGATCGAGCCGAACGACATCGCGCCGGTCTTGAAGCGCTTGACGATCGCGGAGGCCGGCTCGACTTCCTCGATCGGCACCGGCGGCCGCTCGAACTTGAACTTCAGCAGACTGCGCAGCGTGGCCAAGTTGCGGCTGTGGTCGTCGACCAGCCGCGTGTACTCCTTGAACAGCTTGTAGTTGCCCGTGCGCACCGCGTGCTGGAGCTTGGCGATGGTGTTCGGGTTGTACATGTGGAACTCGCCGCGCCGGCGCCATTGGTACTGGCCGCCGACCTCGAGTTCGTGATCGAGGCTGGGCATGATCTCGAAGGCGCGCCGATGGCGGTTGGCGCTCTCGCGCGCGATCTCCCCGAGTCCCACTCCGCCCACCCGCGACGCGGTCCAGGTGAAGTAGCGGTCGACCACTTCCTGGTTGAGCCCGATGGCCTCGAAGATTTGCGCCCCGCGGTAGCTCTGCACGGTCGAAATGCCCATCTTGGAGGCGACCTTAATCAGGCTCTTCACCACCGACTTGTTGAAGTGCTCGACCGCGGCCTCCTCGTCGAGGTCCTGCAGCATGCCCTCGTCGATCATCCCCGCCATCGTGGCGTAGGCGAGGTACGGATTGACCGCGCCCGCGCCGTAGCCGATGAGCAGGCAGAAGTGCTGCGCCTCGCGCGGCTCGCCCGATTCGACCACCAGCCCGGCCCGCGTGCGGGTGCCCTCGCGGATGAGGTGATGATGCACGGCGCCGGTTGCGAGCAGGCTCGGAATCGGGGCGTGCTCCCGATCGACGCCGCGGTCGGAGAGCACGATTATCGTCGTCCCCCCGGCTATCGCCTCGGAAGCGCCGCGGCACAGGCGCTCGAGCGCGCCGCGCAGCCCGGCCTCGCCCTCGGCGGCGCGGTAGAGCGTCGAGAGCGTGGCCGTGCGCAGGCCCGGCGCGTTCAGGCGCTTGAGCTTCTCCAGCTCCACGTTGGTCAGCACCGGGCGCTTGAGCTTGAGCTGGCGGCAGTGCGGCGGGGTTTCCTCGAACAGGTTCCGCTCGGCGCCGATCGTGGTTATCGCGGAGGTCACCAGCTCCTCGCGGATCGGATCGATCGGCGGGTTGGTGACCTGGGCGAAGAGCTGCTTGAAGTAGTTGAACAGCAGCGGCGACTTGTCCGACAGCACCGCCAGCGGCGTGTCGGTGCCCATCGAGCCCACCGGCTCCTGCCCGTTGACCGCCATCGGCGCCAGGATCATCTTCAGCTCTTCGAGCGTGTAGCCGAAGGCCTGCTGCTGCCGGGGCAGATCCGCCGCCTCGAAGCCGGCGATCGGCGGCGCACTGGGCGGCGCCGGAAGCTGGTCGAGGTCGACCAGGTTTTCGTCGAGCCATTGCCGATACGGCTTGCGCGCCGCCATCGCCGCCTTGATTTCCTCGTCCTCGACGATGCGGCCCTCGACCGTGTCGATGAAGAACATGCGGCCCGGCTGCAGGCGGCCCTTGCGCTCGACCTGCTCGGGCGGAATGTCGAGCACGCCGGCCTCGGAGGCCATCACGACCATCCCATCCTTGGTCACGAGGTAGCGCGAAGGGCGCAAGCCGTTGCGGTCGAGCACCGCGCCGATGCGCCGGCCGTCGGTGAACGAGATCGACGCCGGCCCGTCCCACGGCTCCATCAGGCTGGAGTGGTACTCGAAGAAGGCGCGCTTGCCCGCGCTCATCATCTGGTCGTTCTGCCACGCCTCCGGGATCATCATCATCACCGCATGCGGCAGCGAGCGCCCGCTGCGCACCAGCAGCTCCAGGCAGTTGTCGAACATGGCCGAGTCGCTGCCGGCCGGCTCGATGATCGGCAGCAGCTTGCGCATGTCATCGCGCAGCAGCGGCGAGGCGAACTGCTTCTCCCGCGCCGCCATCCAGTTGATGTTGCCGCGCAGGGTGTTGATCTCGCCGTTGTGGCACAGGAAGCGGTACGGATGCGCGCGGTCCCAGCTCGGGAAGGTGTTGGTCGAAAACCGCTGATGCACCATCGCGAGCGCGGTCTTGATCTCCGGGTCGCCGAGATCGGGATAGAACTCGGGAATCTGGTTGGAGATGAGCTGGCCTTTATAGACGATGGTCGCGGCCGAGAGGCTGCAGAAGTAGAACAGTTCGCCGTCCCGCAGGCCCAGCGAAGCGCCCGCGCCGGTGATGCGCTTGCGGATGACGTAGAGCCTGCGCTCCATCGCTTCGCCGTCGGTGATTTCCGCCCCGCGGCCAATGAATACCTGGCGCACCGCCGGCAGTCCGCGCCGCGCGATGTCGCCGCAGGCGCTCTCGACCACCGGTACCGTGCGCCATCCGAGCAGCCGCTGCCCCTCCTCGCGCACCACACACTCGACTACCGCTTCGGCCGCCTCGCGCCGCCCGCGATCGAGCGGCAGGAAGACCTGTCCGACGCCGTACTCACCCGGCGCGGGCAACGCGAAGCCGAGCTGGCCGGCCTCGCGGGCCAGAAACTCGTGCGGAATCTGCATCAGCACGCCGGCCCCGTCGCCGGTGCGCGGATCGCATCCGCACGCCCCGCGATGGGTCAGGTTGTCGAGCACCTGAAGACCCTTTTGCAAAATGTCGTGCGAGCGCACGCCCTTGATGTTGACCACGAAGCCGACCCCGCAGGCGTCGTGCTCGTGCGCCGGATCGTAGAGGCCCTGGCGTGGAGGGATGCGGCGCAGTTGATGCATGGCTATGTCCTTTTCGATTCTCCCAGCCCGTTTTTGCCCCCCGCGCCATGGCGATGGCGGCGGCCGCTTCCCGGCTCGCCCGGCTCCTCGGCGTGGACGGCGATTTGCGTGCGTTCGGTATGCGTCGACAGCACCACCATCGTCTCGGTCCGGATCACGCCCTCGATGAGGCGGATGGTGCGGATAAGCCGTTCGAGCGTCGAGGTGTTGGCGGTCTTGACCTTGAGCAGCACGGTGTGCCCGCCGGTGATGTGATGGCACTCGAGCACGTCGTCGAGCAGCTCGATGGTTTGCTCGAACAGGCTGATGGTCTTGGGATGAGCGATCGAGACCCCGATAAAGGCGGTTACGTCCTTGCCCAGCCGCCGGGCGTCGACCGCCGCGTGATAGCCCACGATGAAGCCACCGTCTTCGAGTTTCTTGACCCGCTCGATGACCGAGGGCGCCGACAACCCCACCTGCTCGCCAAGCTTGACGTGCGCGATCCTGCCGTGCTCCTGCAGAATCGACAGGATTTGCAGGTCGATAGCGTCCAGATCGAGAGCCTCGCCGCCTAATTTCATAAGGAAAATCCCGTCGCGAACTGCTTAAGCTATCAACATAACAAATAATGTCAAGGGTTTATTAGGATAAAAGTAAGACTTAACGGCGTTTGCGAAAGATGGCAGGGCCCCCTGCTTAAATATCACGCCACCCCGGCAATTATGCCTTAACTTTCACTAGTCCGATTGAACCCACCCCCCTGAAAGACCGGGATCGAATGGACGAATGCGGGTCCACGTCTGGTTGATCAGAGGATTGGCATGAACTGGTATGACTCATGCTGGTTATCCACAGGGACTGAAATCGAGGTGAAAATCCGCACCTTATACTTTACGCAGGTGTGAAGATTCCTGTAGAAGGGCCAGAACCATGAAACAGGATAGAGGCTGCGCCGCCTTGCTTGATTTCGCGCACTTCATCGGAGCCGGGGGGAAGTAGCGTCAACGCTACTCCAATCGCTTATGGGCGAATCCTGTATCGATTTTGCACAATATCTCTCCAGTCTGCTTTGTGATCCGGGCTTTTATGCCACGGACGTAGTCAGGGGCGATGGCAGCCCGGTCCTGCTTATCCCGGGCTTCTTTGCCGGCGACTGGTCGCTCTCGACCATGGCGCGATGGCTGACGCGAATCGGCTATCGCCCCTATCTCTCCGGAATCGACTGGAATGTCGGCTGCCCCGATCAAAAAGCGGATCGGCTGGGCTGGCGGCTGGCGCATATCACCGAAGAATGCGGCGTGCCGGTGGTGGTCCTCGGCCATAGCCTGGGCGGGGTGCTGGCCCGTGCGCTCGCGGTGAAGTACCCCGCGCGCGTGGGCCACGTCGTGACCTTGGGATCGCCCGAGCGGATCGCCTGGAGCACCGTGCGCGCGCGCTACCGGCCCGCGATGCGCGCCTTCCAGGCGATGTGGCACGCGTTCAACAATCTGCCGCCGCAATGCGGCACGGAACAATGCCCGTGCCGCTTCGGCCAAGCGGTCAATTCGCGCTTTCCGCGCACGGTCAAGCTCAGTTCGCTCTATACGCGCGAGGACGAGGTCGTCGATTGGCGCGCCTGCGTCACCGCCGACGGCGACAATCACCAAGTTCCCGGCGGCCACCTCAGCATGGTGGTCAACCGCGAGGTCTACCGCCTGCTCGCCGCCATCCTCGGCAAGCAAACCGCCTCCCGTCCCCGTGCCACCGCGGCCGCACCGGCCAGCGCCTAGCGCGGAGCCCGCGTAGCTGCCAGCGCGGAGGCTGCTGGTCCAGCCTTGCGGCGCTTTACAAAAGCTTTCTCACTATTTTTCTTTGACGAGCGGGCAGGATCAACGACAACGTAAAGAGACAGCGTACAATCGGTTATCGGTGTTGAGACGGGAGGCGTAGGGCGATGAGCGATGATTATGTGAGATATATAGATCGAACCCGGGAATATTATCTCGCCGAGGGTTACAAGACGGCCTACAAGTGGGCGCATTTCGAGGATATACCGTTCGCCCGGCTCACCAAGCCGCCAAATCAATGCCGGGTTGGGCTGGTGACCACTAGCGATATCGCCATGCTCAACGAACACGGCGAACGCCAGCGTCATGACCCCGCCACAGTGGTCAGCAACGTCTATTCGATCCCCTTCGACACGCCAGTCGAACGGCTGTACAGCCGCAATGAACATTACGATAGCCACGCCACAACGCTCGACGACGTCAACGCCTACTGTCCGGTGACGCGGCTGCGCGAGCTCGCGGCCGCGGGACGAATCGGCGCAATCGCTCCTCGTTTCCACGGCGTCTATACCGCCTACAGCCAGCGCGTCACGATGGAGCGTGACGCGCCCGAGGTCCTGAAGCGTTGCCGCGAGGATAAGGTCGACGTCGTCTTGCTGACCCCCGTCTGACCCGTCTGCCACCAGACCGTGAGTCTGGTTGCGCGCCAGCTCGAAGCCAACGGCATTCCGACGGTGGGGTCCGGAACCGCCCGCGATATCGTCGAATATGCGGGCGCGCCTCGTTTTGTGTTCGTCAATTTTCCGCTGGGCAATCCCTGCGGCAGGCCATTTGACGCGGCTATGCAGCGCGAAATAATCAACGCGGGGCTTAGGTTGCTCGAAAGTGCGCAGGCTCCCGCCCCTACCGTGGTAACGCCCTACGTATGGAGCGAGGACGACCGCTGGAAACGGTTGATCTTTAGCAAGGAGCAGCCGTTCCTCGAAGGCGAGGCCTACGAGCATTGGATGCAGGGGAAGCAGAAATACCGCGAACAAAAACGCGAAGGCAAAATCTGAAGCTCAACGAGGGCATTGACATATTTCACTCAGTGGCCGTGGTAAAGTGTCGCCAGCGTGATAGGCCTGTGTTTTTTTCCAAAAGAAGCCTCGCGTATTTGGCATTACACGCGCCCGTGTGCTTGCGCACACGCAAGCCTTCGCCTAAAGTTCCCTGAGGTGGCGGGCGTAGGAGGCTTGACAAACAAGAGAATTTTCATTCTAGCAACAAAACAGATGTCCTGAGTCGTATCACCCGTCGCCTGAAGGTGAGACGGACGTGGCAAAATTAAGAATCCCCTACGATCAGATCGAGACGTTGGGAACGCTGGTGGGTACGCCGGAGAAAGACACGGGACACTTGTTCAGCGTGTTATCCGAGTTGCCTCTATCGGTAGACTTCGACGCCAGCACGAAGGCGCTCACTCCAAAGCTGGCATCACTTCACGTCAAGGAGCCTGCTCGGCTGCTTAGGGTGCTCGTTTCTCTTAGCGTTACGCGTGCCCATTCCGATCCGCCGATAAATGAATATGTCGAGGATGTGCTAGAAGCCATCGAAGAGGCCGATCCGAAAATCCTCGCTGGCAAGAAAAAGTTCCACGCACGGCAACTGCTTCGGAAACTGCTCAGTTATGAACCTCTGAGCTTAGCTGCCAAAGCCAGTCACCTTCTGCACGAACAGGCGCATCTGTTGGCAAGTTCACGAATATTGACAGACGCGCGACCCGTTTACGGTCAAGACCCAGCAAAGCAGCCAAGTGCAGTATTGATCAACCAAACACTCCAACTGACCTATTTTGATGATATGGAGCACAAGGAATTTTTTGTCGCTCTGAATGCGAAGGACATCGCCAACCTTAAGAAAGCCTTAGACAGGGCGCTCGCGAAAGCGGAGAGTCTGGCGGACGTATTTAAATCGCACCACATTCGCATCGTCCAATCCTAGAAGGGGGATTACAATGCCACGCGCAGCACTAATCTATGACTACTCCCGACGAACATCGGAATGGACTATACAAAGACCGCGCTTCACATCTCCTTGTTGGAAGGCGGAGCCACGCCGAGAACGGTTCCTTGAAACGCCAAATGACCCACCTTCTGAAGGCGAGGTCATTGAAGCTAAATTTCGGAAATTGGTTGACCAGTGGCGTGCCGAGAGCGAGCACCTATCATCGGCCAAAAGTGCGATGGCTCTGGATAGTTACAGGCAGATCGTTAAAATGGGTCAACCCGTCGTTCGATTGATCCTCTTAGAGTTGAAGGAAAGACCACATTTTTGGTTTGGCGCCTTACGGGAAATTACGGGAGCAAAGGAGCTTGGCAAAAACTTCAAATTCAAGGAGGCAATCGCTGCCTGGCTGAAATGGGGATATGACAACGATTACCTTCACCAAGGACCATCTTGAAGAGCTTCGCAAGTCATTTCCAAAACTTCGCTATGGGGATGACCGAGTCACTAGCGACAGGACGCCAGAAACAGACCCAACGCCGTACAACTGCATCGCTTGGGCGGCTGGCGATGACGGCAAATGGTGGGAATACGACCCTGATGGTGAGTTGGGATTCAAGGTGTTTTGGCCTGAAGCGGTTAGCACCGACAGCACCATAGCCAGTTGGGTCAAGGTGTTCGAAACCGGACTCGGATACAAGCTGACACAAAACAGCAACTATGAGCGGGGTTTTGAGAAGGTCGCCATTTATGCAAAAGGAAGTACGCCCACCCATGTTGCTCGACAGATTGGGAAAAATAGGTGGACGAGCAAACTTGGATTTGGCCATGATATTGAGCATCGGACTCTCCATTGCCTGTCCGGTCATTCGCCTGAGGAATATGGCGATGTGGTCAGAGTGTTAAAGCGCAAGCTTCGACATGGAAACTAAGGGTAAGCGGTTCTCGCCGTCGATGACCAAATCATCATCGGCTTCGACTCAAGCGTATCGCTGAGACGCCTGGGATCGACTGGGCGCGAAGGAGTTATGGTTATGGCGGAACTTGCTCTTCTCGATCGGGCGTTTCACGCGATCATCCAACGCTTCGTCCACACCGGCCAAGCGCCGCATTACACGGAACTGGCCACAGAACTCGGCCTCTCGATGGAGGACGGACGCCAGTTGGTCTACGACTTGATGGCGGCCGGCGTCCCTGGATGGATCCATCCGGGAACCGACTACATCGCCTCCTTTCCTCCTTTCAATAACCAGCCCACCCAATATCGAATCAGCGTCGATGGCGAGCAGAAATGGTTTGCTCAATGCGGGTTTGAAGCGCTGGCGGTTCGCTGGTTATTCCCCCGCAAATTGGTAAGAGTCGCCGCGCCGTGCCTGGATTGCGGAGAGCCTGTCGTGGTCGAGATGCGCGACTCTGAGATGCTCTCCGTTGAGCCCAAAACGATCGTGGGCTACGCCTACAGCGCGATCGGCGGGTCGGCCGCGGACCGGCCTTTTCGCTGAGCGGGCATGAATCTCTTCCGGTCGGAAGAGCACGCGCGCCGGTGGAAGAAATACAATCCCGAGTTCGAGAAAAATTTGCGGCCGCTGTCTTTTTGGAGCGAGGTGTTTAGCGGCGAGATGTTTCGCGCCCGCGTACGATCCGATTACATTTTCTGGTTAAGAAGCGACGCCGGCAAACAAGCGGTGCAGTCCACGATGGCCAAGCTGCAGTAGCTTCGCGCGATCGTCAGTTAGGGCGCCGTGAAAGCGCCCCCAGGCGAAACGTCCCCCCGGTACTTCTCGACTTCCACCAGTGCCGTGTTCGCAGCGCAGCCTTGCGCCAGTTTCGAGGATCCCTTGTCCAGGGTCAGAACGTTCACGTCGCCATGCTTGTCGAGCGTATTGATTTCGCCCGGATGCTCAGGGTCGTACCAGCCGCCTTCGCATATCAGGACCACGCCGGGCCGAATGCGGCCGGTCACCAGCGCGCCCGCGAGCGTCTGGCCGCGGCCGTTGAAGACCCGGATTATGTCGCCGTGGCCGATTCCACGTGCGGCGGCGTCGGCGGGGTTTATCCAGATCGGCTCGCGGCCTGCGACCTCATAGCGGGAACGAAGCGCGGTTGCGCCGAGCTGCGAGTGAATCCGGAATTTCGGGTGCGGCGAAAGCAGGTGCAGCGGGTAGCGTTGGGCTTGTGCGCTCCCCAGCCATTCCTCGGGCTCGATCCAGGCCGGGTGAGCCGGGCAATCGTCGTAGCCGAACCCCGCGATGGTGGTGGAGCAGATTTCGATCTTTCCGGAGGGGGTCTTGAGCGGGTAGCGTGCCGGGTCGCGCCTGAAGTCCGCGTGGCGCACGTACTCGGTCGCCGGACCGGGCGGGAATTCCACGTACTGCTCGCGGTGCCAAAAGGAGTCGAACTCGGGCATCGCAAGCTTCCGCGCCGCGGCCTCGCCTCGCGCGGCGTCGTAGAAGCAGCGCAGCCAGTCGAGCTCTTTCCGCCCCTCGGTAAAGCGCGCGGAAAAGCCCAGCCGCGCCGCGACCTCGGCGCAAATTTCGAAGTCGCTGCGCGCTTCATGCAGCGGCTCGACGGCCTTTTTCATCGCGATCACGTAGCGCGCGGGATGCGCGACGATCTGCTCGATGTCGTTGCGCTCGAGCGAGGTCGTGACGGGCAAAACGATATCGGCGGACCGGGCGGTCGCGGTCCAGAAAATCTCGTTAACGATGATCGTCTCGGGCCGCCGCCAGGCACGGATGAGCTGATTCTTGTCCTGATGATGTTGCAGGGGATTGCCGCCACACCAGTAAACCAGCTTGATATCGGGATAGGTAATCTTGTGGCCGTTGAAATCGATGGTCTTTCCCGGGTTGAGCAGCAGGTCCGCCACCCGGGCGGCGGGAATCGTCACTCCCACATTCGGAATATGCCAGCGCATAATCCCGCGCAGGCGCGGCGCGTTCACCGCGCCGCCATGGTCGTAACCGAAGCTCAGTCCAAAGCCGCCGCCGGGAAGGCCAATCTGGCCCAGCATCGCGGCCAGCGTGACCAGCATCCAGTAAGCCTGCTCGCCATGATCCTGGCGTTGCAGTGCATACCCCGTCATCAGGATCGTGCGGCTGCGCGCCATCCTGCGCGCCAGGCTGCGAATGGCTTCAGGCTCGACTCCGGTGATGGCAGCCGCCCACTCGGGAGTCTTGGCCTGACCGTCGCTTGCGCCCAGCAGATAATCGAGGAAGCGCTCGAACCCGACGGTGTAGTTGTCGATGAATTCCGCGGAGTAAAGCTTTTCGCCATACAGCGTGTGGGCGATCGCGAGCATCAGGGCGACGTCGGTGTTGGGACGCAGCGCAATCCATTCGGAGCCGACGTATTCGGCGGTATCGGTCCTGACCGGATCGATCGTGACCACTGCGATCTCCGGGCGCCTGGCCCTGAGCTCATCGAGCGGTCCCAGCACGCAGTGGTCGGGCGGCTGGTAGCCGATGATGTTGTTGGTAATCAGTTCGTTGCCCCACAGCACAATCAGCTCGCTGTGTTTGAGAATGCTCGACCACGGGGTCTGGCGCCCCCGCGTATCGATCTCGCCGGTCACGTGCGGGAGGATGATTTGCGCGGCGCCGGTGCTGTAGTCGCCGGTGTAGCTGGTAACCGCGCCATGCAGCGAGAGCATCCGCTTCAGCAGGGCGGGAGCGTCATGCAGCTTGCCGACGCTGGCCCATCCGTAGCTCCCCTCGTAGATGCTTTGGGCGCCGTACGCGCCCTTTACACGCGCCAGCTCCCCGGCGACAAGGCCGAGTGCCTCGTCCCATCCCACCGGGACGAAATCGCCGCGGCCGCGTTCGCTGCTGTCGGCTGCCGGACCTTTCTTCAGATAGCCCGCCCGCACCATCGGATGCTTGACGCGATTTTCAGAATACAGCCAGGCCGGAATCGCCCGGATCATCTCCGCGGCCGGAGCGGGCGGACGTTCAAGGAACGGACGCGTCTCCACCACCCGGCCGCCCTCGACGCGGGCGTAAAAGGCGCCCCAGTGGGTCGCGTTGAGTACGGTGTGAGTTCCAGCGCTTGGCGGTGCCATTGTGGTTGGCCCTCCAGATCGAGATGCTTACCGCGGTTTGCTACGCGAGGCTCATTTCATTTATTCGCCTGACGCCGACTCCACTTGGTTTGTTCGAAGAACGCTCCATAAGCCCGAACCCTACCCGTGGCGCCGCTGCGCGTGAGCGGCCAGTGTGCACGGCCGGACAATCGGAGACATCATCCGGCTATGGTCCTCAACCGCAATTTCCCCTTCTTGCCTTTCCACACACGCGATTGTTAGCCCGGTAGCGAACCCAGCGTCAAGTCGCGGCTCGGACATCGTCAGCCGGGTATTTCACCCGGATTTCCGGCTTCGGGGAGTTGTTGCCCCGCGGCGCACAAGTCATTGCCGCAGCGGCTCCATCCTGACAGCCGCCGCCAACACCGCTTTCTTCCGAATCGAACTTCTTGGTCACCCACATAACCAACTGAAGCGCGCGCCCGCCGCTTTAGTTGTTATATTCATGCCACATGATGATACGTTTATAACGTCAGTATGCCGGTTTTGACTAAGTAGCATGAGGTGTCCGCATGACTTTACTGAGTATTGCTGTAGTGTTGGTCGTAGTGGGAGTGGCACTGTGGCTGATTAATACCTATATTCCCATGGCGGGCGGCATGAAGAGCCTGCTTAATATCATTGCGTTCGTGGTCGTGCTGGTGTGGCTGTTACAGGGGTTTGGGGTGATTGGGACGATTCCGGGAGTGCATATTCCCGCCCTGCGGTGAACCGCGCGGCGCGGCCGGGTCCGTGATGCGCGCTTCGACAACCGGGCCGCAGGCCGGATTAGAGCGGATGACGAAGAGACACTCTCTGACCATTAGCAGGTTGCGGAAAAATGATCGTTTCTCAGTCGATTATGTAGTAGGATAGTGGTCATCCGTGGCGTGAGGAGGATGCGGGAATGCGCGGGACGGACCGGCGGCAGTCTTCGATGTTCAGCTA